>JAQYUY010000061.1 GCA_028728195.1 Endozoicomonas sp. (ex Botrylloides leachii)
ATAACACCAAAGACGCTGCATATGAGCCCAACCCATGCGCCAGCAATAATATCAGCTGGCCAGTGAGCACCAACAGCAATGCGTGATAACCCTGTGAGGATTGCTAAAGCGGTTGCTGCCAAGGCGACTTTTCTGTTAGAGAATATAATGGCTAGTCCTGCCAGAATAAAGACAGTACCTGTATGCCCAGAGGGCATGCTGTAATTTTTAACCTGAGGGCCAACTACCGTAACTAGGTTGCTGCCAAGTTCTTTTAGAGGACGTGGAGCATCAATAACATGCTTGGAAGCATTCAGTGCTAAAGCAGCCAAAATCATGCTTATTATCATGGCTTGTTGTTTTTTTGGGTTTTTCCAAACCAGTAACATGCCTAGAGGAAACAGGAACAAGCCGTCACCCATACAGGTTATAATACCCCAAAAGGAAGGGCCAAACCAGTCAGAAAGATGGCCATTGAGTAAAAGGAACAGGCTTTTGTTATTAGTCGAAGAGAGTAAGAAAAATAGTATTAGCGAGCCGAGAAGTAAAGTCGCCCATTTAGCAAGTGGCATGCTTCGATGGTGATTTGTAAATAAGCTTTTTGGCATGGATTCAATTGTTTTCAGTAATGACATTTGCTTATTTTATAGAATTAAGAACATTTTTGCTCGATAATTATTGCGAACAAAGCAGCTTATAGTCTTGAAAACGGTTGTCAATTCAAGCTTGTGCATATCCGCTACCGGCAATGTTTTTTTCATGATACAGTGCCAAACAACACAGGTTTTAATGGTGAACAATGGAGCATAAAAAAGACGGGACAGAGCACGCTGATACCAGCGTTGATGGTATTTTTCCCGTGGATGAGCATGTAGAAGAAGTTGATGAGGACGGTCAAACCATTCGGCGTAAAGGAATTTATTTGTTGCCGAATCTGTTTACCACAGGCAATCTTTTCTGTGGTTTTTACGCCATTATTGCAGCTCAGGCAGGATTATTTTCTTCAGCCTGTATAGCTGTATTTGTGGCGATGTTGCTTGATGGCCTTGATGGTCGAGTTGCCAGGCTTACCAATACTCAAAGCAAGTTTGGAGAGCAATACGATAGTTTGGCTGATATGGTTACTTTTGGTGTAGCACCGGCAATGGTGAGCTATAGCTGGGCTTTACATGATTTAGGTAAAGTTGGTTGGATGGTTGCTTTTATTTACACTGCCTGTGGGGCACTGAGGTTGGCACGGTTTAATGCTCAAATTGAGGTGACTGATAGTCGTTACTTTACAGGTTTAGCAAGCCCGGCGGCGGCGGCGCTAGTTGTTGGTATGATCTGGGCATTTAGCGATTATGGTATCAATGGCGGTTCTATCTGGATTGCTTTAATAGCTGCGGTCATTGTGACCATGGCAGGCGTATTAATGTTTAGTAATATCAGTTATTACAGTTTTAAGACGTTTGACCTAAAAGGTAGGGTGCACTTTGTTTTTATGTTAGCTATTGTGTTGGCATTTGCGGTGATCTTTACTGATCCGCCAAGGGTGCTGATGCTGGTGTTTTTTGGTTATGCCTGCTCAGGACCGGCTTTGGTTATCTGGCAATTGAAAGACGCTAAAAAAGCTCAGCTAAAAGACTAAGGCTTTAGCTTTATTTAATTATATGAACAAGCGTTAGTCATTTGAGATTGATCTTAGCCTAAATAAGGCTACAGTTTTCCTGAAATAGGTCAATTATATTGGCCTATTTAATACGAACTAATAACGGGTATGGCAAGGTGTGGTTCTATGTTTAAAAAGGAAATGTCCATTGCGGAGTTTGATCCTGAGCTCAGTGCTGCTATGCAGGCAGAAGCTGTTCGCCAGGAAGAGCATATAGAACTGATAGCTTCAGAAAACTATGCCAGCCCAAGGGTGATGGAAGCACAGGGCAGCTTATTGACCAATAAATACGCAGAAGGCTATCCAGGTAAGCGTTATTATGGTGGTTGTGAGCATGTCGATATTGTAGAGCAACTTGCTATTGATCGAGCGAAAGCGCTATTTGGTGCAAAGTATGCAAACGTTCAGCCTCATTCGGGCTCACAAGCTAATGCGGCTGTCTTTATGGCGCTGTTAAAGCCTGGTGAGACTGTATTGGGTATGAGTTTGGCTCATGGTGGTCACTTAACTCATGGTGCTGGTGTAAGCTTCTCCGGACGTCTTTATAACGCTGTTCAATATGGCTTAAACCCGGCCACAAGTGATATTGACTATGAAGAGATAGAGCGTTTGGCATTGAAGCATAAGCCAAAGATGATCATAGGTGGGTTTTCTGCATTCTCCAGATTGGTTGACTGGCAGCGTTATCGTGAAATTGCTGATAAAGTTGGGGCGTATTTGTTGGTTGATATGGCTCATATTGCTGGATTGGTGGCAGCGGGTGTATACCCATCACCTATTGGTATTGCTGATGTTGTTACGACAACAACACATAAAACCTTAGCAGGCCCTCGTGGCGGCTTGATTATGGCCAATGATAATCAAGAA
>JAQYUY010000062.1 GCA_028728195.1 Endozoicomonas sp. (ex Botrylloides leachii)
GGATTATTAACACTGATAGGATTGATTACTAAGCATGGTATCTTACTAGTGGATTTTGCTCTTAAAGCCATTCAAAATGGTACAAGCCACCTTGATGCCGTGATAGAGGCTGCCAAACACCGCCTTAGACCTATTCTTATGACAACATTTGCCATGATCTTTGGTGTGGTACCTTTAATTTTTGCTCAGGGCGCTGGTAGTAATAGTCGCTTTGACTTAGGTGTCGTAATTTTCTTTGGAATGTTGATTGGCACAATATTCACTCTATTCGTTGTGCCAACCGTATTGATGCAGTTATTGAGCCTAACGAAGCCCCCCCACGAGTTAAGACGAACTAAGAAGCAGTCTTAAAAGTTTTTCATGAAGCTAATCGACGAGCCATAATATGGATCATAGCCAGTTGAATCATAGCTTCAGATGTCT
Organism: Endozoicomonas sp. (ex Botrylloides leachii); assembly: GCA_028728195.1. Lineage (GTDB taxonomy): Bacteria > Pseudomonadota > Gammaproteobacteria > Pseudomonadales > Endozoicomonadaceae > Endonucleibacter. Next base: position 424 of record JAQYUY010000062.1, read on the forward strand.
CTGGTAGTACTTCATAATCCTTGCTAAGCCTGCGATTATGGTTCAGCCATCCAAATGTACGTTCTACAACCCAGCGTTTGGGTAATAGTTTAAAACCCTTTTGGTTATCACGACAAAGAACAACGCTGAGAGCGAACTTGAATCGTTCTCTAACCCAATTCGGTAAAGCTCCTCTATACCCACCATCAACCCAAATCAGGCGTAGTTTTTTACAGCTGCCGCTAAGTTTCCGTAAAAGGATTTTGGCTCCATCTCGATCTTGCACAGCAGATGATGTAACGACTACAACCATGATTAACCCAATAGTATCTACCAATATATGGCGTTTCCGCCCTTTGATTTTTTTACCTCCATCATAACCTCTATCAGGGCAGGAAATAGCTGTTGCTTTAATACTCTGACTATCTAGGCTATCTGCTGTGGCATGTTTATATCTTGTAGCATTTTCCACTGTTTTTTTGGACTTTTAAGACTGCTTCTAACCTAGCCACGGCAGTAGGCAGGTAATACCTTCTTACTTAACATGGTTTGCAACTTTGTATCATGCGCCAATACACTCATGACTTTTGACAGCATGTAGTCCTGGAATCCTGGAATAGGTGCCTTGCTGCCCGAGTATGCAAAATAGGTATCATAGCATGGAGCATAAACCATCATGGAAACATAACCAGAGGTGAGTCCCGGCGTAAAATAAATTGGGCCGTTAGGAGTTATGCGTTTAAAAACTCCAAAGCTGTAGCCTACAGTTGATTTGGTGTTAAATGGTTGCCCGCTTGCGGTATCCACAAAATTATAATGCGTTGAAATAGGCAAACCTTTCACAGAATGACTGGTAAACAATGCATTCATCCATGTCACCATATCTGCCGGAGTCGATAAGATAGCACCAGCAGTACGTAACCAGGAACTATTTAATTTAGTTGCATCATATTGATTACGAAAATAGCCATGCACCATTTGAGAATAAATAGCTTGGCTATAGGGTTTTGGATAATAATAGGTGTGCTTTAAACCGACTTCTTGAATGAGTTGTGTCATCAGCTTTTGAACAGGGGTGTGGTAAATTTTTTGCAAAATCATACCAAGCAAGATGTAATTAGTATTTGAATATTCCCACCCTTGACCAGATACGAAATCATCTTGACCGTCGTAAGCAAGCTGGGCTAGCTCATTGGCAGTCCAAATTTTACCACGCTCAAGCATTAAGTTTCTCCACCAGTTTGGTGTTAATATATAGTCTAGAATGCCACTTGTTTGGTCAATTAACTGTCCAATCGTGATATCTTTCCATTTCGAATATTGGGGTAGGAACTGGCCTAACTTATCACTTAGTTTGAGCTTCCCTTCGTCAATTGATTTTGCTACCAACGTGGCAGTGTAGGTTTTTGCAATACTACCAACTTTAAAAATGCTGCCTTGATTAATTGGGGTTTTATCTGAGATTGATTTTGTACCAATTATAAAGCTTTCAGGATGTTTTTTATCAGGCATCAATACTGCCAAAGAGATGGAGTTAATTTTTAATTGCGTTTGCGCATGATCAATAATATTTTGAAACTGGTGTCTCGTGGAGTTCTCTGTAGCAAATGCACTTGTTGCAAAAACTAAAATTCCACAGGCAAAAGCAAATTTTTTTATGCTTTGGTATAAACTCATAAATTACTCCTCAGTTTCATAATTGAAAGGCTTAGCAGACCCAATCTGTTCTGGCAGTTGAAGTAGCCTACTTCATAAATACTCATAGTTTTGATGTGTCACTATCGGTGTTTATCAACATAGTTGTCGTCGCCTCACCTCATGCGGCTTCGCTTACTTGATCAGCGACAGATTTGTCTGGATTTAGCCAAACCTCACTTCACTACATAAATCCCAATTGCTGATGGCTCTTGTGCCCCAACGCTCTAGGTGGCGCTCCTTGGCAAGCTCGTAGACGGTTTTTCGATTATTCATGAGTTTTTTGGCCTCTCCTCGGTGCCTCTGTCTGGGTGTCAGGAATTTTAGCCCGCTGTGCTTGTCAGAGATACCAGTGTCACGCACCAGCTGAGACACCGTCACATTATTAGGTGGCATC
>JAQYUY010000063.1 GCA_028728195.1 Endozoicomonas sp. (ex Botrylloides leachii)
AAAATAGCCTGTAAAAAACAGGTGTGAGTACTTATTTAACGCTCATTTTTCCTGAAAATTAGCGGATGTTGTCAAAATAGGCTGTTTTTTTTGAAAATCAGTTTCATGCAACAGTCCCATACGGCCAGATAATTTTCGGTTTTGGTGGGTTATTCCGCCTTAAGATCAAGGGTTTTAAGCGGCTGCTTATTCATGTTAGCTATCTTTAGTTGCTGATTTTAAGGTAGGCAGAAACACAGTTTTATATATAGTTTCACTGACTAAATTCATACCTTCCTAAGGGAGTTCAAATTGAAAGCATTTTATTAAAAATAGTTTTTTGGAATTATACAAAATGCGTTTTCTAACTACCTCAATTAACATGAGCAGCTGAGGCTCCATAGTTAGAAAAAATGCTGGGTATTATGCAGCAGTCCCGCTATGAAAAATTGATCGATTCTCCGCTGTTTTATAGTGCTAGCCTATGATAGGTTAAACATCACTATTGCTTTGATGCTTTTTTGAAGGACTACTCATGCACACTTTGTATCCTGCCATCAAGCCTTATGCCACTCATCGACTTGAAGTGGATCATACTCATCAAGTGTATATAGAGGAATGTGGGACGCCTGATGGTATCCCTGTTTTATTTGTGCATGGAGGGCCTGGTGCAGGATGCAGCGAAAAAGACCGATGTTTTTTTGATCCTGAGAAATATCGAATCATTTTATTTGACCAGCGAGGATGTGGCCAATCAACGCCCTATGCTGAATTGAACCATAACACAATGACTAATCTTGTTGCTGATATGGAGAAGATTCGCCTTTTCCTTAGTATTGAACAATGGATGTTATTTGGCGATTCTTGGGGTTCTACTCTTTCGTTGGTATATGCTCAGACTCACCCAAAAATGGTTTCTGCAATGGTGCTAGGAGGTGTATTTTTAGCTAGAAAGCAGGATATTGATTGGTTATACCATTGCGGCGCTAATCGCATTTTTCCTGATAATTGGGAGCATTTTATTGAGGTTATACCTCAGGATGAAAGGGGGGATTTGATTGAAGCCTATTATCGTCGTTTATTGGGAGATAATGAAGTCGCTAGAATGAATGCTGCAAAGCATTGGTCAACGTGGCAAGGTGCTGTACTGACGTTGAGGCCAAATCAAGATACGATGGATCATTTTTCAGACGCACACAATGCACTTGCTATTGCCTGTATTGAATGTCATTTTTTTAAGCATCGGTGCTGGTTAGATCAGCCTATTTTGTCCCGCATGAACATGATCGCAAATATTCCAAGCGTTATAGTGCATGGTCGTTACGATATGGTTTGTCCTCTGGATAATGCAACTACATTGTTAAGACACTGGCCAAAGGCAGAGTTACAGATTATTCGTGAAGCTGGTCACTCCTTGCAGGAACCTAGCATTACTGATGCCCTGGTACGTGCCACCGACAAATTTTCTCAAGCATTTTAGGAAGCATAAACAATCATATGAAAGGGCTGATTCAGCGCGTGAAACACGCAAGTGTGACCATTGACAATGCAACGGTTGGAAAAATTGATTTAGGTTTATTATTGCTGCTAGGTATTGAGCGAAATGATGATAAAGCAACTGCAAATAAATTACTCGATAAAGTGCTAAATTATCGGGTTTTTAATGATGATAACGGTAAAATTAATCTAGGACTTAAAAGTATTGGTGGCGGTCTGCTAATTGTATCACAGTTCACCTTGGTGGCTGATACCAAAAAAGGCTTGCGACCAGGTTTTAGTGCAGGAGCAACCCCAGAAGAAAGTGAAGCTCTATATCATTATTTTATATCCAGAGCAAAACAGTTGCATAGTAATGTAGCAACAGGCTGTTTTGGTGCTAATATGGGAGTATTGCTTTTAAATGATGGACCGGTGACGTTTATGTTGCGGTGTTAAATTATAAAAAAGGAGTTATACCCATTACACCTCAAGATGCACATTTTCTAGAAACTTACTCCTTAAAATGAAGGGTTATAGCCAAATAGAGGTGAGCTTCTTGAAAGCGTTTGAGTATATAGTTGTAAGCATTTTTTGAATAATGATTCAATCTAGTGAACGTGCTTACGGAATACAAATTCACCAGTCACTTTATGGCATAACCTAAGCTCGATATAACAGCTATCAAGCAACTTCAACTAGACCTGATTGTTCACTATCTCAATGATTGCATGACCTTTCAATAGTATTTTGTTAAATAAAGTCAAAGTCTGACATTTTATATTTTTTTATGCTAGTAGTGATGAGACACGAGTACGTTATCGAGGTGTTTGTAAAAATCAATTTTCCGCTTTCATGCACGCCATTAGTTTCAATTTAAAGAGATTAAGAGTGCTTAATCAAGCGCCATTATTGGCATGATGATAGGATAGCTGCGCCTAAAATTTGGGTGCAGCTAAAAATAGCCTGTGAAAAACAGGTGTAAGCACTTATTTAGTGCTCATTTTGCCTAAAAATTATCAGGT
>JAQYUY010000064.1 GCA_028728195.1 Endozoicomonas sp. (ex Botrylloides leachii)
TTTTGAAAATACCCGAGTGCAGTTAATCTGCGAAGTAGATGAACAATGGGGTTATGTTGGGAATAAACGCAATCAACGGTGGTTATGGTATGCTTGGGAGCCAAGGTTTAAACGGGTTATAGCACATGCCTTTGGCCGGAGAAATGAAGATACTTTCCATAGACTAATGTCACTCCTGTCAGGTTTTCCCATCAGTTTTTCTGCACAGATAGCTTCAGTGTTTACACAACACATCTACCATTTGAGATGCACGTTGCCAGTAAGAAGTTTACCCAAGGTATTGAAAGGCAAAACCTTATATTTCGAACACGTATTAAGCGTTTAGTCAGGCGGACGATTTGCTTTTCAAAGTCAGAGGAAATCCATGACAAAGTCATGGCCGAATTTATTTCAAGAAATCATTATTAACTAGTGTTAGACATGACCTGCTATTATCATCCTTTAACCTAATAAAAAATGGCAGAAACTATTTAAATAGAGCACAATAGTGCTAATTAACACATCAAACACCCTTTATATAAAAGGGCTTATCGAAAGCATAATTATATAGTTAAATGCAGCGACATAGCGGGTGATCAGTAAAAGAAGCGGATAACCATCGTTTTTCTAACTGCCGTAATGAGCATTGAATTTTTTACTACGCTATTGCACTGATCATCTAAATACCAGCTCTGCACGGCAGTGAGAAAAGACCATCAGTATGATAAGATATTAATATAAAAACATCAGTTACTTACAAAATATAAAGTGACTGAGGTTGAAGAAAAGGCAATAAAGCATTACCTAAAAAGGCCGCAGGTTAAATCAGCATTAAGTTTATAGATCATAACCAAAGCCAATACTCGCACCCGTATTAATAGCAGACATAGAAACAGAGGCTTTAACCGTATATTCATGATCACTGCCAAAATTTTTGGAGAAACCAAGCGCCATAGCATTTTCTCCTTCAAAGTAGCTTGTACCAATAGACACTGAAGATTTGCCTTGATAAGCCTGAGGTAATGCGCTTTGCGCTACAGCTTGAGCAATACCACCTAAGGCAACTTTATTGTTGTGATCAATTACATTGCGCACCTGTGCAAAGTTTCTGGTCATATCATAACGAATCTGTTGATCATATTTTGCACGCAGATTCATTTCATTTTGCAACCCTTTTGCATTAGCGGCAATATCCGTATCATGAGCAGTTAAACGGCCATCATTCTTTGCCAAAAAATCCGCGCCATACGTGGCCATATTATTGGCGTTAGCTGTAATAAGCCTCTTGTTATCCTCTATACCTTTTTCATTCTTCTTAATACTTTCTTTATTCGTATCAATACTTTCTTTACTCGTCTTCAAACTTTCTTTATTAGCTAGTAAGATTTCATAATTTCTTTTCACCTTACGAGCATTCGTCTTCATGGTGTTGCCAACGATCGTAATAAGCATACCGTTATTATCAATCTTTTTTACATTTCCAGCAATACCTTTTGTATTCTTATTAATGTTACTTGTATTTTCGGAAATACCTGTGCTATTTGCAAGAATATTCGTTGCATGCGTTTTTAAAGTACTTGAGTTAGTTGAAATACTTTTATTGTTATTCTTAATATTTTTTTTGTATTTAGCAATGGCTGTTGCGTGTATAAGAAGATTATCCTTATTCAAATCGACCCTTTCCTCTGTAGTCATGTGAACCCAGTCATGAGCTACAGAGGATCCATCACCGCGACCAGCAGTAGGCTTATTAGGTTTGCTTATAGGTGACAAAGAGCCAGCGTCAGCATATGGGGCACTTATTAAGCTACTGCTAATGGCTATATAAAGCAAACTTTTACTAAATACTTTCATGCAAAACTCCTCACAACTATCAACTCTGGCTAACTATTCAGGTGCTTAGTAATGCAACAAAGAATGAAGCGTTAATACTTTTAGCAACCAAAAGTAGTAAAAATTAAACCATATTTCTTTTGGGAATAAGTTTAGGCATAAAAATTCTTAACGGATAAACTTCATATTCACTTTTACTTATTTTTTACTTTAAAAATACATATAAAAAAAAGTCACTAGTCGTTAACTTTTTAATAAGTCTTGCGTCGTATTTATTTATAAATATACAAAATATTATTTTATTTTTCATTAGCTTAATAATTTATAAAATGTACATTGGTTTTTTTATTCAAGATCGTTGATCTTATCGTAATAGCACGCCTATAAAATATAGATTAACTAAAATGATAAACTTTTTTGATAAAAGCCTTGATCTATAAAGCTTAGATAAAAATATCGTTATCAATCATGTAGGTTATTCTGGATTACAGGCAGTGTTTTTTTTAATAAAAAAAACACATTATGCAGTAGGTAAATCCATCAAAAATTCTCCATGAAAAATTAAAACCTTTAGTTCATTATTCCTCAAATAAACGTCAATGATTTTTTATTATGCTAATATGGAACTTTTATCTCTATAAAATTGTAAATATTTCTGTTTA
>JAQYUY010000065.1 GCA_028728195.1 Endozoicomonas sp. (ex Botrylloides leachii)
GGCTTGACGAAAACCATCTCCGTAAATAGGGTCTGAGCTTTTAACGATGACAGTCTGGCGATATTTTGCATCCATAGTTTTTTGATTCTTAAGCCAGATATATTCCATTAAAACACACATGCCTTCTTCTACCTCAAGAGGAAGGTTGCGGTAGTTGTTATAAAAAAACCATGCATGAGTTAACTCATGAATAGCAACCGTTCTAAAGTGCGCTTCCGATAAATTAGTTTGTATTAGAATATCTTTAAATGTACGGGCAACAACCCGGCCACCCGATGTAGTGATCGACCAGCGCGCAAGACCAAGAATAGGACGCTCATTGTGAAACTCATGGCGGCTTGATTCATGAAGTTGATCTCGCCCACATAGCTTAACAGGCACTTGGGCACGATTAAGTTTTAGGCCAACAGACGCCAGTGCAGATCGCATTTCTTGTACTATTTTTTCAGCGCGTTCTTGCGTATAAACACCTTGCAAACCACACAATGTACAAATCAGTAACCCGTCAGGATATTGCACCCCACCTGATGTTAAATGTTCACAAACAATGCGGCCACAGCTTGCACAGCTAGCAAAATCTTTGTGCGACAAGCAATACTTATCACCCCAAAAGTCGACCAAATACCGCCTTGTCAGTGGTTTTCTGCAAACTGAGCACCGCGGATAATGCTGATGTCTATAACAATGAGAATGCCAAGCACCACCATTATGTTTTATATAACCGCCACTAACGGTTTTTCCACAGCCTCTGCATTTCAGGCAATGCTTATGGTAGGGGCGCTCAGAAAAAACCAAGAAATCCTGTGCTGAAATAGCTTTTTTACATGCGGTGCAAGTAAAGCAGGAAGCATGCCAAGACTGCCCCATCGCTGTAACATAACTGCCAGATAATTTTTCGCCGCATCGCTTACAGTGAGGCATAAGAGAAGCCATCATCCATGATTGCTATTAATCGATCGAGTACAGAATACTTTTTTAAGTATAACGTATTTGCTTTTGCCAGCGCGTCAACTCCTTAATTGCAAAAGGCAAATAAGGCTGATTTCACGCTTAATGTTTTGTATGTTGTTGTATCATCTACACCTTAGTTATCACCACCTCAACACTTAAACAAACTCATAAAATCACTAACTGCCATCACATCAAATTGTTCCTGCTGATTACAAAGGTCATAAATTTGCTCTGTGGTTGAAGATGAAAACTGTGACATCAGGTTGTTTTTGAATTTTTCCTTTAACAAAGGTATACCCTGGTTTCGCCGACGCCTGTGGCCTATAGGGTATTCAATTACTATTTTATCAGTAGCGCTGCCATCCGTAAAAAAGACCTGTATGGCATTGGCAATAGAACGTTTATCTGGGTCATGGTAATCTGCACTATAAACCTTATCTTCTATGACATGCATTTTTTGTCGTAGCTTATCTATTTCAGGGTGCTGCTGGTGAAATGAGTCTTCATAATGCTCAGCTGTCAACTTGCCGAATAATAAAGGAATCGCTACCATATATTGCAGACAATGATCTCGATCAGCGGCATTGGTTAGCTCGCCTTCTTTAGAAATAATGCGAATGGCTGACTCATGAGTAGTTATCTCAATGCGTTCAATTTTATCGACCTTCTGCTTTATCTTAGGGTGAAGCGTTATCGCTGCTTCACATGCTGTTTGGGCATGGAACTCGGCCGGAAATGAAATTTTAAACAAAATATTTTCCATTACATAACAATGATAATCTCGCTGGAATGAAAACTTCCGCTGATCCACTGTTTTTATGCTTTGATCCTTATTATTTTTTGAAAATAGTACATCATAAAACCCCCACTGCGGAGCAGTTAAAGCGCTTGGCACGCCCATTTCGCCCCGCATGGCAATATCGACTAAGCGTACTGCTCTGGATGTTGCATCACCTGCAGCCCAGCTTTTTCTAGACCCTGTGTTAGGAGCATGGCGGTAAGTTCTCAAACTCTGTCCATCTACCCATGCATGAGATAAAGCAGACAGTATTTGTTCTCTGGAAGCACCAAGCAGCTTAGCCACAACCGCTGTAGAAGCCACTTTGACCAAAATAACATGATCAAGTCCCACACGGTTAAATGCGTTTTTCAATGCCAAACAACCTTGAATTTCATGGGCCATCACCATAGATTTTAGGACTGTTCGCATTGTTATAGATGCTTCACCTTTAGCAAGTTGTTGTTGAGATAGGTGATCACTAACTGCGAGAATAGCCCCCAAATTATCAGAGGGATGCCCCCACTCTTCAGCTAACCAAGTATCATTAAAGTCTAGCCAACGAATAATGCAGCCAATGTCCCAAGCAGCC
>JAQYUY010000066.1 GCA_028728195.1 Endozoicomonas sp. (ex Botrylloides leachii)
GCTTTATTGGCAAGCTGATGCAAGATCAAGACATTGCTCCAATAAAAGAACTCCTAGATAGGCTAGATAGCAGCAGTAAAGAATATACTCGCCGCTTTCATCAACTGGAGCGCTGGCGTGACCGCTTAATCAATGAGGGGCAAGCTGCATTAACAGACTATATTGATCACTATCCTGAAGCAGACCGCCAACATATTCGACAGCTTATTCGCAATGCCATCAAAGAAGCGGTTCAAGAAAAGCCACCCGCAGCATCACGCAAGCTGTTTAAATACCTACGGGAAATCGATGAAAAAAAACCGTTATGCAGACCACCACAATAGCAATCCCCCCTGGGGGTTTTATGGCTAGCAGCATCTGAGACTCACCTAGCGCATATTCAGTTTTGCAATAGCCGTACTAAAGTCAACCATGAACACAGCACTCCCCTCTTAAAAGAGGCCGCCGACCAGTTAGGTGTCTATTTTTCAGGAAGCCTGACCCAGTTTGACCTACCACTATCTCTATCTGGCACACTATTTCAGCAACAAGTACAGCAACAATTATGCAAACTTCCTTTTGGAAGTACCATAAGCTATAAAACACTAGCGATTAACATGGGTAAACCACAAGCGGCAAGAGCGGTAGGTGCTGCCTGTAAAAAAAATTCTTTGCTGATTGTTATTCCTTGCCATCGAGTTATTAGCTCATCTGGTCAACTGACCGGGTTTGCTGCTGGCATTGATCGAAAACAACAGCTGCTTGCGCTGGAAGCGAAACGAATCAAATCAACCCACTGACTCGCCAAACCTGCCTATCTATCGCTATAGGACTCATACCTATCGTATTTTCTAACTCCGTAATGAGCATAGGAAACCGGTCTCTCGAACAAGACGGAATAATGATTTAATAGCGGGGGTATTGCGAATGGCTTCAATGCAAATGTTGGTGGTCAAGTGGTCAGCCCAGTCGCGTAGTTAAAACATTCGATGGGTATTATGCATTAATGATAAAAACGCATTATACATCAACTAAAAAAACTGCCAAATTAACATGATTAATTGGCCATAAACATTATTTTTTATTCATCGCTGTGGCAGTCATAATAAAGAAAAACACCCGACAATAGTCGGGTGTAACTGATGACAATAAGCGCTGACTACTTACGCAACTTTCTTCTATAAAAACGAAAACTGAAAAAAACTAACGTGATCAACACCGGTACCGCAAAAATATTAATTAGCTTCAGCGTAGTGGCAAGATGCTCAATGTTCTTGCCTAACTGATGCTGTACTTCTCTTAATTCCTTGCGGATTTTCAGCTTCTCCTGCATAAACTTTTCGAGCTCTTCTGTTTGCTCAGCATTAAGCGTTAGTTTTTCTACGCCTTGTTTTTTCATTTGTAGCTCATGCAGTTTACTCTCAGTTTCCGACAGTTGTTTCTTGAGCTGGTCTTCTTTTTTATGGTAATTAGCTTCAGCTGCTTGCTCCAATTTGTTTAACCGATCAAATGGCCGAGCAAACTGACCACGACTCCTTATGCTGATTAGATCGGCATTACCCAACAGGTTATCAACCATATTGATCAGCAAATCGCCATTGTTAGCAAAAGGTTGGATAATTTCCCGCCCAAAAAATCTGCTTTTTTGTACCCATAGCCTATCTGTTAAGATATCGGTATCGGTAACAATAATAACATTAATCGGCTTCTCTGATGTAACCAAATGAACTGACTTAAGCTTTTCATTATCCGCCTTTTTAGGCTTTGCATCTTTAACCTGCTTTTTATCAAGTGCTTTTTCCTTGTTATTTGCAGGCTGTTTAGCATTGCTGTCTTTATCCTTGGCATCTTCAGTCGTTTCTTCTTTCGGCTGGCCATTAGGGTAAGCCGTTTTTACCTGACCAGTTACCCGAGCAATTAAAGTATATTCGTTGCCGGAAGGTACAAAATCTTTATAAAGACTGCTTGGATCCATCATTGCTGAAAAGGCATCAGCATTCATTAACATGGAATTTTTACTGGAGCGAAGTAGGGTTTCAAAGGTTGTTTCAGCGCCATCTAGTGGGTAGATAGCACCCGCTGTAGCAAGATTGATACTGGTTAACGAGGAGGTGACGACATCCTCTTTGTTAAAACTTGCTTCACTGAGCCCAAGAATACCAAGGTGTCTGACAGGTCGACCCGATGGCGAACCTACTGGTAAAGCATTTTTTGCATCTGCAACAACTTTTTTCTCATCAAAGGTCACGCCCCATGCTT
>JAQYUY010000067.1 GCA_028728195.1 Endozoicomonas sp. (ex Botrylloides leachii)
TATTGATGATAAACTCTTCTACAGGCATGACCGATACCGTCTGGATAGTGGTTCGCACTTCTATTTTAGGCGGTAGTCATGCCTTTCTGGCTAGATTATTAAAAGTCACACATCAGGTATTATTTTATAAGTGATAACAATAAAAAGCAGTCAATGTATGATTTATCTAATTTTCAGTGATACTCGCTATACGGCCAAAAAGCTCATATCAACCTAAAAAAATAGCAGGAGAATTAAAGTATTTATAAAAAAAGAGCCTATTGCAGTTTAGACTGATGACTAAACCTGCCCTACATAATACGTCTAATGACGTATTATGTAGGCTCATCCTCACTCTATAGCTGATTGACAGGTGCTAAACACATCACAAAGCAACCAAACCCCCTTGAGCTAACTTCTGCCCAAAAGATAGAGAATATCTCTAGATAGAGTATTAGCTTGCGCTAAAACGGCAAGAGCCGATTGCTGCATAATTTGATACTTACTAAAATTCGCCGTCTCAACGGCAAAGTCAGTATCCATAATGCGACTTCTTGAGGCCGATAAATTATCTCGCATATTAGAGAGATGACTAATAGCCGATGACAAACGACTTTGAGCTGCACCCATAGCTGCTCGCTCAGCATCAACTGTTTCCAGCGCTGTGTCAGCTGCGCCAATTGCTGTTGCAGCATTTCCCGATGACTGTAAATCCCCAGCAGGCGCTACAGCAGAAAGGTTAGCAATAACGATATCAACGCCTGAACCATCATCAGGATTAATTGCAATAGTAAAAGTACCACCGCCTAATAAATTCTGGCCATTAAACTCAGTTGATCCTGTTATTCTATCAATTTCTAAGTGTAAAGCTTGGAACTCAAGATCCATTGCATCCAGATCAGTATCAGAATAGGTGCCACTAGAAGCTTGAACCGCTAAGTCACGCATTCTTAAAATAATGCTGCTCACTTCTGCCATAGCACCTTCAGCGATCTGGGCTAAAGAAATGCCATCATTGGCATTTCGAATAGCGGCGCTAAATCCGCCTATTTTAGCGCTCATGATGTTGGCAACTTTAAGGCCGGCTGCATCATCAGCCGCGCTGTTAATTCTTACTCCAGAAGACAAGCGCTGCATACTGGTTTGCAAAAGATTATTAGTTTTCATCAAATAGCGCTGTACGCTTTGAGAAAAGACATTGGTATTCATCATTTATAGGTACTCCATCCTTGTACAACCTATTCAAGGTTTACCCGATTATACTAATCATATTTTCTAACTAGGCTATTGTGCTAGCCACCCGAACACTAACACTGGATTGAGTCTCTTCGCACTAGCCTGCTATTACTCATCATTCCCCATTGTTCTTGAGTACGGATGCCCATGCTTATTACGGTAAATTAAAAAACATAATTGGTATTACAAGTGCCTTAATTAAAATTATCGCTTCTTTCTATCGTTTTCAGGTCAAAAAAATGGTTTTATATAGTTTATATTGATAAATAGTCTTTGAAGTGCCATAAGTATGTCTATTAGCGCTATCAAGCAGCAGTTATTGGCTGTTTTATCGTCATAATAATGACAAATAGAGGCCAGCTGGGGTAGTTCATAGATATGCTTCTGGTACCTTGCTGACTCAAATAAGTACAGATCAACTAACCTTGCCGATCTCAGTACAGGGCTGTCGTCAAGGCAAGTTATGGAATTTTCAAGCTAAAACGAGGAAACACCATGACACCGGACGTTGTGGCAGATCTTTTCCGAGATGCATTAACTCTGATTGTAATGATGGTTTCAGTTATTATTCTTCCTGGCATGTTGCTAGGCTTGCTCATCAGTACTTTTCAGGCCGCCACCCAAATTAATGAACAAACCTTGAGTTTTCTTCCGCGTTTATTAGCAACATTGATAACCATTGGTCTGACTGGGCATTGGCTGATACAGCAATTTATGGACTTATTTATACGAATGAATGAAATTATTCCTGAGTTGCTAGCCTAATGACAGAGCTTTTAACATTCAGTCAGCTTACCGGCTGGATAGGTCACTATTTATGGCCTTTTTTTCGCATAAGCTCTCTATTTATAACGATGCCCATGCTCAACAGTCGAGTCGTATCGATCAGAATTCGGTTGATACTATCACTTGCGATCACCCTAATTATTGCTCCGTTATTACCCGCTGCTCCTGCGGTGGAGCCAATTTCTGGTGCCGCACTACTTACCACATTGCAACAACTGGCTATTGGTTTTGCGATGGGGTTAATCCTACAGATTTATTTTGCAATTTTTACCTTGGCAGGGCAGATGATCTCGATGCAAATGGGCCTAGGCATGTCGATCATGATGGACCCAGTAAATGGCGTTCAAATTCCTATTATTAGTCAATTATTTCAATTGATTAGTTTTCTTATGTTTTTGGCTGTCGATGGGCACTTAGTCGCTATTTCAGTTCTTGTGGAAAGTTTTAGCGTGTTACCTATTGCACCTTTTCAATTATCACAATTAGCGCTTAATCAGATACCATTACTGGGTGGGTGGATGTTTTCCAGCGCTTTGGTCATGATGATTCCTGCCATGGTGTCTCTGCTCGTTGTAAGCTTTACTTTTGGCATGATGAATCGTTCTGCTCCCCAATTCAATATATTTAGCTTGGGTTTTCCGTTGACCATGCTAGGTGGGCTGATTATTTTAATGCTAGTTAGCAGTCAATTCTCAGGTATCTTTATAGATCTCACTCGTGTAGGGCTTGATGCTCTACGCGACGTATTCTTCTCTGTGTAGGATGCTAAATGGCAGAAGAACAGCAACATCAGGAGCGTTCTGAAGAGCCTACAGAACGAAAAATTAAAAAAAGTCAGGAGGAAGGGCAGGTTCCCCGATCCCGTGAGCTGGTTACAGCATCGCTCATTGCGGGAGCCATTGCATCTTTTGCAATAACAGGGCATTTAATTAGCGAGCAGTTACAAGCCGTGATGAAAAGAAATTTTCAATTTGATAGCGACTCATTAAAACAGGATGACTGGCTGCAAACTCAACTTGTTAATAGCTTTTCTGAGGGCTTTACTGGGGTTATCCCCATGTTTTTTATAGTCTTTTTTTCTAGCGTCATGGCTTCTATCATGCTGGGCGGCTGGCTATTTTCAACCAAATTAATCAAAGTAAAAGGTGAGCGTCTCAATCCTATCAAAGGACTTGGTCGCATGTTTTCAATACGCTCATTAGTAGAAGTTATCAAATCCATAGCCAAAATTACATTACTAGCTTTTTCACTTTGGCTTACAGCTCAATGGTTCTTTAAAGACGTATTAGCTTTGAACCGATTTCCTGTAATGACTAGTATCAGCCTTGGCTTGGATTATCTCATAAAAGCCTCGGCGGTTATTTGCTTTTCCTTGATCATTATTTTTATCATTGATGTGCCTTTTCAAAAATGGAATCACATGCGTAAACTACGCATGACGCATAAAGAGCTAAAAGATGAAAGCAAGGAAACCGAAGGTCAGCCAGAAGTGCGCTCCAAGGTAAGGGAAAAGCAGCAGGAAATTGCGGGTCGAAGAATGATGGAGGCCGTCCCCGGTTCAGATATTATTATCACTAATCCTACGCACTTTGCTGTTGCATTGCGTTATGATCTCAATCGCGCTAAAGCCCCCTATCTAGTAGCAAAGGGTGTTGATCGTATTGCGTTAAGGATCTGTGCAGTGGGTAGAGAATATAACCGTCCAGTTGTTCAGTCGCCGGTTTTGGCTCGAGTCATTTTTCATACCACCGACTTAAATCAAGAGATTGCCGATGAGCTCTATATAGCCGTTGCACAAGTGCTAGCTTATGTAAAACATCTTGATGATTATCGAGCGGGCCGGTTTAACACACTACCAGAAATGATAGACCCTGATATACCGGCAGAGTTTCGAGAGAAATGGGATAAGTTGTAGCATTAGGCCACGAATTTACCGATAAACATCAATAGATGTAGCCTGTATTCGTTACAGATCATCGAGGCCATGTTGATATTCTTTCAACATTGATAGAGCATGAAAGAGATAGTTAGCCGATAAGCCCAGTCATAGGAAGACAGGCAATGATCAAGGAAGCCCAACGTCTGCTAAACAGTATTACTCAGCGCATGCCCAAAAAACTCAGCGGGCTGAGTATGGGAATTCCCCTTATTGTGCTGATGACCTTAGGCATGGTCACACTGCCCATGCCGCCTTTTATGCTGGATGTGCTGTTCACCTTTAATATTGCTTTGGCGCTTTTGATTCTTCTGGTCAGCGTCTACGCATTAAAGCCTTTAGATTTTGCTGTTTTTCCAACCATTTTGCTCGTTTCTACACTTCTACGCCTTGCGCTGAACGTGGCATCTACTCGTGTTGTATTACTTAATGGTCATACCGGCAGTGATGCTGCTGGTAAGGTAATCCAATCATTTGGCGAAGTGGTCATTGGTAGCAACTATGTTGTAGGTCTAGTGATCTTTTTTATTTTGGTTATTATCAACTTTGTGGTTGTTACCAAAGGTGCAGGTCGAATATCAGAAGTAACCGCCCGTTTTACCCTCGATGCTTTACCCGGTAAACAGATGGCAATTGATGCTGATTTAAACGCAGGTATTATTGATCAGAAACAAGCTCATCAGCGTCGTGATACCGTACGTCAAGAGGCCGACTTTTACGGCTCTATGGATGGTGCCAGTAAGTTTGTTCGGGGGGATGCAGTTGCTGGTCTTCTTATTCTAGCCATCAATATTATCGGCGGTATGCTAATTGGCACATTAGGACATGGACTATCTGCATCAGATGCTTTTTCAGTTTACTCATTACTTACCATTGGTGATGGATTGGTTGCCCAGATTCCTTCTTTATTACTGTCCACTTCTGCTGCAATGATGGTCACCCGTGTTTCAAAGTCTGCGGATATGGGGCACCAAGTATCTGAACAGATGCTATCATCACCGAAAGCTTTGATGTTGACAGGTGTCATTTTAATAATAATGGGTGTTATTCCCGGAATGCCTCACTTTACTTTTATTGGTTTGGGTATCACAGTATTACTGATGGCCTGGAGGATGGGGAAAAAATCAGCTACTGATGAAAGAGAATTAGCTGAAAATGAAAATCAAGAACAAAAGCCAGATACTACAACACCTTGGGACGACATTCCTCCTGTGGATGTATTACGAATGGAGTTAGGTTTCAAACTAATCTCTCTTGCAGATGAAAAACAAGGAGGTCAGTTACTAACTCAAATTAAAGGTATCCGCAAAAATCAATCGCGCCAGTTAGGCTTTTTAATACCAAGTGTTCATATACAAGATAACCTGAGCCTAAAGCCAGAAGGGTACTCTATTGAATTAAAAGGTGTTGTGGTCGCAACAGGCGAAGTACTGCCTAACAAGGTATTAGCTATCAATCCCGGAGAAGTATTTGGCGAGCTACAGGGTATTGATACCAAAGATCCAGCCTATCAACTCAATGCCATTTGGATTGATTCCTCTGAGCGAGAAAAAGCAGCTGGACTAGGGTACACTGTCGTTGACCCCGCTAGCGTTATTGCAACACACCTTAATAAAGTGATAGAAGAATACGCCTGTGAGCTATTAGGCCATGATGAAGTTGAGCAGTTAGTAGAAAAACTACGTCATTACTCGCCTAAATTAGCAGATGAACTAATTCCGAAAAAAATATCCATGAGCGTACTTTCAAGGGTTCTACGAGAGTTGTTGCTAGAAGATGTGCCATTGAGTGATATTCGAACTATTGCTTCTACCCTTCTGGAAACGTCTGAAAATATGAAGGAACCTTGGCAGCTAACATCAGAGGTTCGTATTGCTCTACGCCGGAGCATTGTACAAGGTCTAGTCGGTAGCGAAAAAGAGGTACCAGCCGTTACTATGAGCTCACAGCTAGAGCAAATTATGATGCAAAGTTATCAGCAGGCTCGCCAAGGCAGTAACTTTTCTCCAGAAACACTGGCGCTAGAGCCCAATGTAGCAGAACAGTTACAAAGTCAGCTACCGGATATAACCAGCAAGTTGGTAGCTGAGGGAAAACAACCTATTATGTTAGTCAACGCTTCTCTTCGTCCGGCGATGGCTCGCTATGCTCGACTATGCACTGAAGGCATGCACGTGTTGTCGTTTAATGAAATCCCTGAAAATAAGGAAGTTATCGTGGTCGGCAAAGTAGGTTAGCATTAAAGGAGGCTAGCGTTTTACATAGGTTACGCAGATAATCATAAGGGAACAAAAAAAGGCCTGCATTTTTGCAAGCCTTTAATTTGTAATGGAGCTCATAGCCGGATTTGAACCGGCGACCTCATCCTTACCAAGGATGCGCTCTACCGACTGAGCTATATGAGCAACACTTAAAATGGAGCGGGTAGCGGGAATCGAACCCGCATCATCAGCTTGGAAGGCTGAGGTTCTACCGTTGAACTATACCCGCTAAGCCATAATGAAAACTTACATTATACTCAAATCTCAGCCCATACTCTTCAAGAAAATATGGTGGTGGGGGCTGGATTCGAACCAGCGAAGCTTTCGCGTCAGATTTACAGTCTGATCCCTTTGGCCACTCGGGAACCCCACCAAGCGTTGCGCTATTGTATTTCAATGCAAGAAAATGTCAACCCAACTTAACGAAAGGTTTTTAACAATCTGCTTTCAAGTGATTAAGCAGCTTCTAAGGAGGCTCCTATTTCACAGCTGCTCAAGGAAGCGCCAAGGCTAAGCCATCCATAACCAAGTCAGGCTGATAATCAACAGGACTTGTTATGAAGGGCTTTATATATTCACCATCTCCTCCCGATAGACAAACCAATGCGTTACTGTATTTCTGTGCCTGAGTACAAACAAAGGCCGTCGTCATGGCCAAATTACCACGAGAAATACAATCTGCTGTTGTTTTTCCTAGGGCGTCACTATCAGTTCTTTTTTCAACCAACATAAGATCTGCAGTATTAGCATGTAACGCTTGTGCCATTAGCCCAAGTCCTGGTGCAATATAACCTCCAAGGTGGTGACCATTGGCCGCAACAACATCCAACGTAAGCGCCGTACCACAATCAACAACCAGCTTCATCTGGTTTGGATGCTTTCTTTCTGCCGCTAATATAGCTAACCAACGATCAACTCCCAAGTTATACGGCAGCGTTATATTACCCATCGATTGGCACGTACTAGCAAAGCGTATATCAATTCCACATTGATCTCGAATAACCGTTGTTAACAATGCTTTTTTTTCTTCGCCTGAAACCAGTGAGGCTCTGGCAGATACTATTTTGCCTAACCCATCTATCAATATTGGCAGTTTGCGTTGCCAGTTATCCGTATTAATTAGATAGCCTGCATCAACAAGCTGCCCACCTTCGACAACTCGCCACTTCAATCGAGTATTTCCTGCATCTAACTCAAGTATTTTTCCTTCAGCTAAAGAACAATTATCTTTTTGCTGGTTCATGACAATCATACTCCTGAAAGATCAACCGCCTATCCGCAGCGATATCTCGCCACCATGAAATACTCTACATCCCTTATCGGTTTCCAGAATAATTCCACCTCCCTCACTAATGCCAAGAGCTCGCCCTCTAACTTTCTTTTCTGATGCATCCAGCGTTACCTCTTGCCCAACAGCAATATCATGCTGACACCATTGATCGCGAAACATTGAAAAACCTTTAACCTTATAGCCCTCAAGAATATGATACAGCGCATTGATTATGGCACTGATGGCACGATTACGACTGATGTTTTGACCGCAAACTGTGGCCAAATCTACAGCGGGTTGGTCAATAGTAGCAAGCTGTTTATCCGTCAATTTTATATTGACACCGATGCCAATAACCACTTGGCAATCTCCTGTTGGGTCACCATGAACTTCAAGCAGCACTCCTGCCAATTTACGCCCCTGCCAAAGAATATCGTTAGGCCATTTCAATCCCAGCTCTGTTGCACCGCAAGATGTCAATGCTTGCAAGACTCCAAGTCCAACGGCCAAACTTAATCCCTCAAGAGAAGCTGTACCTTCACCTAAACACCATAAAGCGGAAAGACAAATGGCTCCACCAAATGGGTTAGACCATTGCCTAGCCCTACGACCACGGCCTCGCGTTTGGTGTTCTGCAGTGCAAAATTGAATTTTATTGGAGAAAGATCGATTTGCGAGTGTGCATATTAAATCATTGGTTGACTCAGTTATCAGGCAAGTATGCAAAACCGTGTTATTAAGTACGGTCTTATCAAGCGCGTTACAAATAGTCGTGCTATCAAGCAACTCAACGCCTGAAGCTAAGCGGTATCCTTTCCCTCTAATCACATCAAGTTGAAGTCCAAGAGCTTGCAGATTTTTAATTTTCTTCCACACTGCTGCACGACTAATATTTAATAAGCGACCAATCTCCTCACCTGAATGCAACTCTCGATCAGCAAGGAGACGTAATAGTTTTTCCATTTATGAAGTCCTTAACAACAGCAGTATTGTTCATTTAAAAATCAGCTAACAAAACGTTAGTTCAGCACGTGACGAATATTCCCTTTAATGAATTCGTGGGGGTAGCAACTTTAACACGCATGTTTCCAAAGCGCGCATATTCTATACCCAAGTGAATTCAAGATGCTCATTTTTCTTCCAAGCTTACTCCTTAAAATGAAGGGTTATAGCTGAATAAACGCGAGCATCTTGAAAGCGTTTGAGTATATACCCATTGTATTTAAAGATGCTATGAAGCCTCCGCTTTAGGTAAAATAGTTCGATTACAACTACTGTACCATCTTTAAATTACTGCTATTATGACTGGCTATTGTACGTTTTTTTGGGTGATCCATGTTTACCGGTATTGTTGAAGCAGTAGGTACCATTCGCTCTGCAACACACTGTGCAGGGGATCTTCGGTTATGTATTCATTCTGCTCAACTGGATATCTCTGATGTGCAGATTGGCGATAGCATTGCTACCAATGGCGTCTGCTTAACTGTCGCTGAGCTACTAGATAATGGTTACATTTCCGATGTCTCTATAGAAACCCTAGAGAAATCAACACTTGGCGAGCTAAACGCTGGGGTTGTAGTGAATCTGGAAAAAGCACTTACACCCGCTAGTCGTTTGGGCGGCCATTTGGTCAGTGGTCATGTCGATGGTGTGGGCAAGGTGATCTCCATCGAACCATCAGCAAGATCTTCTCGCTATTGGATTAACGCACCGATGTCGCTAGCGCGCTATATAGCGCAAAAGGGCTCAATCACTGTTGATGGTATAAGCCTAACGGTTAATGAAGTAGACAAAAATTGTTTTTCTTTGAATATTGTTCCTCATACTAAGACAGTCACAACCGTAAGCCATTGGCGTATAGATAGCAAAGTTAACCTAGAAGTAGACCAGGTTGCCCGTTACCTTGAGCGCTTATATGATCCAGAACTCAAACCGAGCACTGCACCAGAGCCAGTTATTAGCACTTCTTTTTTGGCAAAACACGGGTTTATACGCTAGCCAGTTACTTTAACTTACTTGATAGAAAAAATACGGTTTTATTCGCCATGGTAAAGCAGTAAGATACCTGCGATTCAATGCCTGCACATTCCGCTAGCTCAAATACAGCTGAGCCAGTAATACCGGATGCTGAGTTTATACCTCGAGGATGCCATGCCACTGAACGCTATTAAAGATATTATCGACGATATTCGTCAGGGCAAACCTGTCATTATCATGGATGATGAAAATCGTGAAAATGAGGGCGACTTGATTATTGCAGCCGAAAAAATTACGCCTGAAGTTGTCAATTTCATGGTGCGGGAAGCGCGCGGCTTGCTTTGCTTGGCTCTATCGAGTGAACGTTGTGACTATCTTGGGCTACCGCCTATGGTTGCAACGAACAACAACCAGTCATGTTATGGTACGCCCTTTACCGTTTCAATTGAAGCGGCTAAAAATGTCACTACAGGTATTTCTGCTCAAGATCGAGCACACACTATTTCTGTTGCCATTGATGCCAAGTCAACGCCTGCAGATATTGTTCAACCTGGCCATATTTTCCCTTTACGCGCTCAAGACGGAGGGGTTCTAACTCGCGCAGGGCACACAGAAGCAGGTTGTGACCTAACGCGCTTAGCCGGACTTAAGCCGGGTGCTGCAATTATTGAAATTATGAATGAAGATGGCACGATGTCTCGTCGACCTGAATTAGAAACTTTTGCCGCTAAACATGGTCTTAAGATTGGTACGATTGCTGATTTGATTCATTATCGTATGACGCATGAGAAAACAGTGGTTCGCCAAAAACGCGAGATGCTGGACACTAAGTTTGGCTCATTTGCCATGACAACCTACAGCGATACGATAAGCAGTAGTCAATATATAGCACTTAGTAAGGGCAACATTCACCCAGAAACTCCCTGCATGGTAAGAGTACATAGAGTAGAACCTCTGCAAGATCTGCTGGGTGCGATAAATAACGTGGCTGACCCCGATTGGTCTCTCCATCAAGCAATGCAAGCGGTTGAAAATGCAGACACAGGTGTTATCGTTTTGCTAGCGTCAATGTTCCAATCATCTGATTTACTGGCAGAGCTTAGCCAAACTAGAGGTAATAACTTCAGTCACAATATAGATACCTCTCATGCTCTTGCTAAAAGCGTTCAAGTCTTAAAAGACCTTGATGTTGGCAAGGTGCGTTTGCTTGGCTCACCAGAAGGCTGGCCTGCTGCCTTATCAAATTTGGATCTTGATGTAGTCGAAAATATTCGCTCACCTTATGAATTCATTTGATATATTCTGGCTAAGAGACTATTTTTTGATCTTTTACCAGCGGTCTCTTCGTAAGAGCGTGATGGATAATATTTTTCTGATGCTTCTTGCTATTACTTATTTTTTTGCTGCGGGCGACAGCAGACACCCAGTCAGCATCAAAGTTACTAAGTGTTTATAAGGGTAGATTTATGTCTATAAAGACAGTTGAAGGTACACTGCAAGCTAATAATGGCAAGTTTGCACTTGTTGTTGCTCGCTGGAACGCATTTGTTGTAGAAAGTTTAGAAAAAGGGGCTATTGATGCGCTGCTGCGCCATGGCATAGCTGAAGATAATATTACTATTATCCGCTGCCCAGGCGCTTTTGAAATACCTTTAGTGGTCAAGAAAGCGATTAAAGCCGGTCGGTTTGATGCCGTCATTGCTCTGGGTGCGGTTATTCGAGGCGGTACACCTCATTTCGACTACGTTGCTGGTGAGTGTGTAAAAGGCATGGCTCATGCTGGCATGGAGCTGGAAATACCGGTTAGCTTTGGCGTTTTGACAGTTGATACCATTGAGCAAGCCATTGAACGCTCTGGTACTAAAGCGGGAAACAAAGGCAGTGAAGCCGCCATGGCTGCTATTGAAATGATTTCTCTGATGAAACAGCTGGAGGCATCCTGATGCCCCAGCAACACAAAAAAGAAAATAGTAGTCGACTAAAACCCTCGGCTCGCCGTAAAGCTCGTCAGCTTGCTTTGCAAGCATTATATCAGTGGCAAATGACTCAATTATCTGTGGATAAAATCGAAGCTCAATTCAAAACTGATAATGACATGAGCAAAATAGATGAGGATTATTTTAACCTGATCATTCATGGCGTTCCTCGCCAGATTAACCACATTGATGAGGCAATGACGCCAGCTCTTGACCGTCCTCTGGATCAGCTTGACCCTGTAGAGCTAGCTGTTTTACGCATAGGTTGCTATGAGCTAGTTAACCAGCCTGATGTGCCTTATCGAGTGGTGATTAATGAGGCCATTGAATTGGTAAAAAGGTTTGGAGCTCAAGATTCTCACCGTTATATTAATGGTATTCTTGATAAATTAGCACCACGCTTACGCGCTAAGGAAGTGCTCGCTCGTAAACAATGCTAACCAGACAATAGAGCATTATAAAACAGGCTGAATTTAACACTAATAAACAGCAAAATGAGTGCCTTTACCGAAGGCATCAGCATCAAAAGCACGTCAATTCACCACTCGCTATTATTCTTAATAATTGCCTCTCCTTAGCAGTAGCATTAGCGCTATAATGTGTATGTAGTCTTTATAAAAAAGGAGCTAAGGATGAGCCAAAAAATAACAAATTTGCTACTAAAAGCCAGCGCCCTGGCTTTACCACTGGCGTTGCTTGCACCGCAGGCTTCTGCTACTCCAATAACAGATCAGACCGCAATAGAGCCTGAAGTTACCAAAATACATCATACTACTGCTTCTTGGGATAGTACTAAACCAAGGTTGATGTGCTATATGGACCTATTCAATGAATGGTAGCAGGTCAAATATGGATGACCATTAAGCCTACTCTGTTATAGCTAATTTTTAAGGGGCAGCAGCTGCAGGCTAAACAGAAATAGTTCTTTAAAACATAAAGAACCCCATTCTGCTCAGCTTGCAACTGTATTTTCTCTTACCATTACAACTATGAAGTAGCCCTGATTAATACCCAACACGTTGCATGTATCTAGAATACCCGAATCATGCACTGCCATACCTATGATTCAATCCTGAACATTAGGCTGATTACTGTTATAGATAAAATCCTTTTGAAAGCTTTTCCACAGTCTTTGCAGTAAAAATATTGTAACTCAGAGATTGCTTTTCTGTTATTTACAGCTCTTTACGGCATAGATTTTCTTTCACAATGAGAGCTGGTAACTTCAATGATTGTCAGAAGATTAAAAACCCTAATAATCGATAACGGTAATACCGATCAACCAGCACTCAATGCATATGATGCATTACCCATTTCAAATATTAAATCCTGTACCCTGAATTCACTCAAACATAGAGGTACCTGATTCTTACTATGTCACAACGTTTAAGGGTGTGCTCTAATCTAACTCA
Source organism: Endozoicomonas sp. (ex Botrylloides leachii) (assembly GCA_028728195.1). GTDB lineage: Bacteria > Pseudomonadota > Gammaproteobacteria > Pseudomonadales > Endozoicomonadaceae > Endonucleibacter. The sequence continues at coordinate 12,834 of JAQYUY010000067.1, forward strand.
GAGATAATACAGTCTTTACGGTCCTTACCAGTACGCTTTAAGTAATCAGAGAACTCAGCAGGAATACGACCTGTAGTAGCTCCTTCCCAATTCGTATCGTTACCATCTTTAGCCTGGTAACTAAATACATAACGCTTGCGTGGTTTATGTTTACGCATTGGCGCACTACCAATAAGGCTTTCTATATCATCAGCTTTAACACCTAGCTCTTTCATTTGATTTAGCACAGCCTCTATTGCTTCTCGCTTACGACTCTGCTCTTTTTCTTGCTCCTGCTGAAGCAACAGTTTTTCTTCATAAATACTATCAAGACGATTAATTATTCGCTGAAGATCTTCAGCATGCATATCTTGAAACAATTTGCGCAGCTGCACTTTGGATTTCAAAACATCAAGAGCTTCTTCAAAAATATTCATTCTCTATTCACCGGTCTTTAATAAAATTAAGGGAAAACAGCACTTTTAAATATCCAGCAATTTATCACTAACTAATTGATCTGTAAACAATTAAGGTGTGTGTTTTTTAACGCCTACGACCAAAGTTAACGACATAAATATTATAATATAATAATATTTATTTACCTTTTCCAATACTTAAAAATATAATTTCTATTAAGATTTGTATTTAAAACAGCTCTAAATTACCAAATTTTAGGTCGATATGCTTCATTAGTGAAACCGATATCATAGGTAGTTTATCGAATTTGGCAGAATAATATTAACTCAACACCATACCCGTAACTTAAACGACCATAAATGTAAGATAAATATATCAACCTGTAAAAGGGGAAAATTATAACGTATATGTTTGTAAACATATTATTAGACGTTTTATATTTTATTAAAAAATATCTGGATATAATAATTATACCTATAACTAAATACTAATGGTCGCTTGTTATAACGTATATTATGTCTAATTTATTAGATCTATAACGGTAGTTAACACGTTATATATGTATAAAGCACTACAACAAATTAAAGTATATCTATTCAATATATTTACAATAAGGAGATGTAATGACTTGGTTGGTTTATATGATAATGACAGAAGACCTCTTTATTTACACTGGGGTAACTACCGATATAAAGCGTCGTTGGAAACAGCACGCTACTGGCAAAGGAGGCGCTAAGTTTTTTCGAGCAAAGCAGCCACGACAGCTTTTGTATATTGAAACAGGGCATGACAGGTCTTCAGCTATTCGCAAAGAAATTAGGCTAAAAAAATTAACCCATACTCAAAAATGGGATCATATAATCCGCAACAATCCGAGCAATAAAGCTTATATGTACAAAAATGAACTCCCCGTATGGACTGCAGGGAAAAAAGAATCCTAGACTATTATGCTGCTGAATTCAGCCATGCTGCAAATACCCTACAAACTCACCCCTATAGCTATCAATATCAATCATCTTTTCTAACTATGCTATTGCACTGACCATCTGAACACTAGACTGCGTTGGCACCTCTAACAATAGCTCTGCAATTACTCGTCACTTCGCCTTGCTCTGGAGTCTTATTACCATACTCATTAAAGCAATTAGAAAACACGATTGGCACAACTGCTAACCAACATGATATAGCACAACCTTGTCAATGCCTAAATTGCGATAAATCAAGTCACCTTTTTTATTATCTACCCGTACATTAATGATATAGGATCGATTAGGCTTTACCAGTATAGGCGCATACCTGACAAGAAATGACACCGTACCATAATGTGTGTCCTTCAACTGAATTGCACTCATGCCAACTATGCTTGAAGATACGCCCTCTGAACCTTGCTCCTGCAAACTAATAATGAATTGCGAGCCTGCGGGGAAACTCTCTGCTTGAGCTGTAATATTAACACGCACTACACCCGATTCCTGCCCGTAGATTAACGTTATTGCACTTAAGTGATCTTTTAATTGCAATTGGCCATTTTTGAATGTGATCCGCTTAGTCCCCTGCAATGCTGTTAGGTAGTCTTTTTCAGACTCCAGCAAGGGTATAGGGCAGACCTGCATCGTTGAGCCAATGGGGGTGGTGAAGAGAACATTTTTGCCCTCAACTTTATACCCGCTATAATAGCGATTACAGGGGCCTTGACCAGAAACTCTACCTTGCTGAGCATTGACCGCATTAAATTCTATTGTTACTGGGGCTGAGCGACTGACAGGTGTAATACCATTAATAGTTTTTAATACCCAAACCTTACTACTTATCACCGCTGGGTTGACTACATAAGGATCATTACTACACCCCATTATGAGTGTACTTATGACAATAACTGTTACACCATACGCCAACAATCTTTTCATTTTGTCTCTCAATAGCCATATTAATAGCTCATTTCAACTGTGCTACTACGCTGGTAATATAGGGTAGCTGGTTATATAGGTAGAAGCGCTATATTGGAACTCCTCGTTATACCCCTACTATTAGTCGCTATTCCACCATGGGTTTATCAGATAATAACCATGCCAGCATCTAAAGTGGGGGCACCACAGGAGCAGCTATGAGCACATCAACACCGCCACACAATAGAGTCTTCAGTCACAACTTTTGTTTAGCTGAAGAAATTGCAAACAGCATTACTCATGGATTAGGTGCTCTACTCAGTGTTGCTGGCCTGACACTACTAATAACCTGTGCCATTTCTCAAAATGATCCATGGCGAATCATCAGCTTCAGTATATATGGTACAACCCTGATACTGCTATTTATTGCCTCAACTCTGTATCACAGCTTTCAACATAGTCATACCAAACGAATATTCAAATTGCTGGATCATTGCGCTATCTATCTATTGATAGCTGGAACTTATACACCCTTCTTGCTGGTTACAATGAGAAACACCACTGGCTGGGTTCTCTTTACCATTATTTGGTTATTAGCACTGTTTGGTATTATTTTTAAGCTGATATGTATTGAGCGTTTTAAAAAGCTTTCAGTAGTCACTTATATTTTAATGGGCTGGCTCATAGTAGTAGCAAGTAAACAGCTAACAGAAAAATTACCCTCAGGGGGAATTAACTGGGTAGTTGCAGGAGGAGTCGTTTATACATTGGGTGTCATTTTCTATTTATGGAACCGCCTGCCCTTTAATCACGCTATTTGGCATCTATTTGTTTTGGGGGGCAGTATATGTCATTTTTTTGCAATCTACTTTTATGTACTACCAAATAATCTGGTAAAGCATTAAAACCTAATTATATGCAATAAAAGCTGGCACCCTCTAATTACTTGGCTGCATTAGAGGAGTGCTAGATTTCCCGGCTAACTTCATGGCTTCTATTCTGAGCTGTTTTGCATGAAATACATGATACTCATACCTTACTTTAATGATCCTCTAACCATCATCAGAGCCCAGAAATAGTGTCATAGATCACTACCTAATGACGAGAAACCTTTGAAGAAAAAGACTTGCGGCTACGACGGCCCTCTTCTCCGCATAGTCGACTAGAGCGCTTACGGCTTTCTCCACGCCCACGAGGAGCGCTATCTTGCTCCCATAGACGAATGCCCAACCCTTGATTACGAATTTTTACACGCTTAAGTATTGCTAACGTATTTTCATTCAAATTCGCAGGCAAATAAACAGAAGAGCATGTTTCAAATAGCCTGATATGGCCAATACTGCTCCCAGAGATGCCGCCTTCATTGGCAATAGCGCCAACCAAGTCTCTTGGGCTAATACCTTGTTCACGTCCAAGGTCCACACGATAACGAACCATACCTTCATTAGAACGCTCACGTCCGCGAGGACGATCTTCCCTACGGAAATTATCGCCACGGTGGTTACGCTCACGTTTTTCACGATGATGCCGAAGCTCTGGCTCACGCGCTTCAGGGAATGGACGTTCTTTTTGCGCCATATAACACAGTGCGGCAGCAAGGTCTTCAAAGCCTAAATCATGCTCCTGAACCAGGGATGTAATGACTTCTCGGAACTGTGTAAGCTTGTCGGCATCAGCTAAATTCTCAACAACTTCTCCTTTGAACTGCTTGATACGAATATCACGGACATCGCTCATGGATGGTAAGGTCATGACTTCTATACGTTGGCGAGTAGCGCGCTCAATTGCAAATAACATACGTCGCTCTCTGTGTGTCGCAAATAAGATGGCAGAGCCCTGACGACCTGCACGACCGGTACGACCAATCCGGTGAATATAAGCTTCCGTGTCGTAAGGAATATCGTAATTTACCACATGACTCATGCGCTCAACATCAAGCCCGCGAGCAGCAACATCTGTTGCAATTAAGATGTCCAAAGAACCACGCTTAAGGCGCTCAACAACTTTTTCACGCAAGCCCTGACTCATATCACCATTTAGCGCAGCAGCTGCAAAACCACGCGCCTCAAGCTTTTCAGTTAATTCAACTGTTGCTGTTTTAGTACGCACGAAGATGATCATGGCATCAAATGGCTCAACTTCCAGAATGCGGGTTAATGCATCCAGTTTGTGCATGCCGCTAACCATCCATACTCTTTGACTAACGGTATCAACAGTGGCTGTTTTCGCCTTAATCTCAACGTAGGCAGGTTCACTCAGGTATTTATTGGCAATTTTTCGAATAGGCGGTGACATGGTTGCAGAGAATAAAGCAACCTGACGCTTTTCTGGTGTCCTTTCCATAATCCATTCTATATCGTCAATAAAGCCCATGCGTAGCATTTCATCAGCTTCATCGAGCACTACAGCATTAATATCATCAAGTTTTAAGCTACCACGACGGATGTGATCCATAACTCGACCCGGCGTACCGACTACAACATGTGTGCCACGATTCAAGCTTCTCAGCTGTCCTCGCATATCTTGACCACCATAAATAGGCAACACATGAAAACCCGATATATGGCGAGCATAACGCTGGAATGCTTCTGCCACCTGAATGGCTAATTCTCGTGTAGGCGCTAGCACTAGAACTTGGGGAGCTTTTTGAGACAGGTTAACCTTAGAAAGCAAGGGCAGTGCGAATGCAGCTGTTTTTCCGGTGCCAGTCTGAGCCAGGCCTAGCAAGTCACTTCCTTCTAATATATGAGGAATGCTACGTGCTTGAATTGGCGAGGGAGTTTCGTAACCAGATTCCTGCACAGCTTTGAGAACGGCAGGAGCTAAAGAAAGTTCTTCAAATGATGTAATGGTTTCTGAAGATTGGGACATTAAGTACTCCATTAAAAACAGTTTTGTATTCAGCAAGGCTGCTACAGGACTACTGGGGTATAATACCAATCGACATACAACCGCCATGTTACCATAAGCGGCTTAAGACGCAGTCACACACCTGTTGGCACTCGCGCTATCTCCCTCTTTTAAGGGAAGCTATTCAGGTAGTTAGTCCATGACTGCGTTAAGAGCCTTTAGCAAGATATAAAGCTCAACCCTGCACTCAAATTTCAGGCTATTGACCAGAAAGTTAGCTACTGATCTCACCCTTTCTGAAGGGCTTCACATCAATAAATGCAGTAAAAACGAAGTGCCAAGACTTCTCTCTGATTAAAATAGGCTGCATTGTAGCTCTATTTTTAACCAGTTGATACTATTTTCACCCGTGAATAAGCCAATATTTATACACTTTTACACTTTAGCGACCGTAATTATCCATAAATTACTTCAAGATACTAGGGCGGAAATCAGCTAATAGTCTTCATTCTATATGAGTTGTGATGACTAAAAACAGTCTACTTAGCTTGAACGGATAAGAAAAGTATCGCCGAGATGGTTTATATATAATGATATGCTCATTTAGCATCATAAAAAAAGGTACCTAAGGTACCTTTTTTACCACACAAGCTAAATACTTACGCCATTTCTGAGTAAGGCTGCTCATGCTCCCCTTGGGAGGGTAAACGAACAAGTCGGCTTGGCACAACAGTCGATACTGCGTGCTTATAAACCATCTGGCTTACTGTATTTTTTAGCAAGATAACAAATTGATCAAAAGACTCAATTTGGCCTTGTAGTTTAATACCGTTAACCAAATAAATAGAAACTGGTACACGCTCTTTGCGTAGTACATTTAAGTAAGGGTCTTGTAGAGAATGCCCTTTTGACATTTCTGTACTCCTTAATAATTCTCATATTTTGAATAGCCTTTATTCTCTTGTAAGGTAGGACTATTCTCCTGACTGGCTAAGCCAGCGTCTAACATTTATCTATGTAGACTTTATAGAGAGCAGAAAATCATCGATTCCTCGCACCCTAATCAACTAATACTAGCTACTCTTAGGGCAATCTGCATAAACTATTACATGTACTAAAGTACATTTTTTGCTAATTTGTTAATT
>JAQYUY010000068.1 GCA_028728195.1 Endozoicomonas sp. (ex Botrylloides leachii)
AACAAGAAGCAATAAAGAGAAACATTGCCCTTTATCGCGATACGGGATCACTGAGCTTTACACCTATAACGGACGGGAAACCTATGGACGAAACAGAGTTCGCCCAACTTCCTGATAAAAAAAGAGAAAAGTTCAATCGTGATATTACTGAACTGGAAGTCCTGCTTAATAAAGCATTGGTTGAGCTGCCGCAATGGAAACGTGAATCTAATGAAAAATTACAAAAATTGAACCAGGAAACCATTGACCAGGCTTTAGAACCCCTGCTAAAAGTGCTCAACAAAAAATACAGTGGGCAAACATCCATTTTGAATTACCTTGAGGATGTTAAACAACACCTACACCGTACAGTGATTGAAGTATTAGCTGATGAACGTGCTACGGAAGCGCGCGAAGATGCCACTAAACGAACGACTTTACAGGAGCTTTATGCACCCAATATTGCCGTTGCTCACTCTAAAAAACCAGAGACACCTGTAATTTATGAGTCGCATCCTAGCTATAAGAATTTGTTTGGACGAATAGAGTATGCCAGCGAAATGGGCGCACTGGTGACGAATTATCATCAAATTTGCCCCGGCTCACTTCATCAAGCCAATGGCGGTTATCTCCTACTTGATGCAAACAAGTTACTCGAAGAACCCTTTGTCTGGGAAGCGCTTAAACGCGCCTTGAAAGAGCAACAATTAAAAATTGAATCTCCCTATTCAGAAATGGGACTTATCAGCACAACCACATTAACACCCGCTACTATTCCTTTAAATATTAAAGTTATTCTCATTGGATCACGGGAAATTTATTATATCCTGCAACAACTCGACAGTGATTTTCATGAAATGTTTCGGGTCTTGGTTGATTTTGACGACCAAATTATCCGCTCTCCAGAAACCATCGCTGCTTTTGCTCAGCTGCTAAAAAACCGTGCCGATGATGAAGGCTATCCTGCCCTAACTGCATCGGCTGTCGCGCGCATGATAGAATACAGCTGTCGCTTAATGGAAAGCCAACAGCAAATGTCTGCCAAAATTGGTGATTTATTTGATTTGTTAGCCGAGGCTGACTTGGTGCGTCAAATACAAAATGGCCGGAAAATCAATCATGACCATATTGAGCACGCCCTAGAAGCCAAGGCTGAACGTACCGGCCGCGTCAGAGATCAAATGCTCCAAGAGGTTTTAGAGGGCAGTATCCTTATTGATACCGAAGGCGAAAAAATAGGTAAAATCAATGGCCTCACGGTACTGGCTGTGGGTGATACCTGCTTCGGCTCACCAGCTCGTATTACAGCAACGGTTTATCCCGGTTCCCAAGGCATTGTTGATATTGAACGAGAGGTTTCTCTTGGGCAAGCCATTCACTCCAAAGGCGTTATGATTTTAACGGGCTATATTGGCAGCAAATACGCACAGCACTTTCCATTAGCTATTTCTGCCAGTCTCACCATGGAGCAATCTTATGGTTATATTGATGGTGATAGCGCATCCATGGCCGAACTTTGCTGTCTGATTTCAGCGCTGACAAGTACCCCCATAAAACAATGCTATGCTATTACTGGGTCAATGAATCAGCATGGAGAAGTTCAAGCGATTGGTGGTGTCAATGAAAAAATCGAAGGATTCTTTGACCTTTGCAACGCCCGCGGATTGACTGGTGACCAGGGAGTGATTATTCCCACTGCCAATCTTCGTAACCTAATGCTTCATCAACGGGTTATTAATGCGGTTAAGGCTAAACAGTTTAATGTTTACGCTGTTAATCATGTTGATCAAGCGTTAGAACTACTGACAGGTGCCCAACCCGGCAATTTAAATAGCAATGGGCTCTACACTAAAAATTCTATTAATTACAAAGTAGTTAAGCGCCTTAAAACCATTGCAGAGCTTTCTAAAGACAGTAATTAATCACTACATTCCCTTACCCATGAGCATGCTTAGCTGCTAAGTACCAGCTCCTCGCCTTATCAGGCGAGGCTTCTGACTGTAGCGTATCTAAAAGCAGCTTAGTTAGAAAGGATGATGGGTATCATATAGTGAGGGATGATGTAAATATGGCTGGGGTGGCAGGATTCGAACCTGCGCATGACGGGATCAAAACCCGTTGCCTTACCGCTTGGCGACACCCCAACTGATGCGCTTATCAAATGGTAGCTAGGGGCAGACTCGAACTGCCGACCCCAGCATTATGAGTGCTGTGCTCTAACCAACTGAGCTACCTAGCCA
>JAQYUY010000069.1 GCA_028728195.1 Endozoicomonas sp. (ex Botrylloides leachii)
ATTGATGATAAACTCTTCTACAGGCATGACCGATACCGTCTGGATAGTGGTTCGCACTTCTATTTTAGGCGGTAGTCATGCCTTTCTGGCTAGATTATTAAAAGTCACACATCAGGTTTTTTAAAACGCCGTGCTCTTAAATATTTATTAGGTTGATTTTCTAGCATGGCTAGCCATTGAATACTGATCAAGAGCATCCATTAAAATTTTAACCTTTGTCAGTGATTCTTCATATTCTTGCCTACAAGACGAATCAGCGACAATAGCACCTCCACCCCAACAATAAAGCGACTCACCCAAAGCAGCCATGGTGCGAATAGTGATACTGGAATCCATGCGACCATTGCAGCTTGCATAGCCAATTGAGCCGCAATAAACTGATCTTGCCGATGCTTCAAGTTTACCAATAATTTCCATTGCTCTGATTTTAGGTGCCCCGGTAATTGATCCTCCAGGGAAAACAGCACCCATTACCTGAAAAACATCCAGTTTATCAGGTAATTTTCCTGTTACCGCGCTGACTAAATGATGAACATTTGCATAACTTTCCAAACCGCATAATTGTGGCACTTGGATACTGCCTGTTTCACATATTTTGCCAAGATCATTCCTTAATAAATCAACAATCATTAGGTTTTCAGCGTGATCTTTTTCACTATCCAGCAGCAGCTTGGCATTTTTTTCATCTTCTTCAGGCGTTCTCCCACGAGCAATCGTTCCTTTGATAGGACGAGTTTCTACTTTTTTTTCAGTAACTTGAATAAATTTTTCAGGAGAGAGACTTAGAATGTTGACATCAGGATAAGCTAAATAAGCGGCGTAGGGGGCAGGGTTTACTTGTCTCAAACGCCGATAGGCTTGCCAGTTATCGCCTGCATAGGTCGCTGTGAATTGTTGTGTTAAATTAACCTGATAACAATCGCCAGCAAGAATATAATCTTGAATGCGGTCAAAGGCATATTGGTATTGATCAAAAGAGATAGTAGCAGTAAAATTTTTCGTCAATTTAAAATCATTGAGTAATGGTTTTTTACAAATATGTAAAGACTGGGTAATGCTTTTTTTGGTGTTTGAGTCTATATCAGGGTGAAATAATAAAGAAGTTTTTTTATCCTCATGGTCTGTTACTAAAGCCCAACGAAAAAGGCCAACGCACATCAACGGTGGTTCATTAGGGGTATCATAAGGTGCAAGTTTTGGCTCAAGTAAGGTGCCAAGCTCATAAGACCAATAACCAAGCACACCACCAGTAAAGGGAAACCGGCAATCATCAATGGTAGCTATGCTTGTTAATAGCTGTGACAATACTTCAAAAGGTTTTCCCTTCCCTTTATATTTTACAGTCTGATTTAGGCAATCTTCCCATACTATCACGGCATCGTGGCGCACCGTAATAACATCAGAGGGTAGGGCGGTGATTACATCATAACGACTATGGTTCCCGTTATAATCTACCGCACAGCTATCTATAAATGATGCCAAGGGCAAATGGCGAAAATATTCAAAGTATTCGCTTGAGTCTTTTTTATACGCTAACTCTATGACGGTCAATGCTTTCATTGCTACTTCACCAACCAAATAGTGATCAGTTTACCCATAGACTGAAAGAAGTGCTATCCCATTGCATACAGGAATGGTTGATAACTAGCATTTGGCGCATTGAGTATTTTTCAATTAGCGCAATGTGCTAAATCAACTTTTTGACCGTTCCTAGCTTAGTACTTTCAATCTTCTCTAGATCAACATAAACTGAGACCCCGATAAGAAAATAAACTGTTCGCACGAAGCAGTGAAATTGCGTTTTCAACATTAAAAAATTTTGTCGTCGTGTATTATGTAGCCCATACATGCTCAGAAATAACGAAAATAAGTATGAAATGTATCTATTCTATGCGTATGTACCATTAATGCGACATAATTTTGGCTATCATTCTCTCTATCTGGAGAGGTAGTTGTTACCACGATCTTGCATTTTTATTCAGTGTCCCAGCCATAGAGAAGGAGGCATTATATAATGAACAAAACCCCTAGCTATCGGTTTAGGCAGGCTGTTCAGAATAATCAGCCATTGCAAATTGTTGGGACGATTAACGCCTATTGTGCCCTGTTAGCCGAACAGCAAGGTCATCAAGCTATTTATCTTTCAGGCGCAGGTGTAGCTAATGCATCTTATGGCTTGCCTGATTTAGGTATTACCTG
>JAQYUY010000007.1 GCA_028728195.1 Endozoicomonas sp. (ex Botrylloides leachii)
CAACAAGATCCTCTAAATTCACGAGTTCTGACTGGCTGATCATATGCATTCCTAAGCAAGTTTACTTTGAAAGTATTTTATCAAAAAAACAGCTTCCTTTTAAGTTATGCAACAGCCCCTACAATAGAAAACGGCGACACAGTACTTTGGGCTATGTCAGTCCTGAGCAATATGAGTCACAAAAAATCGCATAGAAGGGTGTCCATTTTTAGTGCACCAGATCAGCAGGAACATGAAATATAACCTAATAGAACTATACTCTGACTACTTATTTCACCAATTGGAAAGACGGCCACAACAGATGTAAAAGAAACGCTGAATAACGTATATAGCCATCATCAACTTACGCGATTGCGCAAAAATAACTCATACGTTTGCCGGAAAAAAGCCTATGCCTTATCTATATCTTGACAAGTGCAGACATCAAATCTGTAAAAAATTCAGGGAAAAGATCTACATTGTAGTAGAAAAAATATTAGCTTAAATCTGAACTATAACAGTTCAATTTTGCACAAACTTTCCCCGCTAGCTTCCTAGAGAGGCTATCAACTACCCTATTTGAGGTACTAATAAAAATCAAAATATCCTAAGGCGTTGCCTTGCGATAAATATAACGTGAAGGGTCTTCTGGCTTCCCATTTTTTAACACCTCAATATGGACATGATTGCCAGTGGATCGACCTGAATTACCCATCTTAGCAATCATCTGGCCTCGCTTAACAATATCTCCTACTTCCACGTTAACTGAATCACTATGTGCATAGCGAGTAACGTAACCATTACCATGATTTACTTCCACCAACAGCCCGTAGCCACTGCGATCTCTAGCCCATGTCACAACCCCAGCAGCCATTGCCAAAATAGGTGTACCTTTCTTACCAGCAAAATCAATACCATTATGCCAAGAAGCTTTGCCAGTAAAAGGGTCTGCGCGACGTCCAAACCTTGATGATAGCCACCCCTTTGCTACAGGTACGCCAGCAACAAATGTGTCACTATGGTGAGCACGATTTGCAATTAATGAATCTAATAAGTTAAGCTGCTGCTCACGATTATCAATTTGGTCAGCCAGTTGATTAATAACATCTATCAAGGCAGGTTTAGTATACAAATCAGATACTTCAGCGGTTTCAAGAGGCCCTCCCGTCGCAGGTGGTTCCGTGAAATCAAACTCTCCATCGTCAAGATTAGATTTAGTAATAAGACGTTCACCTAGTGCATCAAGGCGTGTTATCCGTCCCTGTAATTGCGCTAGCCGCAGCGTTAAGGCATCTAGCTGCCGCTCCATTTTTTGTTTGACGAATACTAGACCTTGCTTTTGATCACCGAGGGTTGCCTGCCAGTTACGTAGGCCTTCATAGGTCAACAGGCTATCTTTACTTGCTTTTAGCCAAACATATGCGCCACCAGCGCCAATTGCTGCTATGAGTATCACGAGCAAAAAAACAACAAACACAAATCTTAATCCTATGGCTTGCAAGCTATATGTTTGTGCATGATCATTTTTTACAACAATGATTTTCATTCCATGCCTTGAAATACTCAATCAAAGAATAACAGAGAAGCTACCACCCTAGAAGCAAGAAAAAAGGAACTGCAACTACTCCATACAAGACCGCTTTAAACCGGACACTACTACTAAGTTAGCAACGCTTTTACCGTCTTGCATTTTGTTAAGAGTCTTCTAACCTACATGGCATTGGTATAACATAATCTTACGAGAACAATTAATATAACCCTTTGGTTTATAAAGATATTTTTTTTGAAGCTGAAATGGCGACAATTTGACGAAAATATCTCTATAGATCTGTTTTCACAGCCTTTATGCGCAATAATTACAGCAACACAACCCGTCAAGCAGGTAAAGCAGCTGGTTTCAAGTAAGAAATAGGTGAAGCGTTTACATCATCAAATGAAATTATTTCCCATGCACTTTTATTTTCTAAAAGCTCTATAACAAGGCGATTATTTAACTCATGACCTGATTTGTGTCCATCAAATTGGCCTATCAAACCATGACCAAGAAGGTATAAGTCTCCAATAGCATCTAGCATTTTGTGCTTTACAAATTCATCATGATAACGAAGACCATCTTCATTGAGAACCCTGTAGTCATCTAAAACAACCACATTATCTACACTGCCGCCCAGTCCAAGATTCTTTGATCTGAGATACTCAACATCTCGCATAAAGCCAAATGTACGCGCCCTGCTTACTTCTTTTACAAACGAAGTGCTTGAAAAGTCTATTGATGCTGATTGCGAGCTACCTTGGAAAACGGGGTGATCAAAATCAATAGAAAAACTGACCTTAAAGCCATTATACGGCTTAAATTTAGCCGTTTTATCACCATCAGAGACTGAGATTGCTTGCTTAATACGAATAAATTTCTTCGCCGCATTTTGCTCCTGAATACCTGCTGACTGGATTAAAAATACAAATGGCCCAGCACTGCCATCCATTATAGGTACTTCATGAGCACTCACTTCTACATAAGCATTGTCAATACCCATGCCAGCAAAAGCAGATAATAAGTGTTCAACTGTATCTACACGAACATCACCCATTTGAAGAGATGTACAAAGAGTTGTCTGCCCTACATTCAACGCATGGGCGGGTATTTCAACTACAGAATCTAGGTCTGTGCGGCAAAAGATGATGCCTGTATCTACAGGAGCTGGCTTAAGCGTCAAGTAGACTTTCTCTCCAGAGTGCAAACCAACCCCGGTAGCACGAATAATATTTTTCAATGTGCGTTGTTTGATCATAATAATGCTGTCCTGCGACCGATTAGATACCAATTTTTTCGATCCAATTACTCATTGTAACAAAAGATACACAGCACACAAGAAGTACCATGCTTACATAGGCTGATCTCGGCATAAGAAATAAAAAATTTCAGCATTCACACTCAAAGCTCAACTGTAAAAAAACTTAGCCTATTTAATAATACTTTTCTAGCATAAAAGAGTCTTATGTCGTGTAGCGCATCTCCAATTTTTAAGCATTTTTAAAACAGTACCTCTTATTGGCAATCCTGACATATAACTTGATCTAATGGTAGCCTCTCAATCAGCTTGGCGGCGGAGAAATGCTGGAATATCAAGGTAATCAACATTATCCGAACTCGCCGTCGCAACAACTCTTTTTTTCTCTTCACCTTGACTTTCGTCTTTTTTTTCTGTCTCTTGGTTTCGCATCACTGTAGGAATTTCAAGAGCAGAGTAGTCAACTGAGCCATCATTCTTTTTATTCTTCACAGCACCCTCAGCAACTTTTACCTCTTGCTTACTGGCTGCACCAAGACCTGTAGCAACAACAGTCACTCTCAGCTCATCTGACATTTCAGGGTCAATGACAGTACCTACAACTGTTGTAGCGTTGTCAGAAGCAAACTCTCTGACAGTATCACCCACTTCATGAAATTCTCCAACCGACAAGTCTAGACCTGCCGTAATATTAACCAAAACGCCTCTAGCACCCTGCAAATTAACATCTTCAAGCAATGGACTACGAATTGCTTTTTCTGCCGCTTCAATAGCGCGATTAGAACCGGTTGCAGCCCCTGTACCCATCATAGCCATACCCATTTCAGACATGACTGTTCTAACATCTGCGAAGTCAACATTAATCAAGCCATCACGAGTAATGAGCTCTGAAATACCCTGTACAGCACCAAGTAACACATCGTTAGCTGCACCAAATGCATTAAGCAAGCTCACATCACGGCCTAATACAGGTAGCAGCTTTTCATTAGGAATAGTAATTAAAGAATCAACACTGTCTTGAAGTGCCTTCAGTCCTTCATCTGCAACCTGCATCCGGCGACGCCCTTCAAATGAGAAGGGTTTTGTTACCACAGCAACACTAAGCGCCCCCATTTCTCGTGCGACCTGAGCAACAATAGGTGCAGCTCCTGTACCTGTTCCACCTCCCATACCCGCAGTAATAAAGACCATATCTGCACCATCTAGTATTTCGGTTATACGGTCTCGATCTTCTATTGCAGCCTCACGACCCACCTCTGGGTTAGCACCAGCCCCAAGTCCTCGTGTAATAGATGCCCCTAACTGCAAGTGTGCATGTGCTTGCAAGTGCTGTTTTTTAAGTGCCTGAGCATCAGTATTAGCACAGACAAATTCTACACCCTCCAACTGGCTGTTTAGCATGTGACAAACAGCATTACCACCACCTCCACCAACGCCAATAACTTTAATAACCGCTTCCTGCGGAATAGTATCAACTAGCTCAAACATGGCTCTCTCCTTCATCACCTTAAAACTGAAAACTTTTGCAATAACCGCTATACCATCAAATTAAAAATTACCTTGGAACCATGATTTTATCCGACTCATCAAAGTGCTGCCCCTGTTGTTGAGCACAGTCTCACGATGTCCATCTTTTTGAGCTTTGCAACCATAATGCAATAGACCAACACCTGTAGAAAATATGGGGTTATTAACAACATCTTTTAGTCCTTTAACATCCTGAGGCAACCCCAATCTAACAGGCATATGAAAAATCTCTTCAGCCAATTCAACAGCGCCTTCTATTTTTGAAGTTCCACCGGTTAATACTACGCCTGCTGGAATCAAGTCCTCAAACCCACTTCGTCTAATTTCTGAGTGTATCAGTGAGAAAAGCTCATCGTAGCGAGGCTCTACGACTTCGGCTAACGCCTGTCTGGAAAGCTCTCGAGGAGCCCTATCCCCAACACTAGGCACTTTTACTGCTTCTCCTTCTCCTGCCAGTTTCGTCAGTGCACAAGCGTATTTTATTTTTATATCTTCAGCATTTTGCGTCGGCGTTCTCAAAGCCATAGCAATATCATTTGTCACCTGATCACCTGCTATTGGAATCACAGCTGTATGCCTTATAGCGCCATCTGTAAAAATGGCAATATCCGTTGTTCCTCCACCGATATCGACCATGCAGACGCCTAACTCCTTTTCATCTTCCGATAAAACAGAATGGCTGGAAGCAAGTTGCTCAAGAATGATATCTTCAACCTCAAGATCACAGCGACGGATACAATTTTCTATATTCTGCGCTGCATTGACTGCACACGTTATTAAATGCACCTTTGCTTCCAACCTTACACCCGACATACCCAAAGGCTCTTTAACCTCTTCTTGAGTATCAATGACATACTCTTGTGGCAAAATATGCAAAATACGCTGATCGGCCGGTATTGCCACTGCCTGCGCGGCATCAATGACGCGCTCAATATCGGCAGCAGTAACTTCTCTTTCCCTTATAGCAACAATACCATGAGAATTAAGGCTTCTAATGTGGTTTCCAGCAATACCTGCATAAACAGAGTGTATCTGACAGCCAGCCATCAACTCAGCCTCTTCGACTGCTCTCTTAATAGCATGAACAGTTGAATCGATATTCACAACAACTCCACGCTTCAAACCTCTTGAAGAGTGGGAGCCAATACCAATAATTTCTATGTCGCCATCAGAGTTTATTTCCCCAACGATAGCCACAACTTTAGATGTACCAATATCTAACCCAACGATCATGCTTCCATTATTTGCCGATGTCATGGCATCAATCTTCCTAAACCACAAAAACTATCATTTCACAATGCATCTAGGTAATCATCACCCGTGATCCCAGGCAACCGATGCGCCATTTGGATAGCGAAGGTCAATGCGTTTGACAAACGCCCATCTTGATTCTAGACGAGCATGATAAAGACGCACTAATCGCTGCAACCTTTCCATTCTCTGATTTCTACCAATATTTATTTGTACACTACCTAACTTAAAGCTCCACTCACCGGTTATCCCGAGATTTAAACCCGTTACTACCAACCCCATAGGACGCAACAACTGGCTAATAGACAAATACTGTTGCATAACTTCTTGAGCTTGACGTTTAGAGCCTCTTAACATGGGCAACTGCTGAAACTCAACTACACTCTCTGGGGTGAAAATATCACCGTCAGCGCTGATTAATTGCTGATCACCCCATCGCGCAACCGGCTCTTTCTCCTCAAGAAAGATCACTAACTTGCTAGGCCACTCTTTCTTAAGAGTCACTTCTTTTACCCATGGCTGACCGTATAACAGCTTTCGTATAGTTACCAAATTTAATTGGAAAAATCGACCTTTTAACTTATCCTCTAACAACAGCTCAACCTGACGTTGATTTAGATGAATAAAAGGTGCATGGACGTTCACCTGTGTTATCGGCTGATCTAACCATAACCATAGTTTAGGCCATATAATTACCACTACAATTAAGGAAAGCAGTGCCATAGATACTTGAAGCCACTGGATAACAGAGTAAGAAAAAAACTTCTTCCTTTTCTTTACCTTCGCTAAAGCACTAGTCACCTGCTTATGGGAGTAGCTATTTTTAAAGCTTCCCATCTTTTGATATTTCCGATTATCTCTCATAGGCTTTTTATCAAAGCCGAATTGTTAGTCAGCACTAGGTTACGTTTCTACCTCCTTTGGAAATACTGCATCAGTACAACATGAGCGTAAAATATTTAACACTAAATCATCAAACTCGATTCCTGCCTGTTTTGCAGCCATAGGGAACAGACTACGCTTGGTCATACCTGGAATAGTATTCACTTCCAGTAACCAAAAACGTCCTTGTTCATCTTGAATAAAATCAACTCTACCCCACCCGCTACAATTTAGTACTTCAAAAGCTGTCAGAGCAATGGCCTGCATCTCTTGTTCTTGTGCTTTAGATAAACCACAGGGCACAATATAGCGAGTATCATTAGAATGATACTTAGCATCATAATCATAGAACATACCGGGAACATCAATACGGACGGCTGGTAAAGGCTCTCCATCTATAATGCCCACTGTAAACTCTGGCCCATCAATAAACGCTTCAACTAATACAAAATGATTATACCTACGGGCAGTTTCCCATGCTTTGATAAGATCTTGCTCTTTATCTACCCGAGTAACCCCTAAACTAGAGCCCTCTTGGCTAGGTTTAACAAAAGCAGGTAGTAATGAATGGCAATGTTCTAGATCATCAGGCGATGAGATCACTTGGAAAGCAGGCGTTGGCAAGCCTACAGACTGCCATAATAGCTTGCTCCTGTATTTATCCATGGCTAATGCCGAAGAGAGCACGTCGCTACCCGTGTAGGAAATTCCCATACAGTCCAATAAACCCTGCACAGAGCCATCCTCGCCACCAGCGCCATGCAACGCAATAAAAACACAACTTGGTCTATATGCAACCAGCTGTTCTGCTAACTGCTCAGCTGCATCAATAAAACGACATTCAACACCTTTCCTCTGCAGCGCTTTATAAATGCTTTCTCCAGAAACTAAACTGACTGCCCTCTCTGTAGAGTTCCCACCAGCAATAACGGCTACTTTTCCTAGTTTTTTAACATCGGAATAGTCTCGCGTTTGATTATTATTCATATCCTGAATCCATATATTTAAATCCAGCTCTCCCAAATCTTTAAACCTGACTCTCCCAACTGTGCAGCAAATACACCTATATCACCAGCACCTTGGGTCAATAGCAGATCACCTTCTTTCAAGATAGATGCAAGAATATCTTTAACATCATCTGGCATGCCAACATAAATAGGATCTACTTGCCCTCTTTGGCGAATACTTCGACATAGGCTACGACTATCTGCACCGGGAATAGCCGCCTCACCCGCTGAGTAGACCTCCATTAGCAATAACACATCAACCCTAGATAAAACATCTACAAAATCTTCATACAGATCATGAGTACGTGAATGGCGGTGCGGCTGAAACAACATAACTAAACGTTTATCGCTCCAGCCATGCCTAATCGCATCAATAGTAGCTCTAACCTCTGTAGGATGATGACCATAGTCATCAACCAACATCACTTTCCCTACAGGGGTATTAAAACTGCCGTACATTTGAAAGCGCCGGTTAACACCTTCAAATGATCTTAAGCCTTCTCCTATCTTTTTCGGCTGAAGGCCTTCATCAGCAGCCACTGCAAACGCAGCAAGCGCATTTTGTACATTGTGCCTACCAGGCATATTAATCTCTACTGAAAGCACTTCGTCACTTCCTGTACGAACAAGATCAAAACAAGTACGCGAAGCTCGGTAGTGCACATTTTCAGCTTTATAATCAGCATCAGAGTTATAGCCATAAGTAACTACGCGACGCTTAATTTGTGGTAGCAACTCACGCACGACAGGGCAGTCAATGCAAACAACAGCAATACCATAAAAGGGCAGATTATGAATAAACTCGAGAAATGTTTTCTTGAGCTTTTCAAAATCCCCCTCATATGTGGACATATGGTCTGCATCGATATTAGTCACAACAGCTACCATCGGCTGTAAATGCAAAAACGATGCATCAGACTCATCCGCCTCTGCCACCAAATAACGGCTGCCGCCTAATTTCGCATGAGTACCCGCAGAATTTAATCGCCCTCCAATTATAAAAGTAGGGTCAATGCCCATATAACCTAATACTGAGGCAATAAGGCTCGTTGTGGTGGTTTTTCCGTGGGTACCAGCCACGGCAATACCATGACGATAACGCATCAACTCAGCTAGCATTTCAGCTCTGGGCACTATCGGTATTCTACGATTTTTAGCCTCTATCAGCTCAGGATTATCAGCGGCCACAGCGGTAGAAGTAACTACAACATCAGCGTCGGCGACGTTAGTATAATGGTGGCCAAGGGTAATCTGGATGCCAAGCGTTTGGAGTCTTTCTGTTACTCCCGATGGCTTAAGGTCAGACCCTGAAATACGATAGCCTTGATTGAGTAAAACTTCAGCAATACCACACATTCCAGAGCCACCAATCCCCACAAAATGAATACATCGAATGCGCTTCATTTCAGGAACGGTCATTTCGGATGCAGGTAACTTCGCATCAATCATGAGACACCTCTAAGCAATGATCTGCCACCATTTTAGTCGCTTTTAACTGGCCTGCGGCCTTTGCAGCTGCAGCCATAGCATTTAGCCGAGTATGATCATTGCTCAGCTCCAATAATAAAGTTGTCAATGCATCTTCATCCAAGTGTTGCTGTTTAATCATCCAAGCAGCTCCCTGATCAACAAGGTAGCGTCCATTAACTGTCTGGTGATCATCAACAGCATAAGGAAAAGGAACAAGTATGGCAGGCCTTCCAGCAGCAGCAAGTTCAGAGACCGTTAAAGCCCCTGAGCGACACAAAACAACATCAGCCCAAGCATAAGCCTTGGCCATATCATTAATAAAAGGTTCAACTCGATATAAGTCTATTCTTTCCCCAAAAAGCTCTCTATAGCTTTGTTGACTACGCGCTAGATTATTTTTCCCCGTCTGATGCCAAATAATGACACGCCCTTTACAGTTTGCAATTACCTTAGGCACTACGTCATTGATTGCAACAGCACCTCGACTCCCTCCCAATACCAATAGCTTTAATGGAGTTCCAACATCATAAGCACTGTATTCTGCTATAGATTCTCTTACTGGATTGCCTGTCGTAAAGATTTTTTTAGTGGTACGTGCTTTCTGATCTAAAAAGGTACCTGGAAATGCTTCCAATAACCGAGTCGCTATATTAGACAACAACTTATTAGTTAATCCAGTAATAGCATTTTGCTCATGTATAACAAGTGGAATATTCAGTAGTCTGGCAGCAATACCACCAGGCCCGGTAACATAGCCGCCCATACCCAACACACAAATTGGCCTTATTTGTCTTAGCACTTTTATAGCTCTCAATAGCGAGACGATTAAACGCCAAGGAGCTTGAAGCAGTAGGCCAATTTTTTTCCCGCGTAACCCCGTCACAGGAATAAAACTAATATCAAATCCGTACTGAGGGACTAGCTCAGATTCCATACTGTTTATAGTACCAAGCCAATGTATATTGTAGCCGCGCGATTTTAGCTCGCTAGCTGTTGCCAGAGCAGGAAATATATGGCCACCTGTGCCACCGGCCATGATAACAATGGTACTGGATTGTTTACACTGTCTCATTGATATGCCTTTTTCCTTTATTCTCTTTATCGTTTTCCAGCCGTCGTTCATAGTCAATACGCAGCAAAATACCAAATGCCATACAATTGACCAACAAGCTACTTCCACCATAACTAAGTAAAGGTAATGTCAGTCCTTTAGTTGGCAATAAACCGGTATTCACTCCAATATTGATTAATACCTGACTGATAAACAACAATGCTATGCCATAAGCAACAAACCCATGAAATAATAATCCCGCTTGCTCTGACCGCTGCCCTATTTGTAACGAGCGCCAAACAACAAACATAAAAAGGCACAAAACCCCCAAACTACCAATAACACCAAGCTCTTCAGCCAACACAGCATAAACAAAATCCGTATGTGCCTCAGGCAAATAAAATAATTTCTGGATACTATTACCCAAGCCCTCACCAAATAATTCACCGCGACCAAACGCAATTAAAGATTGTGTAAGCTGATAACCTGTATCAAATGCATGAGCCCAAGGATCCATATAAGAAGTAAGGCGCGCCATACGATAAGGCTCAAATACTATCAGTAAAAAAACCATACCCATGACGCAAAGCATTAATAGCAGGAAAGGTAGCAATCGAGCACCTGCCATAAAAATCATGCCCAATGATGCTGCCATAAGTACAACCAATGAGCCAAAGTCTGGCTCCATTAACAGCAAAATGGCAGAACAGCCTAAGATAGCCATAGGCTTCATGAAGCCACTCCAGTGGTTTCGTACCTCATCAAGTCGCCGCACCAAAAAAGCAGCAAGATAAATTACAATACACAGCTTCGCTGCTTCTGATGCCTGAAGATTAAAAATTCCTAGAGAAATCCAACGAACACTACCGTTCACCTCTCGACCAATAACCAAAACCAGAACCAATAACCCTAGCCCTAAAAATAATAGCGACCAACTCAAACGCTCAATCACTGCAGTAGGTACCATGAGCATCATAAACAACACGCACAGACCCGCAAAAACAAATAGAACCTGCTTTAAAAAAATATGGAACGGAGATGAAAAGATACTATCAGAGACATCTAAGGACGCGGAGCCTGTCATGACCAAGCCAATACAAATTAACAACAATAGTATTGTTAATAATGGAAGATCAATGTATGTCGAGCGGATACCTGGCCATGTGCTAATTTTTTCGCTCATTAGCACCCCGCATCATGATTTTTCAATAGCTCATGCACATTCTGAATAAACTTGTTACCACGGTCTTCAAAGTTATTAAACATATCTGTGCTAGCACAAGCTGGGGCTAACAAGACAGCATCGCCCTGAGCACTAACCGTTGACGCTACCCTCACGGCACTGTGTAAATCAGTGGCACGACTGACTGGCACACATGAAGATAATGCCGCTTCTAGCAGATCTGCATCTTGGCCCAGCAGGATAACATGACCAACATATTCTCTAATGACTGGCTGTAATTCTGAAAAATCAGCTCCTTTTCCATCACCGCCAGCAAGCAAAATAATATGTCCAGAAATTTGCTCTCCTACACTTCCTATGGCAGCAATGGTTGCCCCTATATTGGTTGCCTTTGAGTCATTAAACCAGCTAACACCGCTAATATCAGCAACCCATTGGCAGCGGTGAGGTAATCCGGGAAACTGGCTGATTGCTTCAAGCATTGGCTTTAGCGGCATATCAACAGCCTCACCAAGCGCAAGAGCTGCTAATGCATTAGCATAGTTGTGGCGGCTTTTCATTTTTAGTTGTTTTGTATCAAGCAACCGTTCTAGGCCTTTGCACAACCAAGTGGTTTCATGCTCATCTCTGAGGCCAAACTGAGCTAAATCTGGCTCGCCAGTAGTAAACCCTGAGCAATGTGTTAACTTAGGAAGAAGCGGAGCTGACAAGGGATCTTCAAGATTGTAAACAGCGGTTTTGCAACCTCTATAAATTTTTTGTTTTGCCCGATGATAGTCAGCAAATGATGCATACCTATCTATATGGTCAGGGCTTATGTTCAGCACCGTTGCTGCCTCTGCTCGTAAAGAATGTGTTGTTTCCAACTGAAAACTAGACAACTCAAGAATATAAAGATCAGCAGGTTGCTCAATAAGGTCAAGTACGGGTACACCAATATTTCCACCGACAGCCGCATTGATTCCAGCTAAATGCGCCATTTTTCCTAATAATGAGGTAACGGTACTTTTACCATTAGATCCTGTTATAGCAATAATAGGTTTATCTGTTATTAAACGACAAAAAATCTCTACATCCCCAATAGCATGAGCACCCGCTTTAATGGCTTCAGCCACCTCAGGTTGAGCAAGCGCTACGCCAGGGCTAATAATTAATTCATCGGCAGCTAACAGAAGCTCCCGCTTAAAGCCACCGGTAAATATTGGCACATCGGGATAATCCCGCTGCAATACATCTAAACCAGGAGGTGATACCCTGCTATCAACTACTGAAAATGGCAGGCCCTGACGGGAAAAATAGCGAACGCAAGATAACCCTGTCTTGCCAAGCCCAATAATAATACGACGACAGCTTGAGCTGATTAGGGACACCCTAGTTTCTCCAGTCATCAATCTAACGAATTTTTAGGGTGGCTAACCCAATCAAAACCAATACCAATGTAACAATCCAGAACCTGACAATAACCCGTGGCTCAGGCCAGCCTTTCAGTTCAAAATGGTGATGCAATGGGGCCATTTTGAAGATACGACGTCCAGTCAACTTAAATGAACCCACTTGAAGTATGACAGAGACCGTTTCCATAACAAAAACACCACCCATAATAATTAAAATAATCTCTTGGCGGACAATAATCGCTATAACCCCCATTGCTGCGCCTAGGGCAAGTGCTCCGACATCACCCATAAACACCTGTGCAGGGTAAGTGTTAAACCACAGGAAGCCTAAACCTGCACCCGCAATAGCGCCACAAAAAATGATCAACTCGCCAGCACCAGGAATAGCGGGGATGTGCAAATATTCAGAAAAGGTGGCATGCCCACTAAGATAAGCAAAGACTCCTAGGGCTGAACTAACCAATACAGTGGGCATAATCGCTAAGCCATCCAAACCGTCGGTTAAATTGACCGCATTACTAGTGCCAACAATGGTTAGATAAGCTACTAAAATAAATCCAACACCTAACTGAATAGAAATAGCCTTAAAAAAGGGAACTATTAGCGCTGTCTCTGCCGGAGTCTGAGAGGTATGATACAAAAATAGAGCCGCTACTAAGCCAATAATAGACTGCCAGAAATACTTCCAGCGGGCTGGCAAACCTCTGGAGTTTTTCTCAACTACTTTACGGTAATCGTCTACCCAGCCAATCACGCCAAAGCTTCCCATGACCAATAGCACCGTCCAAAGATACTTATTGACCAGATTGCCCCATAATAAGGTACTGATTGTGATCGAGATGAGGATCAAAGCACCACCCATTGTCGGTGTACCCGCTTTACTAAGATGACTTTTAGGACCATCATCGCGAACACTTTGTCCTATCTGATGATAACTAAGGCGTCTAAT
Source organism: Endozoicomonas sp. (ex Botrylloides leachii) (assembly GCA_028728195.1). GTDB lineage: Bacteria > Pseudomonadota > Gammaproteobacteria > Pseudomonadales > Endozoicomonadaceae > Endonucleibacter. The sequence continues at coordinate 13,483 of JAQYUY010000007.1, forward strand.
CATAATAGGTCCAAGCCATAGACCTATACCAAGCGCCGTCAGCACACCAAGAATTGCCCTCAATGTTAGGTACTTAAAAATTGCAAATCCATGGTAATACTGGGATAAAAAATCAGCCAGCCAGAGCAGCATCTAGCGCTCTCCCTCATATTCCGGCCCCACAAGAGACCTAACAACATCATACATTTCCATACCCTTCGATCCTTTAACAAGCACCGATACAGTATGACCTGATTCGCTTCTAATCAAAGTTTTAATCCAATCTACCAGCTCAGCCTTAGACGAAAAGTGGCGGCTATCTTTAGTGAACGCAGCACATGCCAGCTCCGCAAGAGCACCAAATCCTGCAAAATAATCAATACCCTTCTGTTTGGCATACACACCTATATCTCTATGACGATCACTGGATAAACGACCTAGCTCCAGCATATCACCGAAGACCATAATTCGCTTGCCAGAGCACATTGATAATAGATCAATAGATGCTCGCATTGCTTTTGGGTTAGCGTTATAAGTTTCATCAAAAACCGTCACGCGTTTGCCCCATACTCCTGACAGTTTATAACGCATCCCACGCCGTTGATACGGATGCGCATTCTCCAACCCTTGAGCAATCACCTCTAATTTAATGCCCGCCGCAAAGGCTGCTGCAGCTGCACAACAAGCATTACTCACTTGATGAAGCCCAAAAAAGCCAAGATTCACCGGACATTCACTCCCTGATACATTAAGAATAAAATCCATTCCTTTGTCTGAGGTTTTAATATCTGATGCATAACAATCAGCATCGCTGTTATTCAGGCTAAAAGCTACTGTTTTTCGCCCTATTACTGTCTTCGTACGAGCTAGCCACTCAGAATAGAAACTATCATCATAATTTAAAATAGCGACACCCTTATCACCTGAAGCATCAAGAATATAACCTTTTTCCTTAGCAACTCCTTCCACTGAACCAAGACCCTCAAGATGTGCTTCAGCTGCATTAATCAGTATGGCGATATCAGGTTGCGTCAATCCAGCAATATAACTAATTTCTCCTGGTGAGCTAGTGCCTAACTCCACTACGGCATAATCATGAACTGGTTCTAATTGAGATAGCGTTAAAGGAACTCCGTAACCATTATTAAGGTTACCCAGAGTAGATAGCACGTTAAATTGTTCAGCCAAAATAGCCGATAGCATTTCTTTGACTGAGGTTTTACCACAAGAACCTGTTATAGCAAAAACCAGTCCTTGAAAAGCCAGCCGGTTCAATTGCCCAAGCTTACCTAATGCAAGGAAAGTATCTTTTACCAAAACCTGTATCAGGTCGATACTTTTATCAATTTTACTTACCACAGCGGCAGCAGCGCCTGCTTCACAAGCTTGCTGAAGAAACTGGTGCCCATCAAAATAGGGGCCCTTTATCGCTATAAACAGCTGACCGGCTGACAGTGTACGGCTATCAATGCTGATACCGGTAATGCTTTTATTCTCAGCATTACGGCCTATTATCTGACCTGAGATACTATCTGAAATCTCCTTAAGAAAAAAAGACCTCATCATAATAAGCACCATTGTTTCAATGCTTCACGCACATAATTACCATCATCAAAAGCGTGTCTAACGCCATTGATTTCTTGATATGTTTCATGCCCTTTACCCGCAATAACCACAACATCATCGGCATCTGAAGATAAAATAGTTTGGACAATAGCATCTTCTCGATGAATAATCGTGGTTATTCGCTGCTTATCACTGCCTTCAATTCCCTCCATTGCATTAGCGATAATAGTCTCTGGCGCTTCACTTCTAGGGTTATCACTGGTTAGCACAACCGTATCGGCTCCCCCTAGTGCCGCCATTGTCATAAGCGGACGCTTACCTTTATCGCGATCCCCACCACAGCCAAATACACATATCAATTTTTTGACTCCATGCTCCCTCAAGGCAACCAGCACACTGTTTAACGCACTGGGAGTATGGGCATAATCAACAAAAACAGTCGGCTTACCCTTACCACCAAACCGCTGCATTCGTCCAGGAACCGCCGTTAACGAGGGAAGCAAGGACGTAATCTTATGAAGGTCATACTCCTGAATACCAAGAGTAGCTATCACTGCTAGTAGATTTTCTAAGTTGAAGCGCCCCATTAGAGGTACGCGAACATCATACTGGCCCCAAGGCGTATGAATAATGGCTGTTAGCCCATCATTTAATAACCTAACACGCTCAGAATAAACATCTGCTGACGTGTTTTTTTCAGAGAACGTAAGCACATCTAATGACTTAGAGCAAGCGGCTTTCATCAGGCTCCCATAAGTATCATCTTCATTTATTACTGCATGCTTGAGAGACATATCTGAAAAAAGTAATGATTTTGCTTTGGCATACTCATCCATACTCTGATAGGAATCAAGATGATCTCTGCTAAGGTTGGTAAATATGCCCACATCGAATGGTACTCCATCTACACGGCCTTGCTCCAAACCGTGAGAAGAAACTTCCATAGCTAAAGAAAAACAACCCTGAGTGCTTAGATCAGCAATAAACTGATGAACTGATAAAACATCTGGCGTAGTATTCAACGTGGATTCTATAGAATTAGGGATTCCCTTTCCAAGCGTACCAAGTAAGGCGCAAGGTTTTCCCAAACCAGTCAGCAATTGTGAAATAATCCAACAGCAAGACGTTTTACCATTAGTACCGGTCACACCAATAATGCTAACCGGTTCGGTATCAGTAGTGCGGTAATAATCACTCGCTAAGTGGCCCAGTTTATTTTTTAAATTATCAACTAAAACCAGCGGAACCGTGATATCTGAACAATCTGTAAGGTAATCCTGACAATCCTTTGCTTCTGCTACAATGGCAGCTGCTCCTTTTTGGCATGCCTGACGCATAAACCGTCTACCGTCTCCATCAACCCCAGGAACAGCTAGAAACAAGTCTCCATTAACGAGCTTTCGGCTATCGATGGAAAGCCCCAATATTGGCCTATCTACGACAATAGGTGTTATGCACATATGGCGTAATACATCATTTAATGTTGCTATCGCTCTGTTCGCCATTACTTAGCCCATATGCATAGCCTATCCAGCACCCTTACCATCTTGGTTATTTGGGCGGTCTGCAGTCAGCACGTTAACTGGATCAGGAGAAACTCCCAATATCCTCAGCGCACTCGTATTCACTTTGGCAAACACCGGAGCTGCTGTCAGTCCGCCATAATACTTCCCATCAGTAGGTTCATCAATAACAACAACTGTTGCCAGACGAGGGTTATGAATTGGTGCAACGCCTGCAAAAATGCCTATATGACGACTTTTTGAGTACCCATTAGCACCCACTTTACGTACAGTGCCTGTTTTACCACCAACCTCATAGGCTTGCACCTTTGCCCGCTTTCCTGAACCTGATTGAACAACAGTTTCTAACATAGTCAGCACATCAGCAGCAATTTTCTCATCAATGACTCTGACTCCTTCTGGTACAACATCCCTTTTGATCAAAGAAATAGGTCGCATTATCCCCTTAGCGCCTAACACAGCGTAAGCTTGTGCCAATTGTAAAGGCGTTACCGTCAAACCATAACCAAAGGAAAGCGTCGCCACTTCAAAGCCACCCCAGTGGTCGCGAAAAGGTAGGTATCCTGTATTTTCACCAGGAAAGCCAACAGCTATAGACTGGCCAATGCCAACTCTACGGAGCACATCAAGCACTTTGCCAACGCCTAAATCAAGCGCCATTTTAGTAACCCCAACATTACTCGACTTAGTTAGCACAGAAGTAACATTAAGTTGACCATAATTGCGTATATCTGACACTCGGTGACCACTGACCCGCATATACCCCGGACTCGTGTCGATCAGCGTATCCTTTTTATAACGCCCAGACTCAAGCGCAGCAATTACGGTAAATGGCTTAAGCGTCGACCCTGGCTCCAGAGCATCGGTAATAACACGGTTTCTCATTCGGTAGGCTTGCATTCCCGAACGATTGTTAGGATTATAAGAAGGCTGGTTAACCATCGCCAATACTTCACCGGTATGGACATCAATCATGACCAACGAACCCGCTTTTGCTTTGTGCCGCTCCACCGCTTTTTTCAACTCTCGGTAAGCCATATACTGCAACCGAAGATCAATACTTAACTTTAATTCTTTGCCTGGTTCTGCACTATCAACTAATTCAACCTGCCTGACCAAATGCCCTCGACGATCCTTAAGGTAGCGAACTTCTCCTGGAGAACCGGTTAGCCATTTATTATAACCAAGCTCCATCCCCTCTTGTCCTTGCTCATCAATATTGGTAAATCCAACCAAATGAGCAGTGACTTCTCCTGCCGGATAATAACGGCGATGCTCATCTATGACCTGAACACCTGGAATACTCAGTGCCATGATCTTACGTTCTTGAGTGGGGGGCAGGTGCCTCTTTAAATACATAAAGTCTTTAGATTGACTAGCCTTAATCCGCCTGGCGAGTTTATCTTCACTGATGTTTAGTTGCTTAGCAAGCTCTCCCCATCGCTGTTTGCTAAGTAATAAATCACTAGGATCTGCCCAAATAGTTGCCACAGGGGTACTGACAGCCAATGGCCTGCCACTTCGATCAAAAATAATACCTCGGTGCGCTGGAATTTTTTCATAGCGAACAGCACGTTTCTCTCCTTCCTTTTGAAGGAAACGCTGGCCCAATAATTGCAGGTCAATCACACGATAGCCAATACAAAGACCCGCTATAACAAGCAAACTTTGGAGCACCATCAAGCGCCAACGATGTGATGGTGCAAGTGGTTGGGTCCGAGCACGCATATTATTCTTATTCATTGCACAACCATTTTAACACTAACAGGACTGGGAACCTCCATACCTAGCTTATCTCGTGCCAATCTCTCAACTCTAGCAGGCGCTGTCAGCGTGCTTTCTTCAAGCAATAAACGCCCCCACTCTACCTGCGCTTGGTTTTGTCTCTCAAGCACCCGCTGAAGTTGGTTATGCAATTTCCTGTTTTCATAAGCCACATAACTCACCGCCACTCCTGATAATACAACAGACAACAACAATACAGCTGAAATAAGGTGTCTTCTATTAAAGACCGCCCGTAATGGAGCGAAGTGCATCTTCAACATAGTTTTTCAGCAACACGCATAATGGCGCTGCGCGCACGGGGATTATTTTTCACTTCTTCATCAGAAGCCCTTATCGCTTTCCCTAAACTTTTTAATCGCTTATTCAGTTGATCCTCCCTTACCGGCAGCCAGCTTGGCAGTGAGTCACCTTTTTCATGTTTACGGATAAAGCGCTTTGCGATGCGGTCTTCTAAAGAGTGAAAACTAATCACCACAAGCCTGCCGCCAGGCTTTAAAAGCTCTATTGCCTGATCAAGGCAATCTTCAAGGTCATCTAATTCACGGTTGATATGAATCCTGATAGCTTGAAAGGAACGTGTTGCCGGGTGTTTATGCTTTTCTTTTTTAGGGCAAGCAGCTGTTATGATATCAACCAACCTTTTAGTCGTTATGATCGGTTCAGATTCTCTTGCCTGTATAATAGCTCTGGCTATATGTCGTGAAAAACGCTCTTCTCCGTATTCCCATAAAATACGACTAATTTCCTGCTCCTCCGCCCGCGCTAACCAATCAGAAGCACTTTCTCCTGAGGTATTATTCATCCGCATATCCAGTGGTCCATCGTGCAAGAAGCTAAACCCTCGCTTAGGGTTATCCAACTGAGGAGACGATACACCAAGGTCTAATAAAATACCGTCAATTTTCTCTATATCAGGCAAACTTCCAAGTTCGGTGAAAGAGCCATGATAAACGGTAAAACGATTATCCACAGCGCTTAAGCTGCACCCCTCTTCTACAGCCCTTGGGTCCTTATCAATACCCAGTAGCCGGCCGGTATTAGCTAGGCATTTCAAAATAGCTCGACTGTGCCCACCTCGCCCAAAAGTGCCATCAATATAAACGCCCTCCGGACGGGTGACCAAAGCCTCAACGGCTTCAGCGAGCATCACGGTTTTATGCTGTTCAGGTAGTTCCATCACTTATAACGACAATGATTGTAGTTCATCTGGAGGTTCCTTAGAGGTACTGGCCTCTTGTAAATACTGGTCTCGGCGCTCTGCCCAACTGGCTTCACTCCACAATTCAAATTTCTTACCTTGCCCGAGCAAAATACTGTGCTTAGCAAGGCCTGCATAATCTCTTAACAAGGGGGGGATAAGAATGCGTCCACTACCATCCATATCAAGATCAGTAGCATGACCGATGAGAAGACGTTGAATCCGACGACTGGTTGGATGAAAACTAGGTAGCGCTTCAATTTTTTTCTGAATTGAGTCCCATTCATCAAGAGGGTAAATTAACAAACACAGTTCATCGGTATCAATTGTTGCCACCAAACGACCGTCACAGCGCTCCTGCAGCACGTCCCGATAACGGGTAGGTACCGCCAGTCGCCCTTTGGCGTCTAAGTTAATAGCATTGACCCCACGAAACAAATGATACTCTCCCAGAAGCTATCTTTCCTTAAATAAACGAACAAAAAACCAGCCAAACCCACTTAACACCACAATATACCACTTAAAGACACTATAGGAATGCGGGCAACCTACGTCAAGCTCAGCCATCAAGATGTTCGCCAGCTTTCTGACATTGAATATATTTAAAACACTAAAATTAAAGGGTTAGAAAAGGCCAATAAATCAAATAACGAGACAGCATTGACGATTAACTCAATACTTAATAACGAAGTAAGAAAGGTTTTAATCGATAGGTCAAAAAACAACCGAAAGAATAAAAAAATAAATGCAAGCTGGCCTATAAGCCGGGTTCTGTCTACCTGAAAAAAACAGGCATAGCAGTCATTCATCTAGGGTGTATGTCGCCATACACCTCAAGCAACCTACCCGAATTCAGCGCGGGTCACACCATTGAATTCCTATTTGGTCTTGCTCCGAACGGGGTTTACCTTGCCATAAGCTGTTGCCAGCCATGCGGTGCGCTCTTACCGCACCCTTTCACCCTTACCGTTCAGTATATTTACTGTCTTAGGCGGTCTACTCTCTGCGGCACTTTCCGTAGGCTTACACCTCCCAGGCGTTACCTGGCGTTCTACCCTATGGAGCCCGGACTTTCCTCCGCTTAATCACTTAAAGCGACTAAACAGCGACTGCCCAGCCAGCTTGCTGGAGCAGGATACTACCTATCGTTCAATGGATATTCAACCTTGTTTTAAGGTTAATGCTAAATTATACAACTCTTTTTTTTGATGGCCATACATATCCGCCACTATAGCTACTGCTTTCTTTATCGGCAGCTCTTTTAATAAATGCGCTAATAGCGTTTTTGCATTCGAACAAATAAGCGACGAAGATATGCTTTTATTTCCCTCCACCAGTACAACAAATTCACCTTTACACTGAGCGGCATCATTTTGAAGTATATTTTGTACTTGCTCGATACTACCTGCCAAAACGGTTTCAAATTTTTTAGTGATTTCCCGAACTAAAACGATGTAGCGATTTGCTCCTAGCACTTCAAGACAATCATCAATACTATCGCGTATTCTGTGAGTCGATTCATAAAAGCCCCACGTACATAACATATCGGATAATTCATCCAGTTTCTTTTTACGCCTTGAAGCTTTTGCAGGCAAAAAACCCTCAAAATAAAAGCGATCCGTTGCCAAGCCACTGATGGACAAAGCCGCAATAATGGCACAGGCACCTGGCACAGCAATGACGTTAATACCAGCCTCTCTGACTTTCCGCACAAGGTAATAACCCGGGTCAGAAATCAGTGGTGTTCCCGCATCACTGATTAATGCGACCGACTCACCATGGTGTAACCTTTCAATAATCTTAGCCGTTTGATATCGCTCATTGTGCTCATGACAAGAAATTAATCGCACATTGATACCAAAGTGACTTAATAAGCGTTTACTATAACGCGTATCTTCAGCAGCAATAATATCAACCGAACCTAAGACCTCTACGGCCCTAGGCGTCATGTCGCCAAGATTACCTATTGGCGTTGAAACAACATACAAAACAGACTCAGACATTAATATCTCTTTAAGAGAGTGACAGAAACCATGGAAAGCTCAACATACCTTGGTACCGTGTTTCGTGATAGCATCATAGCCCTTAATATCGACGCCATCAGCTTAATAAACATGCCTCATAGGGCTTATACACTGACAAACGAGCCATGTATTTAAAACCAATTATATCAATGTTTATAGGAATTTTTACCACTAAGATTCATGCAACGATCTATACCTATAGAGCCCTTACGCCTAATTACACCGACCGTATTTTCTAACTACCGTCATGAGCATAGACAACTAAACTCCATAACTAGGCACAATAATAAATAATAGCAAGGCAAGCATAAGAACCAGCCAATGCTATTATTGAAAATTTTAGCTCTAATTATATTTTGACTGATAAACGGTTGCCCCACCTAACAAGCAGCACCCTCTAAACAAAAGCTACCGAATTAACCGCTAACCTCAAAGGCAGTACTTAAGACCGATCCTTAGACTGCGTGATAAGCTGCGCATAACTGATCTTACCCAAATGAGAAGAAAGTAACATTTCTCTCTGTTCAAGGTAATCATTAACAGCTGCTACTCCCACTAGTTTACCGAGACTTGCTGACCCCACAGGCTTAAGATTACGAATTTCCCGCATAACATCATTTACCATTAATTGACTTAATGGCCTTTTAGGTTGGGTGCGCTCCGGCTGGCCCTGCGTTTGCACAAGAAAGTTAATCTTTGTCAGCTGATCAAAACACGCCTTAATAATACTAGAAGGTAAAAGCAGGTAACGCGCTAGCTCATTGACACTCCAGCCCTCCCGCCCTTCACCAAAACGCTGGGCAACAAGAAAACTAATCGTTAACAACAAACGCTCTTCATCTGCGGGACTTAAACGCAACTGATCTTTACGCACCAACCGATTTTCAGGATTTTGATGATAAAAGGCAATGCTAGCTCCTATCAACAACATAAACCAACCAAGATAAAGCCAAACAATAAAGACAATAGCCGATGCAAAAGCAGAATAAATAGCCGCCTGATTGCTTGAACCTGCTACAAATACTGAAAAGACTAGCCCCATAACCTTCCAAACAATAGCCGTCACTAGTCCACCAATAAAAGCAGAACTAATATTAACCTGTGTATTTGGTATATAAAAATAGATAAAAGCAAAGGCAAAAGCCATCAAAAGCCAAGGCAATAAAAACCCAAATAACGATATAAATGCGCCTACAAAAGGCAACGAAATAATATACTCCATAACAGCATGGCTTTTAATGGTAGCGGTAAGCCCCACAGAGAGAAATATCAGTAAGGGGCCAATTAAAATAACACTGAGGTAATCACTAAAACTCTGGGAGAAAGAGCGGCCATGATGAATTTGCCAAGTATAATTAAAAGAATCTTCGATTTTTTGCATCATAGCAATCACGCTATAAAGCAATAAGGCTAAACCGACAACACCTAACACACCCACTTTGATGTTATCAACAAAACCAATAATATTCGAAACAATATCAAAACGTTTATCGCCAAGAGGTTCTAAAATATTTAGCAGTACCGGCTCAATCTGATTATGTGCGCCAAAGCCTTTCAACACAGAAAAACTGAGCGCCAACAGAGGAACAAGAGAAATAAGCGTTGTGTATACTAGGCTCATGGCTCGCAAACTCAGCTGACCATCACCCAAATCTCTAATAACCGCAGAGCCAATACGGAGCATGCCAAATAACAGCTGTACACTCCACGATAGCTGGCTGGTATCTGTTTTCCATAACCAACAGCTTATTCTTTTTTTCTGACTAAGAAGAGTGCTTATTTTCATCACTGATAATGACGCTTATAAAACAATAAAAAATAACATATCCCTCAATGCTTCTGTTAATTTTTCCTTAACAGTACTCGCATAAAAACCCTATAAAATGCTAGTCTGTTCACTTATTGATGCAGGCTTTCATATGATAGAAGCAGACCGCCTTATCTCCGTTCAGGAGAAACCCGTAGAAGAATATCAGGATCGAGCGATTCGTCCTGTCACCCTGTCTGATTATATTGGCCAGCCAAGGGTGCAGGAGCAAATGAAAATTTTCATTCAAGCAGCTAGAAAACGTGCAGAGCCATTGGATCACACCTTAGTATTTGGGCCTCCTGGCTTAGGCAAAACCACGCTTTCGCATATTCTTGCTCATGAGATGAACTGCAATATAAGAACAACATCAGGCCCCGTACTTGATAAAGCCGGTGACTTGGCAGCCTTGTTAACCAATCTTGAACCTAATGACATTCTCTTTATTGATGAAATTCATCGACTTAGCCCTGTTGTAGAAGAAATCCTGTACCCGGCTATGGAAGATTATCAATTAGATATTATGATTGGGGAAGGGCCTGCTGCTCGATCTATTAAGCTAGATCTACCCCCTTTTACTTTAGTAGGGGCTACAACACGAGCAGGGCTACTGACTTCTCCTTTGCGTGATCGTTTTGGTATTATACAGCGCTTGGAGTTTTATAATGTAGCTGACCTATCTACCATTATCAGCCGCTCTGCACAGATTATTGGTATTGATATTGATGCCGAGGGTGCAAGAGAAATCGCGCGCCGATCTAGGGGAACCCCGCGTATTGCTAACCGACTATTAAGACGAGTACGAGACTTTGCCGAGGTGAAATCATCTGGTTTAGTCTCTCGTGAAACCGCTGATGAAGCATTAACAATGCTGGATGTAGACGCCTGTGGCTTCGATAATATGGACCGTCGATTACTGCTTGCCATGATTGAGACATTTAATGGAGGCCCTGTAGGCGTAGACAGCATTGCAGCCGCTATTAGCGAGGAGCGCGATACCATTGAAGATGTACTAGAGCCTTATTTAATGCAGCAGGGGTTTATTCAACGAACTCCGAGAGGTCGATTAGCAACCGAAAGAGCTTACCAGCATTTTGGCTTTGCATCAGGGAAAAAGTAAGACTCATCGCCTTTAGGCTTAAGTGCTCTGATCTGTCTCTATTATATTCTTACAATTTAAAGGCATACGACTTCAGTGTTATTGACACCTGAAAATGCAATAGACGCTTATGTTTTAGACTATGTAATCATACTTTTTAGCGAATCTCTGATCAATTCTTCACTGGTCATGCTTTCACAATAAATAGTCTTTACTACTTGAGTAGCCTGTTGAGACTTATAGCCTAACGCCACTAATGCTGAAATTGCTTCTTCTTCAATTTCAGCTACGGCCTGTCTGGATACCACAGCAGCATCTAAGTGCTTTCCATCAAACAGTGGTGCAGATTGCCAGTGAGTCAACTTACCTTTCATTTCCACGATGAGTCTTTCTGCTGTTTTTTTCCCAACACCCGGTAATTTAACCAGTTGTCCGGTATCATTCTCATCAATACAACGAACAAATGCATTACTCTCAATACCTGATAAAATTGTCAACCCTAGCTTAGGCCCTACCCCGTTAACTTTAATTAACGTTTTAAATAGGTCTCGCTCGCCTTTATCGCTAAACCCATAAAGCAACTGCGCATCTTCTCGCACGATAAAGTGCGTATATAGGGTAATCTTATCCCCAATATCAGGCAGTTTATAGAATACCGGCATTGGCGCTTCAATTTCATAACCAATGCCTCCGGCCTCTACAACCAGTACAGGGGCATATTTTTCTACCAGTAAGCCTGTAATTCTACTAATCATATTATCAGCTCAACTATCATAGATTTAGAAATGGGCTATGCAATATCAATTTGAATTTGAATTTGAATTTGAATTTGAATTTGAATTTGAGTTTGCTTTGATTATACCCATCGTTTTTCAAGATGCTATAACTTATCGCTTCACAAAATAGTCATGCCGCCTGTTATTCAACCACCTCGGTGATGAACAGCTTTTTAAAAATTCATCAAGCATTACCAGCAAATCTTTTTCAGTTAAAACAATAGCTGAGGGTTCTTTAAGTTGTTTTTTTATTTGCTCTGGAGGAAATTCTTGTCCAAGAATATGCCTATATACATGGTCATAAAGATTATCTACTGCGAGCTGTGTATTATCCGTTTGTATTGAACAGTCGTTATCTAGGATCCAATACCACTTTCCTTGCCCTGTTTTTTGTTGGCATACCCATAACGCAAACGCATCACTGACTGCTTCAGCAAAAAAAACCTCAATAGACAGGTCCGAGTAATCTTGTTTTATTCTCTCATAAATGGTGTTCGTTTTTGTTCCCGGCGTGTTGATATAATTGTCTATTTTAAGATTGAATGTATTGCCTATAGCGCTCAAATCAAAAATAACAGGTTTGGAGGTTGTTTCTGTGGTTTGGTCACGGCAATCAGGTGATCCTATAACAAGTTTATTCGGTACTAGCTGGCTGTTATTTTTGGGTGTCGAATGGTAGGCTCGGTGGGTTTGTTTGGTTGATATTTTTGCATGAAGATAAGCGCTTGAGGGTATTTTTTCGGCTAATGCAATGATGTCACCTTCTAATTGCAACCTATTATCTTTTTTATCACGGGGCTCCAAAGTGGGTAGAGGCTGTTTTTCTATCAACCTCTTCAATCTATGATAAAGAGGTTGATGAAGTGGATGAGTTGGGTTTTTGTATATTGATTGTTGTAACCACCCAATAAAGGCTTTACTTGTTTCTTCATTCGTTTCACAAATAGTAAGGATCCACTCTATATACTCTTTGTGGTAGGGAAGTGTGAGCTCTGATTTATTGATAAAAGTATGAATACTGTCTAGGTGCACACTCGGGATGCATTCTATAGGGGCATGATATATTGCATTTTTTATAATTTGATTCCATTCTTGGTCTTTCTGGATATACGCATAAAATTTAGGCGTCAATAAGGTATGCCACCACGCCCTTAAAAGTAGAAATCCTCTGTCTTGAGCACATAAGGCAATTTCCCTTTTCATTAATTGCTTTAAGCCTTGCAGCATACTGTTTGCAACGACTTCATTTTTTTCTAAGTTTTTTTCCAGCTCCGAAAATGAATCGATAAAAAGCCTTATTTGAATCTCTTCCTTATCCCAATCGGGTTCTTTAGTCTCAACGCTTACTCGGCTAGGGTCGCCTCTGTCTAATTCGTTTTGATACCATGTGATGCCTTTATCTGCACTGATTCCCACATTTTTTTCCTCCGCGACTGCATTTTTTGATAAGACGAAGAGTGATAACATTAAAGTTAACAGATAGAATAAAATGCAATAGCCATCTTTTATTGATTTCATGATAAAAAATATTTGTGCCCTGTTGCGTAATCTAAATAATGCCGCCAGTTGATAAATGCACCAATGCCGTGCTTCTTACTCGGTAACCACGTTTTATATGACGACTAACTATATGTAAAAAAACAATGTATGAAGTAGAAAAAACATCCTAAAAAAACACACATCATATTGTTATAGTCAAACTTAGATACGTAAACCTTAATATACAAGCTGCTCTCAGCAAAAATCAGTGATTCGTTACGGAAAATCTAAGTCAGGCAAGCAAAGATTCCACTGCACTGACTGCTGCAAGAGCTTCCAATTTGAGTACTGTAATAATGCCTGTAAACCCGGAGTGCCAGAACAGATCGTTGAGATGACCATGAATGGCTCGGGCGTGCGTGATATTAGCCGAGTACTCAAAATAAGCCTGACTACAGTAGTCACTTATTTAAAAAACTGTCCCCTCCGCAAATAACATCAGTTCCTTTTGAAAATACCCGAGTGCAGTTAATCTGCGAAGTAGATGAACAATGGAGTTATGTTGGGAATAAACGCAATCAAGGGT
>JAQYUY010000070.1:0-24323 GCA_028728195.1 Endozoicomonas sp. (ex Botrylloides leachii)
GCCGCCGTTTATGGAAAAATACTGAGCGTAAATTGAACACAAGCCTTCAATTTACGCATTTAGCTTTCTTGGTACTATTGTTAAGAAGATTATGAACAGCTTCTAAGTACTTTCAGTAATGAAAAAGCAGTGAAAAGTTTACTGCTTTAACTTGTTTTTAATTACGTTCTTTTTCCCAAAAACACTAAAAAATGAAGCCATTTTTTAGTGATTTTCAGCATAACCTCAATAATTACCAAGCGCAGCGAATCATTTATAATAGGTAAGCGTTGAAATGATTCAATCGTAATTTTGGGTCACATCAACGTATAAAGTAAGTTGTTGTCCTGGATGAATATATTTTTGATTTAATGTATTCCAGTCTTTAATTTCATTAACGTTGAGATTAAATTTCTCAGCAATCAGGGATAAATTGTCGCCATTTTTTACTTGATACTTGACACGCCGGACAACTTTATTAGTTCTTGCTGCAGGTGTCCAGACAACGAGCCGCTGATTAACTCTAAGGGTATTTCTTGCAGACATGCTATTCCAACGGGCTAATTGACTTACCTTGACATTGTATTTTTTTGCAATGAGCCAGAAGCTGTCTCCAGGCTTTACAACGTAGGTGTATTTTTGCTTGCCACTGATGTTACGATTCTGTTTTGCCAGCTGCCGCTGCTTAAGTGTCAAGCTATAAGCATCTGCGCTTTTTGCCGGAACGGGAATGAGTAATGTCTGACCAATACGTATCATAGAGGATTCTAATTGATTAACTTCAGTAATCAACTTGGTGCGAGTTCTATACGTTTTGGCTATTTTACTAAGGCTATCACCCGACTTAACAGTATAGCGTTGCCATCGAACTCGCTTATCAGAAGGGAGTTTTTTTAATTTTTTCTTAAATATATCGACTTTATCTATAGGGATAGCCAAATAGTAGGGTCCTCCGGGAGGAGTAGACCACCGGTTCATGCCTGGGTTCAATTTATAGAGCTCGTTTAAGGATATATTAGCGAGTTTAGATGCCTGCGCCATATCAATCTGCCCCTCGGTATCAACGATTTTGAAAACAGGTTGATTAGGCAAAGATGGAAGTTTTATACCGTAATTACTTGGGTTTTGAATAACTTTACAGATGGCAATTAGCTTAGGGACATAAGCCGTGGTTTCTTTTGGCAGATCAAGACTCCAGAAATCGGTTGGTTTGCCTTTACGCTTATTTTTTCGAACAGCCTCTTGTACCCGACCAGGTCCAGAATTATAAGCTGCAAGCGCTAACTCCCAATCGCCAAACATGTCATATAACCCTTCCATATAGTCCAGCGCCATACCGGTTGCAGCAACCACATCTCGACGACCATCATACCACCAGTTCTGCTTCAATCCGAAATGATCAGCGGTGCCAGGCATAATCTGCCAGAGCCCAGACGCTCCTGCTCGCGAGAAAGCAAAAGGGTCATAAGTGCTTTCAACCACTGGCATTAACGCTAGTTCTAAGGGGAGTCCTCGGGAATCCGCCTCTGTGACGATATAGTCAAGATACGGTGCCGCTCTTTTAGAGACGCTATTGAAGTATGTTTGATTGTTCTTCAGCCACTTTAACTCTTCTTGAATTAAAGAGTTATTCTGATCAAGGTTCATCATGTTCAAACCTTGTTGAATTTTCAGCCAGAGGTTTTTGATTTCTTTGACTTTAGGTGCCGGCGGGGCAGGTTTAGGGTGTACTCTTTCATCCTCAGAATG
This sequence comes from Endozoicomonas sp. (ex Botrylloides leachii), assembly GCA_028728195.1. Taxonomy (GTDB): domain Bacteria; phylum Pseudomonadota; class Gammaproteobacteria; order Pseudomonadales; family Endozoicomonadaceae; genus Endonucleibacter. The sequence continues at coordinate 1,729 of JAQYUY010000070.1, forward strand.
CATTTTAGCTGCAATACTTTTTTCAATAGTTGCATCGGACATAACATCTAATTGCGTTACAGGCGTACCTTTGCAACTTGTGAGCAGTACCATAAGCGAAAGAGCGGCCAATGGTTGCTTGAGAGCAGAAAATCTAATGTAGTGCCGACAATAAGCTAAAAGCATAAATGAAAATCTGGATGTTAAGCTGATATTACATTGTAACATTACTTGTGCCGCAGGCTAAACCTATAGCAGCAAAAATATAAAATTATAGGCCATAGTGCCTATGGAGAGACATGCGGCTTGAAGAGAGTTAGGCTAACATTTTTAGCATTATTACGTTGGGCGTGGTTGCAACATTGCACATTAGCTATAGATCTTCTCAGCTAGCAAGTACTAGCGTTGCTTTAATATAGCATGAGTTGCACGTTTTACCAGTAGTGAGTACGCGAATAAACTATCCAGTAGTTGCTTCGATAATATTCATATAGTTGCGCTGCAAAATTAGACTCAGGTTATATTAGCAGCTGTTAATTGCTCACTGGTTTTTCCAAAGCGACGCTCGCGTTTCTTATAAGCAGCTAATGCGTGATCAAGGTCAGATTGCGTGAAATCGGGCCAAAGCGTATCAGTGAAGTAAAACTCGCTATAGGCGCATTGCCACAATAAAAAATTACTTATACGTTGCTCGCCGCTAGTTCTAATCAGTAGATCTACAGGTGGCATGCCAGCAGTACAAAGCTGATTTTCAATGTTGTGTTCATTAATATCATGAGCGCTGATCTCACCAACTGCTAGCTTTGCAGCCAACTTTTTACAGGCTTGGGTGATGTCCCATTGCCCTCCGTAATTAACGGCAACGCACAGCATCATTGTTTTACAGCTGGCAGTCTTTTCTTCAGTTTCTTCAATGGCTAACTGAATTTTTTTACTGAGCTGCTTTTTATCACCAATCACTTTTAGACGAATATCATATTTCAATAGCTTTTTGGTTTCATAACGCAGTGATTGATGCAATAACGACATTAGCCCGCTGACCTCTTCAGGGGGACGATGCCAGTTCTCGCTGGAAAAAGCAAAGAGGGTCAGGTACTGGATGCCTCGTTCTCGACTGGCACGAATAACCTCTTTGACAGCATTGGTTGCAGCTTTATGGCCAGAAAGTTTGGGTAAAAAGCGACTCTTTGCCCAGCGGTTATTGCCATCCATAATGATGGCAATATGACGCAATAACTGGTCAGGTTTTGGCGGTGAGTTTTCAGTGGGTAATGTCATAAATGCTGCAATCTTATACGGTATTACCACTCAGTTATAATATCAAATTTCCAATTTCTATTTGGATCACTGGAGGCGGTTACTCTGCTGACAACAATATCTTGAGTATAAAACGGGATATGTGAATGAACAATAGCCAGTATTGAAAAGGCCGTAAGATGAAAAGTAAGTGCTGATACCCAACATTGCCTTATCAATCGTTATAAAAATAAAAACATTTACTTGATAGTACTTTTGTCTCAGATCAAAGATTGTTTCTTAGAAGAAAGCAATGATACTCAGCCTGCCATTAGCTTCGCTATTAATTGCGTTCTTGTTGTCAACCTAGTGTAACTGGCTCAGGGCGAAAACTAGCATAGTGTTAGAGGTTAGTCCCGCTTTCTTCATGTTTACCCAAGGTGACTGACAATGCCTCAACTAAAGATATAGTTCAGTAGTATATTACTGAAACCATACCATTGCAGAGGATTGTTTTGTCTCCTACGGCTTTTAGAATGCCTGCTGGGGAAGACGTTTGGAAAACCGTTTGTATGAACGACTGAGTTCGGTATTAAAAGTCAGTGGTTATAAGGGAAAAGTATATGAATGTATTAGGTTATATGCAGCGTCTTGGTAAAGCCTTGATGCTACCCATAGCAACCCTTCCTATAGCGGCTTTACTGTTACGCTTAGGCCAACAGGATTTGCTTAATATACCCTTTGTTGCTGAAGCAGGTAAGGCTGTTTTTGGTAATTTACCTTTACTGTTTGCCCTTGGTATTGCTACGGGTTTAGCAAAAGATGATAGTGGTGCAGCGGCATTGGCTGGCGGTATCGGCTACTTTGTTTTGACTTCAGCTGCCAATACGATCAATTCACATATTGATATGTCTTTTTTTGGCGGCATCATTGCCGGCATTATTGGAGGGCATGCCTATAACCGTTTTTATCGGGTAGAACTACCTCAATTTTTAGCTTTTTTCGGAGGGAAACGTCTAGTACCTATCATGACAGGACTTATTGCCTTGGCAGTAGCTTTTGTTGCTGGACATGTTTGGCCTGTCATCCAAAACAGTATTAATGATTTCGGTAATATCATGGCTCACTCTGGGTCAAGCGGTCTGTTTCTATACGGTATGCTAAATAGAGCGCTGTTACCCATAGGACTACATCATGTCTTGAACTCTATTTTTTGGTTTGGTCTGGGTCATTACACTGATGCTTCAGGCCATGTTGTAACCGGTGATATTGCTCGCTTCTTTGCTGGTGACCCCACAGCAGGTACCTTTATGGCGGGTTTTTACCCTATTATGATGTTTGGGTTGCCAAGCGCAGCGCTGGCTATGTACCTAGCAGCGCCAAAGGAAAATAGAGCTAGGATAGGGGGGATTTTGCTCTCTGTTGCCTTAACGTCTTTTCTAACCGGCGTGACCGAACCGCTTGAGTTTATGTTTGTTTTTCTTGCTCCTGGACTCTACGTTATTCATGCTGTCTTAACAGGTTTGTCTTTTGTTGTAACAAATATGTGCGGTGTGCTCGATGGCTTTGGTTTTTCTGCCGGTGCCTTTGATTTTGTTCTAAATTGGGGGCTGGCAACTCACCCAGGACGACTCATTTTTATTGGCCTTGGTTTTGGAATTATTTATTTTTGTGTTTTTTACTTTGCAATCAAAATTTTCAATCTAAAAACGCCAGGGCGTGAAACTGATGAGATAGATGCTGACGCAGCAGAGATGATAAGCGCTGATAGCAACAGAGCCTTGCATTATATCGAGTTATTAGGCGGTGCGGATAACCTAAAAACCGTTGATGCGTGTATTACTCGCTTACGCTTAACACTCGTGGATCGCGATTTAGTCAACGACAAAGGGTTGAAGGCGGCAGGGGCTAAAGGCATTGTGAGGCTTGGTGCGAAAAATTTGCAAGTTATACTGGGGCCTAAGGCTGGAATTATTGCTGAAGAAATAAGGGCAATATTAGGTTCCCCTTGATTGTTTGTTATGACTATGATGTTGCTTAATGGCGACTGATATGGGTTTCTAGTGCAATAGTGCATATTATCCCACTAAACTAAGAAAATCCGGTTGTTCCGGTGCTTTTGAGTGAGAAAAATTTATGTTTAAAAAAGATGTTGTTATTACCGCAGACCATGGTTTGCACACTCGCCCCGCCGCCCAATTTGTTAAAGAAGCAAAAGGGTTTGAATGTACGATTAAACTTGAAGTGGCAGGCAAACAAGCCAGTGCTAAGAGTTTGTTTAAGTTACAGACGCTGGGGCTTAGTCAAGGTACAATGGTTAGTATTATTGGCGAAGGCGAAGGTGCCGAGCAGGCAGTAACGCATTTAGCTAAGTTTATTGCATCACTGGAATGATAGGACGTAAGCAGATAAATTAACCAAGCTGTAAGGGTTGGCTATACTCTCTCAGATCTATTTTTGTAAAGGCGTATATTTTGGGTAATTCCATTTGAGGTTGCCAGATTTAACAGGAATCATTAAAGTTGTGCAAAAAAGCAGGTAGCTGTTGAGAAGTTATTACTTTTAACGGACTTTATATAACCTCATAGATTGAACTGATTGTCTTGATGGATAGCACTAGGTAAATAGCTTTTTTAGATAGCCTTAGTGATTAGACACTCCAATAATAAGCAGTAATTTATTACTTTACTGGACAAAGGTTAGTGTCTCAGAATTTGTGGCAGATGCTGGCTTTTTAATAAGAGATTGCGAGCATTCTGCATGGGGTTTTGAATGATAATACCATTGACCGTGCTGACCGCCTTGTATTGAAATCGCGGATGTTTCGCTACAATTGAGATAATTTGGAGACAAAATGATTAAAATTGCAATCAATGGCTATGGGCGTATCGGACGCAATGTCTTGAGAGCACTTTACGAAGCTGGTCGTCATGATGAGTTTCAAATTGTTGCTATTAATGATTTAGGTGATGCAAAGACAAATGCCCATCTGACCAAGTATGACACGGTTCATGGCCGTTTTAATGCGCAGGTTGAAGAGGGTAATAATGCCTTATTCGTTAATGGAGAAGAAATTAAGACGTTTGCTGAACGTAACCCAGCTAATCTACCTTGGGCTGAACTAGGGGTTGATATTGTTCTTGAATGTACAGGTATTTTTCGTTCAAAAGAAGCATGTCAGCCTCACTTGGATGCAGGCGCAAAAAAGGTCATTATTTCTGCTCCGGGCAAAGGTGTTGATGCAACGGTTGTTTACGGTGTCAACCAAGATGTGCTAAAACCTGATATGACCGTCATCTCTAATGCATCATGCACTACTAACTGTCTGGCGCCAGTGGCTAAACTGTTGAACGATGCTCTAGGTATCGAGAAAGGGCTGATGACGACTATTCATGCCTATACTAACGATCAGCGCTTAAGTGATGTATACCACTCTGACTTGTATCGCGCCCGTGCTGCTGCTCAAAACATGATTCCAACAGCTACTGGTGCTGCGGCTGCGGTAGGACTAGTGGTTCCCGAATTGAAGGGCAAGTTTGATGGCATGGCTGTTCGAGTACCGACGATTAACGTTTCTTTAATTGATCTTAGCTTTATTGCTGGTCGTGAGACAACAGCGGAAGAAGTTAATGAGGTAATTTCCGCCGGGGCTAAAGCAACGCCAATCAATGAGGTTTTACATGTCAACTATGAACCTTTAGTCTCTGTTGACTTCAACCATAGTGCATTCTCTTCTAACTTTGATGCAACCCAGACACGCGTACAGGGTAACTTAGTTAAGGTAATGTCATGGTATGACAACGAGTGGGGTTTTTCTAACCGTATGTTAGATACTGCTAAAAGCTTAATGATGGCTTGATATTCATAGTTGGTGGTAATAGCAGATACTTACTTGCAGACATTTTGATGACAAAGCTACGAACGCGGAGCGTTGTTTGTCTGTCAGATAGCAATCTCTATGGAAGCGACTTCCATATAGTTAAACCAGTGGCGCAATAGCCTGTTGTATCAGGCATCAAAGGTAGTTAGCCCTATACCTTTCAATTTTTAAAACTCTGCTCAAAGAACCTATAAATACGGTTTATTTAATAGTGAGAGGGCATTATGCTGAGACGTACAAAGATTGTTGCAACGCTCGGGCCTGCTACCGAGTCTGAAGAGCAGTTAGAAAAACTCATTGAAGCAGGTGTAAATGTTGTTCGATTGAACTTCTCTCATGGTGACCCTGATAACCACCGAATTCGTGCTGAACGCGTTCGCTCCATTGCTGCACGTCTGAATCGTAGTGTCGCTATATTAGGAGATCTTCAAGGACCTAAAATTCGTATTGGCCGTTTCCAAAATAATACAATCCAACTGCCAGAGGGTGCTGCATTTGTGCTAGATGCTGAGTTGCCTATTGATCAGGGTGATGAAACACAAGTAGGTCTTGCTTATACGAATTTGCCAAACGACTGTAAAGTGGGTGATGTATTACTGCTAGATGATGGTCGTTTGAGTTTAGAGGTGATGGAAATCGATGGCTCCCGCATTATGACTACCGTACTTTCTGGAGGTGAGCTATCCAATAATAAAGGCATTAATCTTCAAGGCGGCGGCTTATCGGCAGATGCTCTTACCGATAAAGATAAGCAGGATATAAAACTAGCAGCTGAACTGGATGTGGACTATTTAGCTGTGTCTTTTGTACGTCGTGCAGAAGATGTTGAAGAGGCGCGTACGCTCTTGAAAGAAGCGGGTGGTTCCTCAGCGATTTTATCCAAAATTGAACGGGCAGAGGTTGTCCGTAGTCAGCGGTTACTAGAAGAGGTTATCAAAGCATCTGATGCAGTGATGGTGGCTCGCGGTGATTTAGGGGTGGAAATTGGTGATGCTGAGCTGGTCGGTGTGCAGAAACACATGATTGCTGAGGCACGTCGTTTAAATAGACCTGTTATTACTGCAACCCAGATGATGGAGTCTATGATTCATAATACGCTGCCAACACGTGCAGAAGTATTCGATGTCGCCAATGCTGTGTTAGATGGCACAGATGCCGTTATGCTATCTGCTGAAACAGCAACAGGTAAACGCCCAGATGAAGTAGTTCTTGCGATGGGGCGTATCTGTTTAGGTGCTGAGAAACAGCCAACAACTCAAATTTCTACACACCGGATGAGCTTCATTTTTCAAAAAACAGATGAAGCTATTGCCATGGCCGCTATGTATGCAGCAAACCATTTAGAAGGCGTGAAGGCTATAGTTTGCTTAACTAAAACAGGTAGCACGCCATTATGGATGTCGCGTATTAACTCCGGTCTGCCCGTTTTTGCCATGACGCGTTATAAAACTACAGAGCGTCGTGTTGCTCTCTATCGCGGTGTTGAGTCTGTAGCTTTTGATAGTGGCAGTACTTATGGTCCTGAAGTAAACGAGCGTGCAATTACTGAACTAAAAAATCGCGGTTTACTCAGTTCAGGTGACAAGATTATCTTGACCAAAGGTGAAACAGGAGAAATTGAGGGGGGGACTAATACTTTGCAAATCCTGACTATCAGTTAACTCGATCATATTTTATATATTGCTTTGACTAATGGGAAGGGGTTTTTATCCATATACCGATAAATAATGTAACAGTTCAGACTACATATCTACAGACATAGATTATTTATAGCCATACCACCACTTACCTTACACCTTAAAATCTGTGCGGACCTGTTTGTCCGCAGCAGCTTTTGACAATACAATATTATTTAACTTATCGTGTTTTTCATTCAATGCTTGATCTCGCCCGTTCAATAAATTAGATCTGCTTATCAAATGGGTTGCATCTACAAAGGTAAACACTTCATTCATGTAACCTTGGGCTCATCATTGACCCGTATCTGAGCAAAAAGTGCTGATAATCGCTGCGTACCAATTTGGATGCGAACACAGCAAAAAGACTATGATCCAGTTTTTACTCCAATATAATAGGGTGAGTAACCACGTTATTTTTCTATAACTACATTCAGTGACATTGTTAAGCTATTTCACCTGATGAAATAGCTAAGAGCAGCTTTACGCTAACAACATCATTATGTCTTAGCTTTAAGGCTGTCTAATTGTCTTCCTTGCTTCGCCAAATAGAACAGAGCCTCCCCCCGAAACTTAATAACGCTTTCAAATGGAAAATCTGCTTTTAGCAACTATCCTGTCCCTAGATAATCAAAATTTCATTTAACCAATAGCTAACAAATACCATGATAAAGCTTATCTGCACCGCAATGATAATGATCTGCGCTGCCTTGTTGATCACTTCGTGCAGCCACTTTGCAAATACACATAAAAATCACGGTGAATCTGTCACTGATCGTATTTATGCGTATGCAAATAAAACGTATGGAAAGCAACTTTCCTTAACGCCTGATGAAGTACGCCAACTAGCATGGGTCAATGATAACCCTATCGCAACGCCAGAAATGGCAACAAAAGATACATCTCATGCCCTTCATGTAGAAATAAAAAGAGCGCTTACTCGGTTATATTGCCTGCAATTATTAAAAGAAGGCTCTGAAACCAGCTATCAGTATTTTATAGCACCCCAGATAGGCAAAAAAAATGTACCCCTACTTAACAAGAAAAGTTTTAATTCGCTGTCTTCTTTGATTCAAGCTCTTAATCCTACCGCTTTTGAAACATTAAAAACCGCAGCAATTATCAGCGCTGTTACCCTATCCCCTCTTGCTAAAAAAAGAGCACAAGAAGTACTGAAAATCAAACTGCCATCAGATAGCATGCAGTTTTTGGCCACAACAGCACCTGTGGCTGACAAAATCTATCCACTAGCCCAGCAGCTCATTAAACGCTATCCAGCAGCAGAAAAGGACCTAGAAACCGTTTTCATGCCTAACAGTCACTTCAGGCATATGATGTACAATGAAGGCTCTTTTTCAATGTATAGCACTATGTTGGCAGGGATAGCGAACCGTCATATCGATAAAAATACATTAAATCTCTGGTATGCACATTGGGTCATTAATATTGCAGGCTTTAGTGGGCAAGTTGACCCTACTGGTTCGTTATACCTAGACCAAAATACTTATAACGCCATGAGCACGCTCAAAAGCATTTTTGACAGCCTTGTTCAGGGTGCCTCTCTTAATCCTATGAATGCCTATCTGAAAAAGCGCGCAGAATGGTTAGGGTTATCTAACTTAACTCAAGACGAAAACTTGCAAATTGCACTAGCAGGTCTAGGTGCTTCCTTGCGCCTCTTTACACCAGCAGAAGGAAAAGCACTGTTTGAAGGTGTTAATGCGTTAGATAACACAGTGCGCAAGCAATGGCTTGTTTTTGCACAAGCACAGCTGGCTGTACAGTCTTATCCTGCAGAAACCTACTTACCGGCTGTATTTGCTAACACTAAAAAAAAGGTAGGGTTAACAGAAAGTATCTCAATCATTTTGCCACTGTATGTCAGTGTATTAATAGCTGAAAAGGAAATGAGGGCCGAGAAGCCTGTTCGGTTACAACCTAACACTCCTGTATCATTCAGACAGCTTGCTGAAAATAAAAGCATTGACATGTTAATTGCTGCCAAGCGCAATACTTACTCTATCAAGATTAACCCCACAGATGGCATTGCTGTTATCATACCCGCCGCCCCCCTTAAAAACGACAACCGGTAATACAATACATATTTAATTGCAGTGGGATGAGCTTAAAAAGTAAATAAATAACTCTACAACAACTTGCAACATAAAGTTAGATAGGCCACATAATGTTAAACGAACTGACTACTGCACAGCATTTAGATGCTATTGACTGGGATCACTGGCAAGCAACCCATCAGGCAACACTGTTGCTAACCATTAAAAATGACAAGATATTACTAATTCGCAAAAAAAGAGGCCTAGGCGCAGGAAAAATTAATGGCCCTGGTGGTAAAGTTGAGTCGGGTGAAACCATATTGGATTGTATTATCAGAGAAACGCAAGAAGAACTTTGCATAACCCCGATTGACCCAAACTTTATTGGTGAAAGCCTATTCCAATTTAAGGATGGGTACTCAATCCATGTGCATACTTTCATAGCAACTGAATTCAAAGGAGAGCCTACTGAAACAGACGAAGCGTACCCTATATGGTTTCCCCTAGATAACATTCCCTATGACGAGATGTGGGAAGACGACAAGTATTGGATACCTCTGGCACTGAAAGGACAGCGATTTATTGGCCGCTACCTATTTGATGACGATAAGATGCTCGATTATGACATTAAACTAATAGATGCATCACCTGAATAAACAGAGAGCGATAACAAAAAATTAATCTTTTTATCAAAAAGGGGTTGGAAAAAAAAATTGTACCCTTATTTATAAATTAAGTCGATTGCTAACAGGGCAAAATGCTAAGCATCGACATAACGGTCTGTTCATGATGAAAGACCAAATTATTAACATATTGCTCATTAGAGGATATGACTATGCCTACAATTGATTTTGACCTCAGCCCTCTTTATCGCTCTGCCATAGGTTTCGACCGTGTTGCGCACATGTTAAGAAACATCAGCTCTGGTGCTAACCAGAACGCGTACCCACCGTATAATATAGAACTACTGGATGAAAATGACTATCGCATATCCATGGCGGTAGCGGGATTCAGCGAGCATGAACTCGATATCGAAACCCGTGAAAATGTATTGGTTATTCAAGGTAAAAAGTCACAAACTGAAACTGAGCGCCAGTATCTATACCAGGGAATTGCTGAGCGTAATTTTGAGCGTCGCTTTGAATTAGCAGACTATGTAAAAGTCACTGGTGCAACTATTAGTAACGGTCTGTTGCATATCGAGCTTAAGCGGGAAATACCCGAAGCAACTAAGCCAAGAAAAATAACCCTTAGCTCAGGCGATATGCTTGTGAAAGAAAAAGAGAAAAAGAAACAAGAAAAACTAACAGCCGCATAATCCTACGGGGTTAATACTACATTATGGAAAAGGCGGTCGAAACGACCGCTTTTTTGTAGTAGTTCATACTCAACCTAACAATTACCAATTGTTCGTAAGTCTATCAGATCAGATATGAACCACGACAATTTAAAGGATCTCAGGTTGTAACAGTGCCACAATCAATAGCCTTTTCGCTTCCTTTTGCTTTTCTTAACATGATCCATCAAACGACGCCTTTTCTTTAATTGACGCTCGTTTAACTTATTTTTGCGTCCTTCAAACGGATTATCCCCGGATTTAAACTCAACCCGGATAGGCGTACCCATAATTTTTAATGCTTTTCGGAAAGTATTTTCCAAATACCGACGATAGGCAGTGGGCACCGCATCTGTTTGATTACCGTGTATAATCAGCGTAGGCGGGTTCATTCCCCCAGGATGGCAATAGCGCAATTTAATCCTACGCCCGTTAACCAGCGGCGGTTGATGTTCAGCTACTGCACTTTCTAAAACATGTGTTAATTGATTAGTGGATAGTTTCCGAGTTGCGCAGTCATAAGCTTCTTTAATAGAGTCATAAAGGTGACCCACCCCAGTGCCGTGCCTAGCAGAAATCATATGCAGACGCGCAAAGTTAATAAAATTAAAGCGCCGCCGCACTTCATCTTTAATCTGCCTCCTGGCATCATCTTGCATGCCATCCCATTTATTAATAGCTAAGACTACTGCTCGGCCTGACTCCAATATAAAACCAAGAAGGTGCAAATCTTGATCAACAATGCCTTCACGTGCATCAAAGACTAATACCACCACATTGGCATCATTAATGGCCTGTAGTGTTTTGATAACAGAAAATTTTTCAATGGTTTCTTTTACTTTACCACGGCGACGAACACCTGCAGTGTCAATGAGTATAAACTTTTGATCAAAGCGTTCATAAGGGATGTAAATACTATCTCGAGTTGTTCCTGCCTGATCATAAACAACAACTCGCTCCTCTCCTAACAAACGATTAACCAGCGTCGATTTACCAACATTTGGCCGACCCACAATGCTAATTTTAATTCCCTTAGTCGCCTTGCTTTCCTCTTCATAGTTAAGCTCGTGATTAGCCGTTATACTTGACACCGTCTGTGTTTCAAGTATATCTCCAATCATATGGCGAACGCCCCGCCCATGGGCTGCTGCTATTTGATAAGCTCGACCAATACCTAAAGTAGCAAAATCGGCTTCTGCTTGATCAGCATCGACGCTGTCTACTTTATTAAGAACCAAGTAATACCTTTTTGCCTGACGACGTAAATGATCAGCTATCATTTCATCAGCAGCTGTCAGACCGGTTTTTGCATCGACGAGGAATAAAATAATATCAGCCTCATTAATCGCAGCTAGCGATTGCTCGCTCGCAACAGAGGCAATACCTTCTTCGTCTCCTGTGATTCCACTAGTATCAATAACAATAAAGGGATGTTCGCCAACTTTTCCTTCGCCATATTGACGGTCACGAGTTAAGCCAGAGAAATTAGCGACTAGAGCATCCCTTGAGCGTGTTAATTTGTTAAACAAAGTCGATTTGCCCACATTGGGCCTGCCAACCAAGGCTATTACTGGCGTCATATGTAATTTACAACTACTCAGATAATGTTCACACTCTTTTCACTATGTGCAAAAGGTTATAAACAGACTCTTAAATAAAAAAATCAGGCTATACCCTACAAGCAGTAGCCTGATAAACAATATCTCAGAGGCAACCCCAGCTAATGGGCACCTCTGATCAAAATCAACGCTTTTTTAGCGCTATAAGTTTACCATCAGAATTGAATACATACAGCATGTTATCCATCACCAAAGGCTGCGCTTTAATGGAAGAGGAGCCTGTCTTATAACGACCAGCAAAGCTGCCGTCAACTTGGGATAAAAGATGGATGTAACCTTGGTAGTCACCCACAACAACATAATTGTTGAATGTAGCTGGAGCACTAACCGTTCTAGCTTCAAGGCCCTCTTGCCGCCAGTTAGCAGCGCCTGAAAGCTGATCAAGTGAGCTCACAAAGCCATTTTGAGCCGTAATATAGATCGAACCAAAACCTTGAGCCAGTGCATGATACGTAGAAAATGGTTTTGACCAGCGCTCTCGACCACTGTAAAGATCTAAAGCAACAACATTACCCTGATAGCTAGCAGTAAAGATAGTATCACCGACAATTAATGGTGTCGTATCAACGTCAACCATTCGCTCTAGATCTGTACTTCCTTCAGGAATGGCAATCTTAGTATTCCACAGAAGGCTACCATCCTTAAGATTCAAAGCGCTGACATTGCCGTTAGTGTAACCAGCAATAACGGCGCTATGGGCTGCGATAGCTGGTGCCGAAGCGGCTCTTAATGTGAGAGGGGGTTGTAAAACAGAATGATCCCAAACACGTTTTCCCGTTGTTGCATTCAGCGCTGTAACTTGATCATCAAGGCTTTTGACAATAACAAAGTTATTATCAATAACCGGCACAGACAAAACCTCGCTGCTAACACGAGCTTTCCAGAGGACGCTGCCATTATCTTGATTAAGTGCAATCACTTCGCCATTTAAAGTGCCCAGCAGCACTTTTTGGGCACTCACTGTAACACCTCCTCCAACAGGCACACCCAAGTCAACCTTCCATTTTACTTTGCCGGTAGTTGCATCCAGGGCAAATACTGTGCCTTCAGCACCCGCAACATAAATAACATTGTTATCAATAGCAGGCCTTAATGTTGCATAACCTGAGCCAACACCCTTGCCGATCGTTTTAGACCACACCTCAGTAAGCTGTATTTCAGTTTTTTTCAAGTCTTGAAGCGTTCTTGGCTTCACTACAACCTCTTCATCACTAGAAAACAGGCTACACGCAGATAAGCCTGATAAGAGCAATAGCACAAGCGACGTTTTGACAAACCCCCTAATCATACTGTTAATCTCCCTTTGGCACAGCAGTCAGATCATCAAGTTTAAGCTGTAATAGCGGTCTTGGTTGACCTTCTTTACGGGCTGCATTCAATGCTTCTTGATAAGCTTCACTGGCTTTATCTTTTTGCCCCAACGCCAAATAGGCATCGCCTTTAGCAGATTCAATGCTAATAACAAATGAAGATTTATCTATTTTAATAGCAGACAACTCATCCAGAGCCTTTTGTGCTTCAGGCTCGGGCAATGCAAGTAATACGCGTGCTAGGCGTACGCGAACCACTGTATCAACACTCGCGTCTGGCTTCTGTGCCAAAATCCAATGAAAAGAGCTGATAGCCTTCTTTAGCTGACCCGCCTCTACTTGCTGTTGAGCTAAGAACAATGTTGCCAATGCTGCATAGCGACTACTGGAGTAGTCTTTCTGGAGGATACCCACAACATGCTTTATTGTCGCTTCATCTTCTTTATTTGACTCACTTTGATTGCTAAGCGTATCAAGCACATCTTGATAAAGTTTAGAAGCAGCAGCTGCCGTTTCACGTTGACTGTTCTGCCAAGCCTTATAGCCAAAAAAACCGACTAAGATAATCAGTATGCTGACTAAAATCGGTTGACCATAGCTCTTCCAGAGATGTTTAAGCTGTTCTACCTGCTCTTCATCCGTATTGTAACTCACCCTTTACTCCTGAATACGTGTTTTCATATAATCTACCAGTTTAGACTGGGAAATTTGAATCTGCGGCTCATCATTTCGCAATGACTTAACGGTAATTATACCGGCACTTAGCTCTTCTTCACCTAGAATCAGCGCAAAATGTGCACCGCTGCAATCAGCTCGTTTCATTTGTCTTTTGAAGTTAGCACCGCTGCAATCAACCTGTAGTTTTAACCAAGGCATGCTGTTACGCAACTGTTCTGCTATTTTCATAAGGCGACTATCGGAACTTATCGTTACAAAAACAGCATCTACTGATTGTGAGACAGAGCAAGGAATAAGATCAAGAGTTTCCAGCATTAAAACTAAACGTTCTAGACCCATAGCAAAACCAACAGCTGAAGTGGGTTTACCTCCTAGTAGTTCGACTAATGCATCATAACGGCCACCAGCACAAACTGTACCCTGAGATCCTAAACTATCTGTCACCCATTCGAAGACGGTTTCACTGTAATAATCAAGCCCTCTTACAAGATGAGGGTTTATTTTGTAATCTACACCAGCAAGTGTTAAACGTTCGCAAAGCCCTTCAAAGTGCAACTGCGAATCATCACTAAGGTAGTCTTGAAGCTTAGGCGCTCCAGCGATAATCGCCTGTGTTTTTTTGTCTTTGCTATCTAGAATGCGTAGCGGGTTGATCGCCAAACGGCGACGACTATCTTCATCAAGATCGTTTTCAAACTGAGATAGGTAAGCAACTAATGCTTTTCTGTATCCCTGTCTTGCCTCAAGTGAGCCCAGTGTATTCAAGTTCAAACTAATATGGGCTGATAATCCTAATTGTTTCCATAGTCGAGCGGTTAATAAGATAAGTTCGGCTTCGATATCAGGGCCTTTCATACCAAAAGTCTCTACGCTGACCTGATGAAATTGGCGATAACGACCTTTTTGTGGTCGCTCATGACGAAACATCGGGCCCATAGTCCAAAATCGTTGCACCTGATTAAACAGCAATCCTGTTTCAATGCCCGCCCTAACACAGCCTGCTGTCGCTTCAGGACGCAGCGATAGAGTATCGCCGTTTCGATCATCAAAAGTATACATTTCTTTTTCAACAACATCCGTACCCGCCCCAATACCACGGCTAAATACAGCAGAAGGCTCTAAAATGGGCGTACGAATTTCGTTATAACAGTAGGAAGCCAATAAAGCTTTTACCTTATTTTCAAGGTATTGCCAGGCAGGTGTTTGCTTTGGCAAGATATCATTCATTCCCCGAATGGCCTGAAGTGGCTTAACCATTGCGGTTGTCTCCTTATTCCTAATTATTCAGCACCACCTTAAAGTAGAACAAGTATGCTTTGCCTGTTGTACCAGAAGACACTTACATATTGGCCCTGCACATAGACTCAGTGAACTTGATATCTTTAATAAAAGCCGGCTAAAGCACTGTAGCGTTAATGAACCTGAGGCGATTGAAGTCAGTATTTTCAAACTGAATGAGCACAGATAAACCAGCATGACGCACTGAAACGCCGCTCTATTCTCATTACAGTAGTTAAAATGCACGATGGGTATTACCTGCCAACACTCTACAAAGACGGCAAACTATACCTTGAGATGCCTCAAGAACAAAGCCCTAGAGGTTAAGGAATGCAATCAAGAAGATCAACCTTGTTTAGATGTGCTTAATGTCAACTGCGCTACTTTTTTAACTTTTTTGCTTTCAGGTATAGTAATAATCCGGCCAGCAAACTTAATTTCATCAATACTCGGCGCATTACCAAACCTTAAGAGAACAGTGGAAGGCACTTTTTTATTTAGTACAGTACCTGACTGCTCTATTCCGGATAATAAAATATTGCCTTGCATATCCCGAACTTCTATCCAGCAGTTATCAGCAAAACGAATCTCAAGATTGACCATTTTAGGCGGAGCGGCCGCAACACCAAGCGTATCTAATATTTTATCATTATCGTTTGATAACAAATTATCTATTGTTGCTGATTGTATTTCTTGAGCAGTAGCATCTTTAAGTATGGATGGACTAACAGCCAACTCATCGGTCAACACTGAGCCTAAGTCAGGTTCGACGGCTGTTAAAGAATCAAGTTGCTGTTCAGTGCCTACTAAAAAAGGATTATTTTTTTTCTGATGCCAAACATGGTGACTACCAAATGCAATCGCAACGGCAACCAATAACGTAAAGGAGTACCTAAGCAAAGGGGAAGAATACCTTTCCAACAAAGATTTTTCGGTTGATTCTAAGAAAGGCCGTCGCGTTCTACTCACCTGATTATCTGCATCAAGCATCTGCAACAAGATGTCTGACTGTAAGCCAAGCAACCTAGCATAGTTCTTAATGTAACCTCGGACAAACGTTATGCCAGGTAATTTATCATAGTTACCTTGCTCTAGGGCTAACACATAGGTTTCAGTTATTTTCAACTGGCAAGCAATATTGTTAACAGATAGCCCCTTGGCCTTTCTTGCTTTAGCTAATATACGCCATGGTGTTTCAGGCAGTGCGTCAAGTAATTCTTGCGAATCTTCATGCTCAGTATTCATTACGGTTCACCAGATTTTGATGTGTTTTTAACTCCTTAGAATTAGGAAATAAACGTTCTAGCTGTAACTTATAGCTCGCAGCCGCATCCCTATTACCATTTGCACGAGCTAATTGTACGCCTAACCATAAGCTTCTGGACGTCTGGCGTGCTTGCTTAGTAAATACTATATAATGTGACCAAGCTGAACGATAATTACCCTGCTTGTTTAGAATAGCGGCTAATTCTAAGCGAGCACGGGCAAGGTTACTGTTTAGCCTGAGTGATTTCTCGAAGTGTTTTCTGGCGATATCCACTTTACCTTGTTGTAAGGCAACAATACCAAGGTTTTCAAAAGCTCGACTACGTTTTTCATAATCTATATTATTTGCTGCTTTTTCAAATTGGCGATAAGCATCATCTAAACGTCCCTGAGAAAATAAAAAACCACCATGATTGTTTTGCACATCGGCGGCATTAGGATTATAGGATAACGCTTTTTTAAATGACTCTTCAGCCTGCTGTGCTTCCCCTTGAATTTGATAAAGCAGACCAAACATGCCATATACCTCAGCAGAGTGAGGATCAATTTCCAGTGCACGTCCTAGAGGTTTAATGGCTTTTTCCGTGTACCCTTCCTGCAAATAGCCCTTAGCAAGATTAATGTAATTGCCCACTGCTTTCTTGCGGCTATACGGATCGTGATCAGAGTTGCTTACGCAACCACTTAATACCAATGGTAAAAAAAACGCTATTAGCGCCTGAGGTGACCCCATGGGTGCTCCCACTGTTTATTTATGCTGCTCCTATTGTCTTAGTCGGCACTTTCTGATCAGAATTAAGCTGTCTTGCAGCAATATAACGAGTACTTCTTTTGGTGCGGTCTTTTACCTGACCAACTAACTGTCCACAAGCAGCATCAATATCATCACCACGAGTCTTGCGCACAGTCGTATTATAGCCTGCAAGTTGCAGCAATTCTTGGAAACGCCTGATAGCATTATTGCTTGGACGCTCATAGTTTGAGTAAGGAAAAGGATTAAAAGGAATTAAATTAATTTTACACGGGGTTTGTTTCAAAAGAGTAATCAGTTGCTGGGCATGCTCAGGCTGATCATTAACCCCTGATAGCAGTACATATTCAATGGTCACAACACGCTTCTTATCTGGCAGGCTGGCCATATATTCTGCGATAGCATCAAGCAGTTCATTCAATGGGTACTTTTTATTAATAGGAACCAATTGATTTCTTAACTCATTATTGGGTGCATGTAACGATACTGCAAGCGATACCTCGGTGACCTTGCCAAGTTTTCGTAATGCTGGAACCACGCCAGAAGTGCTCAATGTTACTCGGCGCTTGGACAGTCCATAGCCGAGATCATCCATCATGAGATTCATTGCATCAACAACGTGATCAAAATTGAGAAGAGGTTCTCCCATACCCATCATTACGACATTAGTAATGGCGCGATTTTTTTTAGCCGGTACACTCCCTAGATGACGCGCCGCAATCCAGACCTGCCCAATAATCTCAGCGACGGTAAGGTCAGAGTTAAAGCCTTGTTTTCCTGTCGAGCAAAAACTGCAATCCAGAGCACAGCCTGCTTGGGAAGATACACATAATGTGCCACGTTTATCTTCAGGAATATAGACTGTTTCTACACAACTACCACTGGTTACACGTACCACCCATTTACAGGTGCCATCGTCCGAAAAGTGGCTGCTAACAATTTCTGGTCCAGTAATTTCAGCGATTACTGCAAGCCTTTCACGTAGTGACTTGCTGAAATTGCTCATGCTATCAAAGGATTCTACTTTATCGTGATGAATCCATTTTAATGCTTGCTGGGCTCGAAATTTTTTTTCTCCAATGCTGAGGAAAAATGCCTCCATTTTTTTTCGCGATAACCCAAGCAGGTTTGTTTTCACGCTCTGTTTTGCTTCTGACATCATGTTACCTCGAGACTGCCAGATATGCTGGCAGTATTTGACACTTCATTTTTTTAACGTGTTCTTTGACATATAGATGACTGTTCAAAAAAATACGCTATTTCACGTTCTGCAGAAGCAATAGAGTCTGAGCCATGAACTGCATTTTCATCAATGGTTTTTGCAAAATCAGCTCTGATGGTACCCACTTCTGCTTCTTTGGGATTTGTTGCCCCCATCAGCTCTCTATGTAATAAAACAGCATTCTCACCTTCTAATACCGACACAACTACAGGCCCTGATGTCATAAAGGCTACTAAGTCTTTAAAAAAAGGACGTTCACGGTGCTCAGCATAAAATCCTTCCGCCTTTTCTTGAGTTAGATGCTCCATACGAGAGCCAATAATTCTCAACCCTTGCTTTTCAAATCGCGAGTAAATTTCACCGATCACATTTTTTGCAACGGCATCGGGTTTAATAATTGACAATGTCTTCTCAACAGCCATTTCTTGTTCTCCACTATTTTTTTAGAAAAAAGGCTTAATACCTTTTTGTTGTAACTACGCTATTACTCAGTCAAGATAAGTGAGAGCCCTATATTAAACAGTTTTGCAACGACTTCAGTGATCGTGCAACAAAATGCCACTTGCGAAAACTAAATGACCTAATGCAACAAAAAGCAAGAAAGGGCCGGGGCACTGTTTTTGATAACTGGGCTAACACTCGCCGGTTCGCATTCTAAACAAAGAAACACGTTATGTCAGCGGTTAGGCACATATTGAGCTTTATTGCAGCGGTAACGCCTTAGGTTTCATCCACTTAATTTTAAGAGTCTATTTTCGGCCGGGTAGGTAACTTGAGTTAATGGTAGGTAACTTGAGTTAATAATCCGAAATAGCTTGAAAAATAGCATAATGTCCATAGGATATATTAGAGAGAATCTGAAAAGACTGATTCTAATACAAACATTAGTAATATATAGGCTTATGAAACGATTCGGTTCTATACTGTGCATGGTAATGGCAATGATGATGGCTTTTGCTCCTGTGGCAGAAGCTAAGCGAATGGGTGGTGGAAGGAGCATGGGTAAAACCTATAAAACGGCTCCTGCTCCAATTAAGAGCCACCCTTATTCAAATAATGCTGTGCAGCAAAATAAAAACACTGAACAAAGAACAACCTCAGGCCGTGAGCAAGCTACTCCCCAGCAAAAATCATCCCGATGGGGAATGCTAGGCAGTGCTGTAGCAGGGTTGGCAGCAGGAGGTTTGTTAGCCTCGCTTTTTGGAGGAGGAAGCTTTAATGGTATGCAGGGATTGGACTTTATACTTATTGCCCTATTAGCTCTCAGTGCTTTCTTTTTCTTCCGACGCTTAAAGAGAAATAACACCCACTCTGCGTCAAATATTGACTCCCAGCCGCATTACTCCACAGCAACTGCTCCCAATAACTTGGTGGATAAACCCTTCATGAAAGGGGAGCACGATCGCGCCACTGAAAAAGTGACTAATGCCACGGATGCCGATTATGAGCAACGACTTCCTAACGCATCAAGTGGTATTATTGATGGCAGTAACGTGCCTGAAAACTTACCTGGCGGCTTTGATCAACAAGCTTTTCTTGAAGGTGCTCGAGAACACTATATAACATTGCAAAAAGCATGGAATGAAAATAACCTCGAACTAATCAGAGAATATCTTTCACCAGAGTTATTTGAACAATTACGTATTGACCGAGGCAAGCTAAAGGGCAATCAACATACCGAGGTATTGTTTGTTGATGCTGGTATTGTGCGAGCAGATTACACAGCCCGCGTAGCTCAGGTGAGTATAAAATATACTGGGCGTTATAAGGATGAAACGGAAGGAGTAGAGGAAGATATTAATGACATCTGGCATCTAGAAAGAGATATTACCAACACAGATGCCCCTTGGTTGATTGTGGGTATGGAATAGCAATTTTTCCGATACAAGGGAGTGTACACATCTAATAGAATTCGACACTTTAATAAAAAATAACTTTTATCACTTGTTAAGGTGTCAAAATGAGTCAACATAGCACCTATAAGCTGTAGTAGTAATATGTTGTAGTGGTGTGATTGCCGAGGAAAACTGACGGGCTAATTACCGAAGGATTTTGTCACTCCAGCATAACAACCCGTTTCGATCTCAGCAATTTATGCTGCTACAGATGCTCTATTTCCCACATCCAGATATTTCGAATACCTGATATTGCTAAGTCATCGAGCTATATCATCTTTGCTAACACCTGAGCTTTCCCTAACTGGAGTTGTCCAGAGTGAAGTAGAGCAGCCACTAAGTCGAGCCGCACCAAAGGTACTCATCTTACTCTGTGAAACTTTAGCAATCACATCCACTATGAGTTAAGAGCTGGAGTTCATGACGACTATCCTGGCGACCTCCTAGTGCACACCAAGACACTGAGGACATCACTTTTGAGATAGATTCGTCAATTTTACTTGGTAATAAAAAACGAAAAAATTGCTTAATAATGAAAATACGACAAAGCCCCCTGGTGTTAACAAAATAGGTTGTAGCTCATACCTGGCCTGACATCTCATAGCTCAACCTAAATCAGCTGACTTTTTTGTCGTGTAGGGGCAGAGTAATATCATTGATCCGACCTCTATCTAGACAGGCATCACACCACCACTACACATACTTTTTAATATTTCTAATGCTTTATCTCCATCGATCGCTACATGATTATGCACTTCTGCAGGCAATTCTGGTCTGGACACATTCTGCTTATGCTTGAATATGTGCGAATCTACTGTGATGCCATTAACTGCTGAGATACGCGCACAGGATGTCATCGTCATATTTTTTGTTACAACGTCTTCTAACCAAACTTTTTCATCATTAAAGAACCCATTGATTACATAGATCTTATTTGTTTTGCTCAAACGTATGACATCTCCTTCTCTCAGTACACCATCCCAAGATGAGGGGCGTTGAAGAATAGCAGCATGCGATGGCAAACGACTTAAGCGCTGGAAGGGTATTGGTAAAGCAACGCCATTGATATTTAGGTAATCAAGCTGCTTAGAACGCTCTGAAAGCCATTTATTCGTTTTCTTATCAAATATAGGACGAAAGCAAAAACCACAAAATCCATCTTCATCATGAACAACAAAGCAGAGTACCTCAGGGAGCTTTTTCCATAACTTATCATGAATAATCATTATTCTATTCCTTTACCTTCATTCACGCATGCACGAGTGCAACATAGCCGTATTTACAGATAACACTCTTCAATTATTATCACATCCTGACGCTGACCAATAGTCGAAACAAAGGTAAAATTTTTCGATAGCATGATAAATCAAGTTAACTGATCTGGTATATCTATACTCAAACGCTTTCAAGAAGCTCACCTCTATTTGGCTATAACCCTTCATTTTAAGGAGTAAGTTTCGAGAAAATGTGCATCTTGAAGTGTAATGGGTATATAAATTCTTCTTGAGGTTCTTGCAGCTCGGTTACGAAGGCGTCTTCTATTTATCCAATAAATATGTCATAGTTTTTACTCGGTCGTACTGCAACTGCTAAATAATATCCATCAGGCCTTACGCAGGATAAATTCCACCAAGCACTCTTAGTCCTTTTGCTCCCGTAACATCAGGTAAGTTTCCTTCACTGTGGTTGATAGTCTTCTGAGCCAGCCAAGCAAAAGCAATGGATTCAACCAGACAAGGATCCATACCAAGTAATTGGGTTGAATTTACCGATATGGTATCCAGCTGTGCTTGTAGTTTAGCCATTAAATAATTATTTTTTGCACCACCACCACAAACAAAAATTGCAGCTGTATTCTCTGCATATTGCCAAATAGCCTTGCTGATTACTGTTACAGTTAATTGACAAAGCGTTGCCTGCACTGTAGAAGGATCAAGCTCAGAGAAAGAGTTTAGCTGTTGCATCAACCAATCTGCATTAAAGCACTCTCTTCCAGTGCTTTTAGGTGGTGGAAGATGAAAAAAAGGCTCTTTCATCATCTGATTTAACAGTTTTTCATTAGGCTTAGCTGACGCTGCCCATATGCCATTTTGATCAAAGGGCTTTCCTGTATGTATTTCACACCAGTAATCCATTAGCACGTTACCCGGCCCTGTATCAAAACCGATAACAGGCGTAGCAACATCTGCGGGTAGCACTGAAATATTACTCATTCCACCAATATTAACAATGGTTCTTGCCTCTTTTTGACTAGAAAAGATAGCCTTATGAAAAGCAGGTACTAAAGGCGCTCCCTGCCCGCCAGCTGCAATATCTCTCCGCCTGAAATCAGCTACAACCGCAATACCCGTCAGTTCTGCTATTAGGTTTGGGTCGCCTATTTGCAGTGTGTAACCAACATCAGGTAAATGCCGC
>JAQYUY010000070.1:24333-49928 GCA_028728195.1 Endozoicomonas sp. (ex Botrylloides leachii)
ATGACTACCAATAGCCTTGATATGCTCGGGTTGCTCACCACATTGCTCCAGCAATTCGTTAACAGTTTGAGCCGATAGTCGAGCTACTTCGCACTCCGCAATGGCTAGTCGCTCAATTTCATCGCGGTCACTTTTGCATAATTTCAGCGTTAACCTACGTAAAGCCTCTGGTATTTTTTTGGAATGACTTGCCAAAATTTCTGGCTGATTATTATGAAAAACAACTAATACAGCATCCATAGCATCCATGCTGGTACCCGACATCAGACCAATATATTTTTCAGTCATAATACAGCCCATCCATAAACTAACTGATCTTTTTACGCGATCAAACCAACATATCTAAATGCTACAAGAACCCTATATTTTTAACCGGCTTTCTGTTGATACTTGTTGGAGCAACCCTTCTACTCGAATCACTAACCGATTAATACCATACAAATACTAGCATCAGATAGTTTTTATATTGACCATTATTACTATTTTTCTTATAGGTTAATTTCGTATTTATGGCATAAAGACATTCCTATTGTAAAACGCAATTAGACTTGACTGATAATTGTTAATAGCTAATTTTGTATTTAATTTGCTAAAACACACTCAATAACAGGGTGTTTTATTATGCCTATAATCCCATAGGGCTGGATTCAAGCAATCAATATAATCGACTTACCGGATTTAGTTTGATGGCAAATATTACACACGCCCTTCTTACTCACCTCCCCCGCATTGGGGCAGAAGTTACGATGATTTTGCTACCGTCATAACGAAATCAGGAAAACTTTCCTGTACTCTGGTAATAAACTAGTTATGGTTATGAAGTTCTTCGTTTAAAACCGTAACTGACTTATTGGTCAAGCACTCAATAGCGCCTGTAACAGAGTTTCGACGAAATAATAGGTCAGGTTTTCCTTTCAGCTTTTCAGCCTTAACCCTCTCTACAGGTTGGTGGTTTTCATCCAGTATTTGCACTTTACTACCAGCAGTTAGGTATAAACCGGCTTCAATAACGCAACGATCCCCAAGCGGTATTCCCAGACCTGCATTAGCGCCAATTAAGCAGTGGCTACCAACAGAAATCAAAATATCATTACCACCTGACAACGTGCCCATTGTACTGCATCCTCCTCCTAGGTCTGAATTTTCACCCACCATGACTCCTGCGGAAACCCGACCTTCAATCATGCTTTTCCCCTCAGTGCCAGCACCAAAGTTCATAAAGCCTTCGTGCATAATTGTTGTACCTTCACCAACATACGCGCCAAGGCGGACTCTAGCTGTATGAGCAATACGCACACCAGAAGGCACAACATAATCGGTCATTTTTGGAAATTTATCGACACTATTAACTGAGAGCAATTTACCTGCTAAACGAGCCTGAAATTGCCGCTGCGGTAGCTCATTTATATCAATAGCACCTTCATTAGTCCAAGCAACATTAGGCAGTAAAGCAAAGATACCTTGTAAATTAATCTGGTTTGGCTTGATCAGCCTATGAGAAATTAGCTGTAATTTAAGGTAGACTTCGGGTGTTGATGTAGGCGCCGCATCTGTTTCTAGAATTGTAATGACCCTTGGTTGCTTACTGGTCTCTAAAGCCTTTATATCATCTGCCAGTTGACTTTGCTGTTGATTCCTAAATACCGTCTCCAGCGCGTGGCAAGTGGTACTATCTATTGGTATAAAAGTATTACCTCCCGTATATTTAAGTAGAGGAACAAGGCTATTCAATAAGCTGGGATTAGGGTGTAGCAGTGGGCGAGAGTAAAAGACCTCCAGCCACTCTCCTTTTTGATTCACTGTTCCCGTGCCGATGGCTAAACTGAAGAACTGCCTATTCATTAATAGTAACCTTTTACAGTAAATGGTGTTGTATAACGCCTCGTTAAAACCAACAATAAGTTGACTGTCTGCACCGAGAAAATGCTCTTGATTATAGTTGGTTTTTTAAATTTCACTTCTCAAGCCAATCGCATAATATTTTTTCATCCAGCTGGTATTTGTTATAGTTATGCAAATAAACGGAAAAACCAACCTAATTTAGCCAACATTAAGCCTTGTGTATTGTATCGCAATTGATAATGCCATAAATAGTGACCACGCTACATTCTAATGCAGTGCTAAGTTCGGATGGTTAGCATAATAGCGTGGTTAAACAACTCGATTGGTATAAGAGCTGACTGCATCAGTCACACAATGGAGCAACTGGTATTTTCTATACACTTTTTAGTAATGAGTTAACTATTTATAAAAACTATTGAATCGTTTCTTTATCAGTGAACATCGCTGCAAATAAAGCCGTGCTCAAATAGCGTTCCCCTGAGTCAGGGATAACGACAACAATACTTTTATTTTTATATTGTGGATATTGTGCAATACGCAAGGCAACTGTAACCGCTGCGCCTCCAGAAATACCAGAAAGAATGCCCTCTTCTTTGGTCAATCTGTGCGCCATATCCATCGCTTCTTGGTCAGTCACTTTTTCTACTTTATCCAACAGGGAAAGATCTAGGTTATCAGGCACAAAGCCAGCACCAATGCCCTGAATCTTATGCGGGGCAGGCTTGATCACCTGTCCTGCTAATGTTTGACTAATAACTGGCGAGGCAGCGGGTTCAACCGCAATAGATACAATCGATTTTTTTTTCGTTTCTTTCAAATAACGAGAAACACCCGTTATCGTTCCTCCTGTACCAACTCCGGCAACAAAAACATCAATATCCCCATCTAGATCATTCCATATCTCAGGCCCAGTGGTTTCTTCATGAATTCTAGGGTTAGCAGGATTTTTAAATTGCTGTAATAACAGATAGTTTTTCGGATCGGTTTCCACAATATTTAATGCTTCAGCCACTGCTCCCGACATACCTTTTGCCGGATCAGTCAGTATCAGCTTAGCCCCAAATGCTTTCATAATTTGTCTTCGTTCAAGGCTCATAGAAGAAGGCATAGTTAATGTCAGAGGTATGCCTCGTGCCGCAGCAACAAAAGCAAGCGCTATCCCTGTATTGCCACTGGTCGGTTCAATCAGCGACATTCCTGTTTTAAGTTTTCCCGAGCGCTCAGCATCATTTATCATGCTAGCGCCTATGCGACATTTGACACTATTTGCCGGATTCCTAGATTCAATTTTTGCTACAATATTATAGCTTGGTGCAAGCCGGTTGAGTCTGACCAGTGGCGTATTACCAATGGATTGGGCATTATCCTTAAACACTTTGACCATAACGTTTTCTACCCTTTTACAGATCAAGTCTAATTGCCAGCCTCATATTATTAACGGCCATAAATGGCGGTATAAGTAATCTGCCGTTTACTAGCTGCTGGCACTTTTACCTCAATAATAGACGTATTTTCCAACTTGCCGCCTTCAACATCCGCTAGTTTTAGCAAACTATTGTCATGGTAGCTTAGCATAACAGTGACTGCTTCTTTTTGGTCATTGTAAAGAATTGCCTGCCAGCGATGTTGTATTGAATCATCCCGTTGCTGGCTAGACAGTTGTTTCCGCTGGATACGAACAGCCAAAGCTTTGCCCATGCTTAACACCGCCTGATCACCTTTAAGGGTTTCAGGCATTTGAGCACGTCCACTTAATATAATAGAACCATCAGCACTGCGTTCATACATGTCGACACGTCCGGCAGGAAAGTCTGCGCCTGCTTTAAAACGAAGTACTAACTTTGGTCGCTCCAAACTTAATGAACGTCCACCAAAAGACCGGCCATAGATATCAAGAACGTAACGTTTTTCAAAAGTGATTCCCGCTTGTCTATAGGGTGTCAGTTGCAATGTTGAGTAGCGGTCAAGCGTCACCGTACCAGGTATCTGATTGACAACAGCTTCTCCAACCCTTTCATCTGTATACTCAGATCCAACAGAGGCAGGTGCCGCACGCAATGATGATGCATTAGCATATCCGACAGGCATTAACTGTCTATTACCAGACACAAGACGTATTGTTGCCTGTTTATAATTTATTAGTGAATCATTGCGAATAAGCACCCGCTGTTGCAAATTCCCTTTACCTTCTGCATCCTGAGTTAATCGATAATAACGGGTATAGCTAAGCGATGGCGTCAAATAAGAAAGCACTAATCTACCTTCTGGCTTTTCCTTCCCAAAATACGCCGTGATGCGATCGGTATAATCATCAGCATTAAACACAGGCTCTCTAAATGCCAGCCTAACACCCTGAGCATCATTTAAGTCAACAACATATTGTCGACCATTACTGCCCTGAACCAAGCCCATACCCTTGTTATAAACCAGTAACTCACCTTGCACAGGGACATTAAGCCCCCCCCCCATCAGCTCAACCGCCTTACCTACCAACTTGCTATATAATGTATCGCGATCCAGACTGCTACGATCCCAGCTGATTTTTTCTGGAAAAAAGTGTTTATTTCCACTGCGGTATTCCATATAGATACTGGCCTCAGACCAACCACTACCCACACCCTCTAATACCAACTGGCCTTCTTTATTAGGCAAACTATCAAACGATTGTCTCACCAGTGTTTTATCTGAATATAATGTCAGCTCACTATTGACCGCACTATCTAGATTCAATCTGCCAGACTGATTTGCTACCGCCTCGTGGGACAGCAGTATGAGCATCAATGGCATCAGTAAATGCTTTCTCATAACACACTCCAGCGTTAACCTAAATGAAAGCGATCAATTTTTATAACAGGTCAATATAACAATTCATCAACATTGTTTTAAACGTCATGCCAATCATCTTTTCTAACTACGCTATGACGCTGACCACCCAAACACTAGCATTGCGTTGGCATTAGTTATCAGTATGACCAAAATGGGTTTTCTACCTCAAGATTAATGGGTTTACCATATCCCTCTATCTTAATCTGTTTATCATTGATTGCTAGATCTTGATCGGACAAAACCCCCATACCAAACTGATAAATAAGCTCAGTTGTACCGAGCAGCGACCGCTGTTCATATTCAGTTTGTCGTGCTATGGTCCTCTCCTGAGCAATCTCCCACCGTTTCATTACTTGACCACCATGACGAGCCATCAGCATTTTCTGTGTCAACTGAGGGCTGAGCATCAGTGCCGTAGCATTGTTACCACCAAAGCCTTTCGCATTGACCAAAGCCAACCCTGCATTGGCTCTATCCAATTGATAATGGCGCTGAACAATATTTAAAGCCTCACTATGTACATCCTCTGCCAAACCGTCAATAGTACTAATTCCTGGCAGCCAACCATAACGCCAGCTGCCCAGAGCTGACATAATCTGGTCACCTGCTGCAGCACCAATAGAATGTCCCACATAGCTTTTTACAGCCGATACAGGCCATTGCTCAATACCAAATGCTTTTGCCACTTCATTGATAATATGAGACTCAGTGACTCGATTTTGAGGTGTTCCGGTACCATGAGCCTGCACAAAACTGCCTTTACGAAGGGTCTCTTCTCCACCAATCGCTCGTCCAAGCGCTGCCGCTCTTGCCACTGTTAGGTAATTCCCAGCTCCCGGTGCAGAAATAGATTTTTTATAACCATCAGCATGAATAAATACATCACCGACAGCTCCTAAAATTTCCGCACCACAAGACAGCGCCAACTCATCATCCATTAGCACAAAATACTGAGATGACTCTGCTAACACAAAACCGCAATTATTACCAAAAGGGCGGCACGATCGACGCCAGTCAGGGTCTTCTGCTGCACTCAAATGATCAAGCTTTCTTAAGGCATCATCACTTGCCAGTGCGCCCATCGTAGCATAGCCATCTATAATCTCTGGTGTGATTGGGGCTTCACTATTACCGACAATTACCAAACGGTGCTTACCCATGCGGATCGTCTCAACCCCTTTCTGAAGGTTATACAGTAAAGTAGCGCAGGCGCCCATACTGGTACCAGTCTCCCCAAGAGACCCTAAAATATAGGCATTGATAAAATCAGCTGACATTTCTGCAAAACCGAGCGGGCATTGTTTTGACGTCACTCGTTTCCCTAGTAATCTAGCCTGCAGTAAACCACCGTTACCGTTAGTATCTAGTTGGCTCATAGCACTGCCGGCATACACTGCTATTTGATCTGGCGATAACTGATCTTTTAAGCCATTCCAATCCAAGCCCGATGAATGAATAGCATCAGATGCGCCATAAATCGTCATCGCTAATGATCGGGGATGGTGGCGTGACTGATATAACTTTTCTGGATGAAACCCCGTAGGCAATTGTCCCGCTGCGTTAACAGCAATCGCTCTATTAGAAGGTAGCATGAGCCGATGCGGGGCAGATACGTTTAAATGCACCCGACCTTGTTCACGTTTTATCACGGCCCAGCCCTTAGGCAATGGGTTAGGTAAGCGACGGTCGCTTAGCACTAACGTAGAGCACTGTTGCATATCAAGTGCATGATGATGGTAGATAGCACGGCTATCGAATAAACTATTATCCAAACGACGAACTAAACTGTTGTCCAAAATAGCTTGTTCTGTATCACTATTTTCACGACTATCAAGCACCGCCAATGCTTTTAGGGTATGTTGTTTATCCCGTTGACAAAGGGCATCAATCACTAACCGGCGATAGCCATGGAATCCTGAGGTTCTTCCCGCAGAACTAATACCACCTTGGGCAACGATAACAGGTAATTTAGACACGTGATTTTCTCATTGAAACAGCAAAATAAATGTTATTTATATTCTACCCTTGAATAATTCAATTAAACTGTATATTTAAGTCAAAAATCTGGATTTTTCAGCCTCCCTAATGAAAAAAAATACAGCTCAACAACGAAGATGTTTCACCATTGCTGTGCCTCTTGTGGAACATATGATCGCGACTAGCATTAGCCTACCATTAGAAATGCTTGAAGCGGCTGTTACTTATAGTCAGCTCAAGGGCTCCCATAGATATAGCACCAAGGTGCATTTTTATTCATCTTCTCTAACGACTGTTTCAGCTACAGGTGGTCTAACTCTATCGCCAGATACCCTTTATTCAGCAGTGGCTCCTGTAGACCTTATACTGGTGCCCGCTTTATGGAGAAATCCGCTTTCTCAACTCAAAAAAAATCAGCCCCTGGTTCAATGGATCAAACAAAAATATCAAGAGAATGCCTTGATATCCGTGGGCGGAACCGGTGTTGTTTTTCCAGCAGAAGCAGGTCTGCTTAATGATCAACCAGCGGCCACTCATTGGTTTTATCTAGAAAAACTCCAGCGTTATTATCCTGCGGTCAATTTCAAACCACACCACTTGATTACCCAATCAAATCGTATTTACTGTGCAGGCAGTGTCAACTCAATCGCCGACCTCATGGTTCATTTAATTAAAATGATGATGGGGGTCTCCATCGCACTCAAGGTAGAGCAACAATTTTCTCATGAAATAAGAAAACCTTACGAAGAAACCTGTTTTTCATCAGGTCAATTGTCACATCATCAAGATGAAGCGATTGTTTTATTGCAAGAGTGGTTAACTAATAACTATTCTAAACACATCACGCTAGCGGACATGAGTGCACTTTCTGGATTACAGCGCCGCACCCTAAGTAGACGTTTTAAAAATGCTACCAGCCTATCTCCACTAACCTATTTAAAACAAATTAGATTACGTCAGTCGAGGGATCTGTTAAAAAATTCTAATCTCAGTATTGCAGAAATTGCACTCTCTACCGGCTTTAACGATCCAGACTATTTCAGCCGAGTATTTTTTCAACATTACCAATCAACACCGTCAAATTTTCGAAAAAGTGTCCGTGAAAAACTGTTCCAACTTCACAGATACTAGAACCCTAGTTCTTCATAAGAAAGTGTCCTTTTTTGTGATGCATCATATGCGCTAAGTAATGATTAACCTATTTCAGGGTATTCAGGTTGCCATTAAACAGTTTGAGCACGCATCTGCACGGCTCTAGCGATTGTTGCCACAAGCAATAACAATAATATGATAGCCCGACGATATTTCATGAATGATCTATTGCCGGATAAGCAAATAAATGATATGGCGTTTTAATATACTCGCTAACATTGAAAGTGGTTGATTCCTAGTCATTTTTTTTACAACCTATGCAGGCTATGCGGCTGCCAACATGCGCACTGATACCTCAGCAACAAACAGCATCGGAATCTCAATATACAACCTCACGGAATGCTTGTAAGTAAGACTTCATAAAAGTCGTTTTGTTGAGGTCCAAAGGTTGGTCCAGAATTGCTATTGCCAAGCGCCGAGGAAAAGCCAACTCACTTGGGTATATACTCTGGGTTGCTGTGAATTGTTGTAGCTAAAGTGGTTTGAAAGAGTCACTTTATTGGTAACTTAACTAACCAATATCGATGTTTATGGTGAATTATAGTGAGTAAAATAAAGACATTTTTGAGTATTGCCCTATTTCTGTTTACATTACCTTGCTTTGGTAATACACAGCCCGTCATTCATCAAACGCCTGAAACACTTCGCATAGGTATGCTGAAATTAATGTCAGGCGGGGTTGTGCAACTGGCTAAAAAAGAGGGTTTTTTTCAAGAGCAAGGTATTAATATAAAGATATTGTCCTTTGACTCAGCACAACAAGTGGCACGTGCAGTAGCATCAGGCGATGTTGATATCGGGTTGACAGGATTGACAGCGGCTGTTTACAACCTTGCAGCAAAAGGGAAGCTGAAAATAATTGCTGGCAGCTCCAGAGAGGTTAGAGGTTGGAAAGGGTCTGCTTACGTTGTTTCAAATAAAGAATGGAATGCAGGTATTCGTAAACCTGAACAATTGCAAGATGTTTCTATGGGGGTTACTGATATCGGTTCTACTTTTCATTATATTGCTGGGCTATTAGCTGATAAATATCATTTTTCTCTCGAAAAAAAGATCAAGTTGGTACCTTTGGGCTCTGTTAAAGCCATGCGTACTGCCATTGCAAAATCACAAGTCGATAGTGTTATTATTCCTGGAATGGTTGCTCGTGAGCTTCAAAATAAAAACGAAGGACATATCCTCGGCTATGTTGGTGATGAAACGCCTTGGCAAGTTACTGCTGTGTTTGCCTCATCCAAATTACTTGACCATAAAAGAAAGGGAGTAGAGAAATTTCTTACCGGCTTTAGGAAAGGGTGCTCTTTATACCATTTGTTATTCAACACCTCTAGCCCAGCTATCTATTCCACAGAGAGACTTCTTGCTCAAGCACCTATGAGGAATCAAGCAGCTACCATTATCGGTCATTATGTAAGACCTAAGCTAACACCCGTAGCAGTGAGTTCCTTTCCTATTTATATTGATGCCCAAGGTGGAATTGATCTTAATAGCCTTAAACATCAGATTCACTGGTATCAGTCACATAATATGGTGGATCAACATATTACGGTCAATCAAGTGGTTGATCAGCCGCTTCTTGTCCCTTTATCTCAATGATTCAACTAGTTTAATAACCAATGGATTGGCTATGCTGTCCTTTCAAAAAAACGCTTTATGAAATACTAAGTGATTTTTTTGAGAGGCTTGTAGTGAATTCCAGCATAGCTCTGGCCTCTCTGTAGGGGGGATCATTTCCTATACTACTTGCTACTCAATTGATTTTTGTACTTTGTAGTTATACCAACATTTCAACATGAGTAGTCTTACGCAACAGCCCCAAGATACCCGTTCATTAACATAAAACATCAGTGACATATCATATAAAAAATTAAGAGCATTTTAATTGTTAGGAATACTAACTGCATTAATAATGACATATCCATAAAATTATATAATCTTAAAAAGCCAGAATAATTTATACCTCTTTTTAGGATTAAAGCTTTATCAGAATAAAACTCTGTGAATGGTCGGTAAAGAATAAAACGAATATCAATAAAAAAGTATAAATACTTAATAGATTTTTAAAAAATATATGAATCGAATTTTTCTGGCTATTTATGCTATTTGTTTAAAAATTCACTACTTAATAAATTTCTTATGTATTTTAGGATGAAGATAAAATGCCTGTATCAAAAATTCCCTCTGGCTTGTGTAATACGAATATCACTGATAGAAGTGCTGTGGAACCCACTAAAAAAAATGTGCCATCATCTGGTCTTGGTGCCCTATGTCGCCTTGCTAAGACGACAGGTGGTTCTGTATATATAGTTCCGGACGGGTCTTGTCCTGACTTTAGCGCTATATGGCCTGACAATACCTTTCATGAGAGAATGGCCCTGCAACGCGAGAAAGAAAGAATGGTAAGGTATGCTAAGTCGATGACAGCATCTACTGGTATTGAACATCAAGCATTTCTAGTTAAATTTCCTATTTTTCCAAATCAAGTAGATCCGGTTACAGGTCAGCCTAAAAATCCAAAGCGCAAGGTTAAATATGATATTCAATATCAGGTACGTCAAGTTAGAGGACTTTTATCACCAGATGCTCATCCCATATCTTTCGATAGTAGTATTTCAGATGACCATGACAATATAACACTTCTGGTTAATGGTGAGCTTCCATATCAAACAAATCAAGTTGCAGGTAATATTCAAAATAAAATAAATCAGGTTACCGGTGATATTCAAAATCAAATAAATCAAGTTAAAGGGCCTGTATTAGTAAATGCTAATTCCACACTTCCCCATAGCAACTTAAACAACATACTTACCGGTTCAGAGTCGACAGCTAGGCCCTCAGAACAGATTCAAAATAATCAGTTAGCTAATCCCTTAGACTCACTACCAAATAAATCAATTTTATCTATAGCACAGCTACCTATTTTTGAAGAATTGACTCAATTATCTAATATTGGTGAAATATTGGACAACCTACTTAATGTAAATGAAAAACTGAAAGTACTATCTGAAAAATATTATGGCGCTAATAAAAACGCATATAGGAAGTCAATTGAACATATGGAGATACCCCCTGTTCCAGGTTATGACATTGATGATGCTTTATCTCGGCTTGCTTACCACCGATGGAAAAGCAATAAATACCTGCAGTCACCGAAAATGAAAGATTATCAACCGCTAAATCTGGAAGGTTATACCGGCCCGTCGAATGTACTCACAACACTGCCTAACGGTCAGCTAGTTTTCAGCTCTGCGGGCTACCCCCCGCCTACGGCCAAGAACCAATACCAGTATCAGCCCAATACCTCGCTTTCACGCAATACCCTTAAAGTGTTGGACCTGAATAAACCGATCGGGGATCAATGCGTAGCAACGCTGGAAGGTCATACCGGCATAGTGCATCAAGTCACAGCATTGCTTGACGGTCGGCCGGTGTCGTGCTCTGCGGACCGAACCGTGAAAGTGTGGGATATGGAGAAACCGAATGGGCATCAATGCATAGCAACCCTGAAAGGTCATACCGGCTCAGTTAATTGCGTTATAACATTGCCTAACAAGCTAGTGGTATCGGGTTCTTCGGACAATACTCTGAAAGTGTGGGATGCGGAGAAACCGAATGGGCAGCAATGCGTAGCAACGCTGGAAGGCCATACCGCCGCAATTCATAAAATGATCAAATTGTCTGATCATATTCTGGTATCAGTCTCTTCAGACAATACCATAAAAGTGTGGAATTTGGAGAAACCGAATGGGCAGCAATGCGTAGCAACGCTGAAAGGTCATTCTGGCATGATAAATGCCATCGCATCATTGCCTGAAGGCCTCTTTGTAACCGGCTCTGAGGACAATACCATAAAAGTGTGGGACTGGAACAAACCGAACGGGCACCAATGCGTAGCAACGCTAGAAGGTCATAGCCTCGGGATAAATGAACTCATATACTTGCCTGACGGTCGGCTGGTATCGATCTCTTGGGACAGTACCATAAAAGTGTGGGACTTGAGTGAATCAGAAGGGAATCAATGCATAGCAACGCTGGCAGGTGCTGCCCACAGATTGAGTGCGTTAACAAACTTGTCTGACAGCCGGCTGGTATCGAACTCTTGGGGCCATATCGGGGACCTTTTTGACCAGCCCCTGAAATTATGGCACCTGAATGAACAGAACGAGGAACGGTTACCCTCTACCCAGTGAAAAGAAGAAAAAACGCTGTTTAATAATGTAAAAAAATATAGCCGTGCTTTGGGCCAAAAGTCGCTCAAAGGCCCTACCTAGTAAAAGATCTTTATTAGCACAGCGTTCTACCCTAACCTTAATTAGGTTTGCCATTATGCTATTAAGCCAATTGTTTATGCCGAACTAAGGTCAATATAAATATGGGCTATAACACGCTTAAAGCTAGGCTCCAAGCATAGAACAACCCGCGCTGATTGTTTTTGTTGCTGACGTAGATCTATTGCTGGCTAATCTGCCAGAGCAACTAACGTCAATGATTGCTATGAAATCAAAACGCCTAATGGTCGCATAGTGATAAGACAGGTCAATCGAGGTCTAACACATATAATGCATCACCAATTCTTATGTATTTTATAATGGAGATAACATAGATTTAAATACAACTACAGCAGCACCTTATGCTTCGAATAAAAACAATAATACGCGTTTTTTCTAGCCCACCATAGAAAACAAAATACTTTTAGCCTGAATCGCATAAAAACACTACTGCAGAAGAAGCTACTCTAGTACAAAAGGTTAACGATAGGCTATTAACATCAGGGGACTTTGTTATCCTACTTTAATTACCAACCAATTTTTTCGTTTCGTGACTTCCATTGAGCCCAACCGCCATATCCTCAACGGCTGAGGATGTTCGCTGCAATCTCATTTCAGTTATTTTTCCTATCATACCGCCGATAACAGCCAATAAATAGTGAGTGTACTTTTCACGACGCGATGACGGTTTTTTCAGATGAGCTCCATCTGATACTGATCTTGGACGGTGTAAATTATTGCTTTCCTCTTCTTTCCGGTACGTAACAAATGAGGTGCTTCTCTGAAAAAAATCAACTTTATTGGCACTACATATTACTTTTGATATATCATTAAAGTACTCATGATATGGAAACCCTTTTCCATCATTCTCACCACATGTAAAAGATATATTTAACAATGCACTCTTACTTTGTTCACTAAGATTGCGGAACTTAGTTGAAATGTCTTTTGAAATTGTTTCATTTTTCAAAGCGATTTCAATTGCGCATTTTGTCTTTGATTCTGATTCTAATCCTTTAAGATCAGGGTATTTTTTAATAAAATTAGCAAAACTTTTTATATACCATTGATTATCATCTCTTACATTTTCATCTTCTTTTATGTAATCATCTGCTTCACCTCCATCCATGAAAACTAGCGCAATAAAGTAGCACAGCTGGCCTACTGTGTGATAAACATTCTTAACAATCATAGCCCAAGGCATGGTGAGCTCCATCTCATATTGAGCATCTGATTTTTGGCTATCGCCATTAAAAATCATGTAGCAGTGAGTCCGTTCACCATTGTACTCTAGTTCCGGTGGTGAATAGTCAACAACTTTTACAACATTATCAAGGTCTAATGCTAGATTTTTCCAGTTAGAATCAAAGCCAAGCTTAATATTATCATTCACAACAAACTTTTTATAATTACTAAAATTATCAATAATCTCACAAACCGAATTAAATATAAATTCCTTCATCTCTTTAATACCATCTTTTGTACACTGATCAATAACTTCTTTTGCCTCTTTAGTCTCCCCCTTAATTAACTCATGAATAAAACGACCTGGCGCTATATCTTCTTGCACAGAGAAAAATTTAATTTCATTGTTAAAATCCACTGCATTGGTATGAAAATAACTGGTATAAGATGCAAATAATGGTACTCCTACTGCAAAGTGAAACCGACTAGTACACTCATATTCCTTCAAAATATATTTAGCTGACTCTTCAGTGGCAGCCTCACATTTAAATATCTTGAGGACACGACCTGACATGTGCTCAATAATTTTTTGCTCACTATAGCCTGTTTCTTTTTCTATATCTGCTAATGCTGCCTGATAACCATCTGATGAGTGGCTTTGTTGGTCTTCTGGTGGTCCTATAAAGGCATAAGCGGCACAGGTCCAACCTATTCCTCTTATTGAGAAAAGATGACTAACTAATTCTTTCCTGCCATTACAATTGTTTTTTTCTATCCAATCAGCAATAGCCCGATGACAGCTAACCTCACTATTAGACACTTCTGCATGATTAATGGTTTTAACAATTGATGGGTTATCAGTATCCCCAGCATCCTTTCCCCATGGAACGACTGGTTGGCTATTTAATAAAAATATAACAGTGGCTAGCTGAAACGAAGTGGAGCCAATCTTAAGCGTGTCCACCAAAGCAATCTGACTAGGACAATCAGTAGGTACAATTTTAGTTCTGTGTACATCTGATTTTTTTATGTACATAGCTTCATACTGGCTATGATAACCATAAAGCGCTTTTAAGCTTTCTGTTTGTTTAGTCTCAATTGAATATTGTTTAATATCTTCGTTATTCCTCAAGTAAAACAACTGCCCGCTGTCAATGGTATGGAATTTTTTTTTTTGCATAATAGCGTTTATAGGGTTTACCTCTAAACCACTAAACATTAACATAGCCTCATTCTCCTCAACTAGTGTGGGCTGATCAGACTTATATAATTCCACAACATTGGGCACTCTCTTATCTGCATCAGTCGACGCATTAAGATCTACCATATAATCATCTTCTTTTTTGAATATCTCATGCCACTTGTCATCGGATAAAATAGCATTTAGGTCGGCATTGTTAGATGATTCTTCTAACTTTTCAGCAACGTATTTTTTCTGATTAAGTTTTTCATTGAGGTAGCTAATCCAAGCAAAAAAAGGACTATCGCCATAGCTATGCTGGGAAAGACAAACAGCATTAATGAAAAAAAATATTTTTAATACCTGTTTTGAATAAAACGAAATGGTCATAATAAACAGTTAGACTATGTGAGTGATTTTAAATCTGTTAAATATGATGCCATATCAATAAAGTAAAAAAAATATATGGCATGGCTGGTTTTAAACTATCCTAGAATCTGCATGGAATATCATCATTTTTTATCACGATTAAGGGGTTTTTCTGCCGTGCTCGGCTGCATAATATCAATACCAACAAAGTATAAGGCAATTGTAAAATACATACTTTATATCGTCTTATCAACTGCGATCTTATACCTAAGAGCAAGTCATGCCAATGATTGTTATGAATATAATGATGACCTTGCAAAGCAGCTATCAGATCTTCTAATTGATGTGGCAGAGCAAGTTGGCACGGTTATTTACCGCGATGTTGAAGCAAATCAATATACGGTAGAACCTTGTAAAAGTGATAGATCTATTTTAACAACGGTGGATACTAAAGCCAATTCTGTGCTTATAGCATTGCTTAATCAGGGGTTTAAAAGAGAGAAAATAAGTGCTCTTCCTATAGTAACAGAAGAATCAACTACGCCATTAGCTGAAAGGAAAGGCTATAGTTTGTATATATTGGCGGACCCATTAGACGGGTCAAGCTATCTACAAGATCTTACCCAAAATACCTCAGACCAGCAGATAAAAAATAATATTAGCGTATTTATATCTATTATGGAAAACCAGCATGAGTGCGGGGCCATACCTGTCTTCGGGGTTATTCATTGCCCCTTTATTACAGATGAAAATAATAACCGTGGTATAACCATATACGGGGGAACGAAGACTCTACCTTATGTAAAACTACCTGACAAAAATAAGTACCGGATAAACAAAGTTACTCAACTACGGTCAGTTAATGAAATCGAACACTGCCCTGCTCAACTTCTTGTGCAAACAAACACTTTAGGTAAACAAGGACATTTTAGGCCGGCAAAATTCTGGGAAACAAAGGGGATTATGTCATTTGATGATAACGGTAACAGTATCTTATCCAGTTATAAACATACCAATTTATTTGAGCGCATAAAAATTGACCCATCTATCACGGCAGAGGTTCAAATAAACCGTTACTTGTCTTTACTACACCTTAAAAAACCTGGAGAAAAGTTAAAAACTGACCAGATCATTCAATCAAACCATGACGGAATAAAACAGGCTTCCCCTGTGCTATCAGCTGTCATACAAAGAGAAAGTCCTAAAGAACAGCAAGATAAGAATAACGATGACCTCTATGCCACAGAAGAGTTTGATCTTGCTGCTTTTTATGCTATTTATACTGCCTGCGGTGGAAGTATACTTGACCATAACGCAGATCAACTGCGTTTCAATCAAAAACAACACTTTAAACTAAGTGATTATCTATTAATACCCAAAGAAGCTGCTCATGACTCAATAAAAGACTGGTTAACACCTAACTGGTCTGAAATAAAGTACCAATCTGAGCCAGAAATAGCAAACGAGGCATGATACATACTATTAGCTTTTATCGTCATGTGTTGTATTAATCCGGAATAGCAATAATATTTTTATGAAAAAGCCGCCCATACGAAAAAAAATAATGCTTTCTATTTTAATACCTTTGATGCTCTTCTATTTTCTAATGACACTGGCGTGCCTATATTTTTCATTTTATTTGCTTCTTTCCGAGATGCGCAAAAAACATGTACAGGAGTCTTTATATACCAGTGCATTTATTGATGAAAATATACGAGAATTAATTTCCATAGGTGAGTCTCTTCAACAAATATTATCCCTAAATAATAATTTTAATAAAAGCAACATAGCTAAATTTTTAACCATAAAAACAAAAAATAATACCGCTATATTAGGATTTGGAATAAAATCTTATTATGAAATGAAAGAAAAAAAAGCTATTTATTGGTCATATAATGGCAAAGACACACTTAAAAGTGATTATAACGAGCATGTCAAGCATAGTCTTAAAAATGAAATTTCAACCATATTAAATAATAAAAACAAACAGCTCAATTGGGTAACAAATAAAGAGCCAACCCATCTAGATGAGTTTGTAATCACTTTATTAGTCCCTGTTATTAGTAATACCATTAGCTATATTATCAATATCGATATTGACGGTGACAAACTATGTTCATGCTTTAATGCCACTAACAACCATTTAGTTGATATTATTCCCTCTTGTGTCGGTAATAATTTACATAATGCATCAAGTAGTAACCAGAAAAAAACAGGTAATGTCTATTTTTCTCCCTACTTTACCTTGAGAGATAATAAAGGTACAACCATATACACGAAAGGCAAATCAGCTAGAAAACATCGTATATTAAATGAGCAAATAAAAAATATGCCTCCAATAGAATTGATAAGCAATTTTTTTACTTATCAAGAAATTAATAATATCAATTTTTTTAATTTTTTTTATAAGAATAAAATGAAAAAACTACAGCATTATAATCCAAACACTCTATTTATCAACATACTTAATAAGGTATGCTTTCAAAAACAATTTTTTTACTATAGGTTTTCAATCGGAAAAAATACCTATTGGGCAACCGCAATACCACTTAAGTCAGCTGACTTTATGTTAACGACCTATATGCTTGAAGATGATATTATTAAGCCGGTATATAGTCACCTTATGACTTGTTTTTTACTGACTTTACTCGCCGTTGGTATTGCTACTTTTTTACTTTGGCGGTTATTAGGTCGAATTGTATTGCCAATACGCGAATTAAACAATAAAGTAAATTGCTATGTCTCCTCCATTGAACCAAATGCACTATCCAGTACATTAAAAAGCACAAAATGCAATTATAATGAAGTCGATAACCTAGAGGCCAGCTTTGAAAGACTGATTGACAGCCTTGATGAAAAAGGGCAAGAATTATATGATGCACGAGTTAATAATATCAGTTTTTTATTCAGTCAATTATCAGGAAATTATTTTTGCTTCAATTTAAATTGCAAAGGTTTTATTACTTATGCAAGTAAATCTATCGAATCTATTTTAGGTTATAAAAAAAATGAATTTATTGGTTTATTTAAAAACTATTTATACGACGAAAATGGAAAGGATTTATTTAATAAAAGAATAAAAAATGTCATGAGCAGCCAATGTAATGAGCCTTTTGAAATTAGATTACGGCATCGAAATGGCTCATTTCGTTGCGTAGAAATTTTCTTATTCTTAATGCCTGGCATTAAGTTAGGACAACAGGTAATAGAAGGGTTAGTCAATGACGTTACTGAGCGCGTTAATGATACAGAAAAATTTAAATCGCTTATTGCCTCTGCACCTGATGCTGTTATCATCACCAATATTAATGGAATAATAAATCTTGTTAATAACAAAGTATCCGAACTTTTTGGCTATGATGCAAATGATCTTATCAGTATGCCTGTTGATATTTTCTTTTTGCCTACCGCTAAATATAAAGTTCCTTTATTAGAAGAAGTGGATATCACTAAGTCTTCTTATCAACCTATTGAAGGTTATGAGAGCATTTGTGTAAAAAAATCAGGTGAAAAATTTTCTGTAGAAATTTCAAGCAGCTTGATTACAACCAATAGAGAATCACTTATTTCTATTGTGGTTAGAGATATATCAGAAAGAAAAACTATTGAAAAAGAAATCATTAATCAAAAAGAAAAAGCCGAAAGCTCAGATAAAGCAAAGACATTATTTTTATCTAACATGAGCCATGAGCTTAGAACACCGTTAAATGGCGTTCTAGGGTATGCACAAATATTGCTTAATGATTTATACCTCTCTGATTTTTATAAGGAAAAAGTAAAATCAATAGCTGCTTGTGGTGGGCATTTACTCAATCTTATTAATAATATATTAGACATTGCCAAATTAGAAAACGATAAGATATATATCGATAAAAAACCATTTAATCTATTTTCTATTATTAATGAAGTTCAATTGATGACAGCTAATTTTTCAAAAGAAAAAGGTTTATTGTTCCAATGTGTTATTGATAATAAGGTTCCAGAATATGTTGTTGGCGATAAGCTAAAACTTAGGCAAGTCCTGCTTAATCTGATTAACAATGCCGTTAAATTTACTAAAAAGGGAGGTATTTCCATTCGTGTATCTTCAGAAAAAAACAAGGTATGTTTTTTTATAGAGGATTCAGGTATAGGCATATGTAATGAAGACCAAAAAAAACTTTTTGTTTCATTCACCCAGCTAGAAGAAGGTCGAAAGCAAGGAGGCGCAGGACTTGGTTTAGCTTTGAGTTATAGTCTTGTTAAAGCCATGGGCGGCCTATTACAGGTTGATAGCCAGAAAGATATAGGCAGCTGTTTTTACTTTAGCTTGGCGTTTCCTTTGCCTACAGGTTTATCTATCCCAAAAGAACCCGCCTATAGCGGATTGAACCAAGAGCAACAAAAATCAATCAATAAAAATATATCACTGATTATCTTACAAGATAAGAATATAGATGATCACACATTAGCTAATATATTTTCCAATAGTAATTTTAACTTTATTCAGGTCAATTCGATAAAAGAAGCAATAGCGCATTGTAAACAGGACTTGTTTGATCTACTTATTGTCGATTTACTGGTTGGCCACAATGGCCAAGAAATAATACGTTCTTTACGCAATGCATTGCCAGATCGCCTTTTGAATAAACTCTTTATTATTACCGATAATGCTCAGTTATTAGTTAAAAATAATAATACCGCTTGTTTTTGTTGTTATATTGAAAAACCTTTTAATGTCAATGACTTATTCTTGAAGATTTATCGCTGTTTAAATAATAGTAGTAAACCCCCTTCATTAATTGAACAAAATAAAACAGTCTATGATCCAACGGTTTCTCTCGATATCATAGACGATATTATCAAGCAGGTTGATGCCAAACTTGAGATTGGCGATATAGATGGCATTACATCTCTAGCATTACATTGGAAGACCATAAAAGCGTATGGTCGTTACCCAAACGACTTGCTTGATCTATGCAAACATTATGATACTGAAGCGCTTGAAATCTTTATTAAAACACTGAAAGCATATCACGCTGAGCATAATAAACCTCAGCAAGATCTATCATAATGTGTCTGAATAAATGTTTGCAGCGGCTCTAATCCTTTAGGTAACACAGTCAATCGTTCTTCCTTATCAAAAAGTTCAGTTATATGTGTAGGTGTCTGGGCAGTATTTAACCTAGCTTGATTAATTGCATCTGTAAATTTAGCTGGATGTGCCGTCGCCAGTATGATATTTGAGTAAGCTTGTTGTTGGTTTACTTTATTAGCTGCATTGACGCCCGCAGCAGTATGAGGATCAAGTAAATAACCAGTCTGCTTATAGGTTTCTTTTATGATCTGACAAATATCTTCATCGGTAGAGGCATAGCTTCCAAACACAAATTTTAAGCTTTTCCAAACCTCTTCTTTAACGCTTAATTTCCCTGTGGCTTCAAATGTAACCATCAATTGTTTTACCGTTCTGGCATCCTGATTATGCGCATTGAATAATAAACGCTCAAAATTACTCGACACCATAATATCCATACTGGGAGAGAGCGTTTGGTGCAATATTGCACGACTATAATCATTTGATTGAAAAAAACGATGAAGAATATCATTCTTATTAGTAGCAACAATGAATTGATGCACCGGCAACCCCATTTTTTTGGCAATATAGCCAGCATAGACATCGCCAAAATTGCCCGTGGGAACTGAAAAAATTATTTCTCTTTCAAGGGCCCCTAATCGTAATCCCGCATAAAAATAATAAACGACCTGGGCCATGATACGTGCCCAGTTTATCGAATTAACAGCAACAAGGCGTATCTTATCTGAAAGAAACATCGGGTTTAAAAAGCATGCTTTTACCAACGCTTGGCAATCATCAAAATCCCCTTTTATTGCAATATTATGTACATTAGGCGATAGCACTGTTGTCATTTGCCGCCGCTGCACATCAGATACTCGCTGGTGAGGATGAAGAATAAAAATAGCTAGGTTTTTACTATGTCGGCACCCTTCAATGGCCGCAGATCCAGTATCACCTGATGTTGCACCTAGCACAACCGCCTGTTCGCCCTGATCTGCAAGCACCACATCTAGAAGCCTACCTAATAACTGTAAAGCAAAATCTTTAAAGGCAAGAGTAGGTCCATGGAATAATTCTAATATCCATTGATTACTCTCTAGTTGATATAACGGGGCAACAGCAGGGTGGCTAAATTGGGCATAGCTTTCATCAATTAATTTTTTTAGGGTATTAT
Source organism: Endozoicomonas sp. (ex Botrylloides leachii) (assembly GCA_028728195.1). GTDB lineage: Bacteria > Pseudomonadota > Gammaproteobacteria > Pseudomonadales > Endozoicomonadaceae > Endonucleibacter. Next base: position 45,366 of record JAQYUY010000070.1, read on the forward strand.
CAGCAATATCATCAGCGACAAATGGCTTGATTAGTGTATAGGCTAACCGGTTATAAGGTACTTGCCTCATCGATTGCAGCTCAGCAGTACTAAATTGAGGCAGACTTTCTGGTACAAACAATCCACCTTCATCAGCTAAGCCTTCTAACAATACTTCTTTAAAGCTTTTTTTATTACTTTTTTTTCCTCGCGTACTGATATATTTCACACTGTAACCTATTTTGCCTACAGGACGTTAGGGCGCAGAGCATTGTTACTGTGCCCGCTATAATAACGAATAAAAACAGTTAGTTCATTCGTTCTATCCGAATTCGGATAACCGGTGCCGCTATGTCAGGCAAAGACTCAATGTGTTGAATCGCCTGATCCATCAGCGCTTCTTTAACCTTCTCGGTAATAATAACAACATCAGCATAACAGTAATCCTGCCGCACAGCCTTTTGGGTGATGGCATTTATATTAATTCCCTTTTCACTTAATATTTGCGTAATTGCATTCATAACACCAGGATGATCTTGTGCTTGAATACGCAAGTAATAACTAGACTCAATAGCCGTAATAGGAAGAACCTGTAGCGATGGCCTATTAAGCTGGTCAGGGCTATATCCTAGTGGATGAGGTGCAGCTTCAGGTCTATCAATAATCCGCACGATATCAACAATATCAGCAATAATGGAAGATGCGGTCGCTTCTGACCCTGCCCCCGGGCCTGATAGCATGGTCTGTCCTAGGGCATCGGTATCGATAACAATGGCATTTAAGGCTCCATTCATGCTCGCAATAGGCTGATGCGCAGGTAATAATGTTGGGTGCACCCGAAGTTCAATTCCACTGCTGTGTTGGCGCGTGATGCCCAAATGTTTTATTCGGTAGCCGAACGCTTCTGCATAGCCAATATCAACCGGTGTGATCGCGCTAATACCTTCGGTATAGGCTTTATTAAACTGTAACGGCGCACCAAAGGCAATGGCAGCAATAATGGTCAGCTTATGGCATGCATCAATACCTTCTATATCAAATGTTGGATCCGCTTCTGCATAGCCAAGAGCTTGCGCTTCTGTTAGCACCTCAGCAAATGGTCGCTGTTTATCGCCCATTTCTGTTAGTATAAAATTACCCGTGCCGTTAATAATCCCTGCCAAACAATTAATTTTATTACCAACAAGGCTTTCACGTAGGCATTTAATAATAGGTATTCCACCTGCCACAGCTGCTTCATAAGCGATAATAACGCCTTGGCGTTGTGCTGCCTGAAATAGTTCATTACCATGCTCTGCAATCAAAGCTTTATTAGCTGTCACAACATGCTTGCCATGCTCAATTGCATGCATAATCAGCTGTTTCGCCGTATCACAACCGCCAATCAACTCAATAACAATATCAATAGCAGGGTCTCTAGCAATCTCAAAAATATCCCTTACTACTTTTATTCCTGTGGTATCACAAGAATGATTATCATGGCGAACACCTACTTGTTCGATAATAATATCGCGGCCAGCACGGTCAGCAATCAGCAATTTATTTCTAGTCAACAGATTAAATGTACCCCTGCCAACCGTACCAAGTCCACAGATACCCACTTTAACTGGTTTCAAATGATTACCCCAAAAAAATACGTTTTTATTATCAGAGTCAACACTATAGCCTCCATCACAACACTTAACCAACAACTGATTATTTTACTATCTAATACCAGTCGTGGTCTCTAAATAACCTAATGAGCATGGGCAATCTGGCCTCAGAATAAGGAAGAATAATGAGTAATAGCAAGACTATTGCGAAGCGCCAACGCAGCGCTAGTATTTGGATGGTCTACGCAATAACATAGTTAAAACATTAAATTGGTATAAAATGAATAAGCAATAAAAAAACGACATAATGTCGTTTTTTTATTCTGAAAACGCCGGAAAACGTTTCACAGATCACAGTTGCCTAGGCAATAAATGGGTTAATAACGCTTAAAAATTGTTAAGCGTTAAGTTTTTCCTTGATACGTGCAGCCTTACCGCTGCGGTCACGCAGATAGTACAACTTCGCTTTGCGCACTGCACCGCGACGCTTAACGTCAATAGACGCAATCATCGGGCTGTGCATTTGAAAAGCACGCTCAACACCCACCCCATTAGAAATTTTACGTACAGTGAAAGACGAATTAAGCCCACGATTACGTTTACCGATGACAACACCTTCAAACGCCTGTAGACGCTCACGGCTGCCTTCTTTAACTTTTACTTGAACAACAACAGTATCACCTGGCCCAAAGGTTGGGATATCTTTGTTCATCTGCTCGTCTTCGAGCGCTTGAATAATCTTATGTTTACTCATTAATTTTGCTCCCAGTCAGTCAATTTATGCCACTCAGTCAGTTACCCAATAATCAGGTGCTCACTCGCTCAGCAATTAGTTATCCGTTGTATTAGTCGTATACTCTCTAATAAATGCTGATAACAAACTGTCTTCCTCGCTGGATAACGCCCGATTCTCTAGCAAATCGGGACGGCGTAACCAGGTTCTGCCCAATGCTTGTTTCAGTCGCCAGCGCTGAATCTGCTGGTGATTACCTGAAAGCAATACCTCCGGCACTAGTTGCCCTGCAAAAACAGGGGGCCGAGTGTAATGCGGGCAGTCAAGAAGGTTCGTTGCGAATGAATCCTCTTGAGCGGAATCCTTGTGACCCAGGGTGCCCGGTACAAAGCGTGAAACTGCATCAATTAGCGTCATAGCCGGCAACTCACCGCCCGTTAATACATAATCGCCAACCGACCATTCTTCGTCGATCTCGTTTTGCATTAACCGCTCATCAATGCCTTCATAGCGCCCCGCGACCAAGATCAGCCGTTTTGATGTGGCCAGCTCCCGAACCCCTGTCTGATTTAACAGACGCCCTTGGGGAGACAGGCAAATCACTTTGGTCTCGGCTCCTGCAGCCATTTTTGCTGCATGAATAGCGTCACGCAGAGGTTGAATTTTCATCAACATGCCGGGACCACCGCCATAAGGTCGGTCATCCACAGTATGGTGTCGATCATGGGTAAAATCCCGAGGGTTCCACGTCGTCAAACGCAGTAAGCCCTCATTAATAGCACGGCCAGTTACCCCATAATCCATCACTGCCCGAAACATATCCGGAAACAGACTAATGACACCAAACCACAATGCAGCGTTCATGTTTTCCTCGTTTTTAGCCCTGCCAAAGGTATCCATAACAGAGGTCATAAACGCTAAAATGTCGGGTCCCATAGAACCCGTATAAACCCTTTCTCTGGGCTTACTTCTAGCACAACTTGGTCAAGCAACCAAGGAACCAACCGTTCTCGTTTATCAACACTGCCTTTTGAGGGGCTGATAACCAAAACATCATTAGCACCGGTTGCCATTAGGTGGCTAACGCTGCCTAAGACAACATTATCTCCTGCCTGTGTGCGGGAATATACCGTTAAGCCCTCTAGCTGATGCCAATAAATTTCGTCTTCATCAGCAGCAGGCAGCTGGCCCGCTGAAATCATAATATCGCTATTGCAATAGCTTCTAGCAAGCTCGCGATGATCACAGCCGACAATGTGTGCGATTAGACCCTTGCCATGGCGGCGACCCTGATCAATTTCAACGGCTTCAGTACGGCCGTTACGGTTAATATGCCAGCAGCTATAGTTCAAGATGTTTTCTATGGGGCGGGTATGAGAGTACACTTTTACCCAGCCTTGCACACCATACACGGCAGTGATACTGCCCACAATGATATGCTTTGTTGCCTGCCCCTTAGTCTTCGCTTCCATCATCAATGCCACTGAACCCGCAACGTTATGCCGCTACTTCTTTAAGCAACTTAGCAACGCGGTCAGAGGTGGTTGCACCAAGGCCAACCCAGTGGTTGATGCGCGCTGTATCAATACGCAAACGCTCTTCATTACCACGAGCCTGCGGATTAAAAAAACCTACCCGTTCAATAAAACGGCTGTTACGGGCTCTGCGGTTGTCGGCCACAGTAAAATGATAAAAAGGGCGCTTTTTAGAACCGCCTCGAGCTAAGCGAATGGTTACCATAAACGAATTTCCTGTAGTTGATTTCCGGCAACTGTGTTGAGTCTCTGGCGCTTTACGCCTTTTTCAAAGTCTCTGATCGGTCAAGGTAAACCATGACCGACCATAAAGGGCGGTTATTTTAAGGAATAATCTCGGAGGTTACAATATATTACGCTAAGTTTGTGATGCTTTGCGGTGCCTCAAGTAGATAATACCGCGAATTAACACGGTTTAGCACCACCTAAACCATGCGATGCGGCTTAATAACGGTAGGCTGGGACTGCAAAACCTCTCAAAAGGCAGCGTTTTCCTACTTTCGCTTAGCTACTCATATCGATAGGTTCGTTTATATTCCTCAGTTTCTATATACTTTTAGAACTTCGGTAATCCGTGTTTTACACGCATTGCATTTTTTATTTGAGAGCTTTGCATGATCCGATCAACTCCGCCGTTTTAAGCTCAATGACAAAATTTTCGCAGTCTTTTGTATTAACCAGCTTAGGAAATTGAATTTTTAGATCATGTTCTGCTCATATTTTG
>JAQYUY010000071.1 GCA_028728195.1 Endozoicomonas sp. (ex Botrylloides leachii)
TAAGATTGTAAAAAGTAATGAAGATGCTAAGCATTTGCTATTCCAAAGTGTAGCCAAATACCCCAATCTGAAGGAGCGTTTCTACAAGAGAATATCTCACGTTGTGGGAACCTCCTTAAGATTGCTTTATATGGAAGAGTGGTCATAACTTGGAGCAAGGCGTTCTTACCTAATACCTTAGCGCACATGTGCTAACCTAACTATGGGTAGCCTCCCCGAGACGCTCAAGCTGCTACTTTATTATTAGCCTTCATTTTTTTCCAATCAATAGCTATTTTCAGCGCTTGAAAGTTATCTAATTAACACCCTTAGTCTATCCGGCAGGTAACACCTTATTGAAAGTCGGTTAAATCCACGCCTTGTGAAGAGGCCAAGTCGCTAGCATATGTCTCAATGCTATTGAGCAGCTGCTGCTGATCTTGGGTAGCTATTTTTTGCTTGGCCTGATTCAGCTCTGCCATAAATAACCGAAAACCAAAATGACATTGTTCTGGTCTTGTCATTTGCTTAATACAGTGAGCTCGCCATATTTCGCTCTCTTCTGCATTTAGGTGCTCTGGGTAATGCCTTGCTCTGTACCGAAAGAGCATTTTATCTAAACGTTTATCAGTAAATACCCCACCAGCCTTTGATAGTTGATCTGGCGGTGTGCTAATAACCTGCTTCATGCGCTCACGGTCGATTGCCGAAAAAAAGCCTCCAGAATAAAGCATTAAGTCGGGGTCATCAGTTGCACTCTCTTGTGGTGCAGAGAAAACTTGCTGTATTTTTTCTGATAAGTTGGGTTGCTGCAAAAGCAGCTGCCTGTGCTTATCACACACAGTAAGATCTAGCATTAATCGCTCACAGTCTTCCTCCCTTAAAACTTTTAATGGTGCAATGACAGGACATTTATTAATATGGACAACCTTCAAGGGGATTCTGGTAACACTCTCAGCCAATTTAGAAGTTGGTGTAAATAAACGTTGCTGTATTGCCTCAACAGACAGTGATAGCAGCGGTTCAGGATTAACCGATAAATCAAACACGATTACACCATTACTATTGATTGGGTGCATTGACAAAGGCATTACTACAGCAAGGCAGCCTCGATCAGCACCAAACATGCCTGAAATATGAACGACAGGCTCTTTCTTAAAGGTATCCAAAAGACTCTTAACCTTATGCTTATTGCGGTTATTAAATACATAGTCATATACTTTTGGTTGGCGCTTTTTTATTAACTTTGCTAGCGCTATTGTTGCACGGACATCTGAAAGTGCATCATGAGCATGATCATGATCAAGCCCATTTGCTTGTGTTAACTCCTCAAGCTTAAAACTTATGTGACCATCATCTCTGATTGGCCAATTAATTCCTTCTGGCCTCAATGCCGCTGTCAGGCGCACAAGATCAATGAGATCCCAGCGACTATTGCCGTTTTTCCACTCTCTTGCATAAGGATCGTAAAAATTACGATATAAACTATAACGAATAACTTCATCATCAAAGCGGATTGAATTATAACCGGCCGCACAAGTGCCCGATTGTATTAACTCGAGGTGTATTTTTTTTATAAATTCAGGTTCAATTAAACCTTTTTTATTTACTTCACACGGATCTAGACCCGTAATCATAAGTGCTTCAGGATGCGGTAGGCGATCAGCTGGCAGCTGACAAAAAATATTAAGTGGTTCCCCTATTTCATTTAGATTGCTATCTGTTCTAATGCCTGCAAACTGGGCAGGCCAATCCATCGCAGGGTTTGTGCCTGTGGTTTCAAAATCAAACCAATAAAACGTCTTCATGTCATTATCCTGTATTAGTGTTAATAAACATACACTAATAACATGATAAGTGACCTTAAAATTTTATCTGCTTTAACAGACTAATCATAATTGATCTGATGCACTACTTCTGGACACCTCGCTATGATAGTTAAACGACTATTTGAGGTGAACAATGGCTATTACAAGAGAGTTCAGAGAAGAAGCACTTAAGCTGGCTGATACGTGGGTATTCCTGCTGCTGCCAAAGAGGGACTGTTGCATGAAACTGATTTTCAAAAAAAACAGCCTATTTTGACAACATCCGCTAATTTTCAGGAAAAATGAGCGTTAAATAAGTACTCACACCTGTTTTTTACAGGCTATTTTTA
>JAQYUY010000072.1 GCA_028728195.1 Endozoicomonas sp. (ex Botrylloides leachii)
TGGGACTGTTGCATGAAACTGATTTTCAAAAAAAACAGCCTATTTTGACAACATCCGCTAATTTTCAGGAAAAATGAGCGTTAAATAAGTACTCACACCTGTTTTTTACAGGCTATTTTTAGCTGCACCCAAATTTTAGGCGCAGCTATCCTATCATCACGCCAATAATGGCGTTTGGTTGAGCACTCTTAATCTCTTTAAGTTGAAACTAATGGCTTGCATGAAAGCGGAAAATTGATTTTTACAAACACCTCGATAACGTACTCGTGGGTTGCGCTGAGAAAATACCCTCTCAATTATCATCGATACCTTTTAGAAAGTAGCGTTCCATTAGACCGCCTGACTTGATATGGCGGATATACTCGTAACCATTGAAAGTGGCTGATAAATAAACCTCAAAAGCTATTTAGGATTGCTATGAAAGTTAGGGACATTGACAAACTTTACTAAAGTGAGCGGAAAATCTGCAACAGGCTTTACAGGAAAAGTGTCTACGCAGTTCGATAACCTGCCACTAAAGTGATGGCTGTTCATGACCTTATGCGAATAATCGCTTAGGCAGTCAATAGTTGTTTTAATCCTTTCTCGTAGTACGGATCTTGCTTTTTTAAATTAGTAGGCACTGGTTTTATATCTGAAAAATAAAGTATATCAAGGTCAGCACAACAGCTTGTTTGCCCTCTGACACGGCCTAGTTTCTCTTCAATTGAACGACACCAAGCCTTTAGACGGGAGTAAGTAAAATTCGTATGAAACAAAACAACGGCATTGATGTACTCCACTGCGGCCATGCCTAATGCAGGGGTTGTATATAAATCGCTCACCAAAATATCATCAAACTGGTTTTTGAGGGCTTCAATCATTAAGTCGCAATAGTGCTTTGGGTTTTCATTAGATCCTATTCCGATAATGCAATACATCACATTTTTCCTCGGGTTCGCTCGCACCATATAGCAGGGATGGCCTGCTTAAGCGCTTCAGGTTTGCGGATACGCACAGCAACTTTGCTAATAGTTGTTGATGGCCTCTCAAAGATCAGTCTAATAATACCACCTGCCAATGCTTCGAGTAATGCATAGCGAGAGTTTTTACAAAAGGCTCTTACTTGCTGGGTAATATCGTCATAGTCAAGGGCGTCCTCAAGATTATCTGATAGGAAAGCCGCTGAAAAATCGGATGTTAATTCTAAATCAATAAGCAAAAGCTGTGGCGCTTTCTGCTCAAACTCATATACACCGATCACCGTGTCAACATGAATATTTTCAATGCACACTTTATCTTTATGAACCATGATGACCACTACCTTATTTTCAATTGATATCTGTTAGATAGACTCATTATCAGACTGGCGATGCTTAATAGATAGGTTTATACTCAAACGCTTTCAAGAAGCTCACCTCTATTTGGCTATAACCCTTCATTTTAAGGAGTAAGTTTCGAGAAAATGTGCATCTTGAAGTGTAATGGGTATATAAGAGTGTTAGACCTGCTAATTAATGTAGCTAGTCGGTATAAACCGCTGCTAATTCCGCCATTGGCCAGCGTGGTAGAGGCACAATGGTTAAATCCTCTGACTGCCCTGCAAGCAAACGTTGGCACCCGGCATAGGCGATCATTGCGCCATTATCGGTGCAAAATGCAGGTCTGGCGTAATATAATATTGCGCCTTCTGCTTGCACCATAGCATCAAGGGTATGCCTTAGATTGGTATTAGCACTAACTCCTCCTGCGATGACCAGCTGCTTGAGGTTTGTTTGCCTTAACGCTCGGCGGCATTTCAGCGCAAGTGTATGCACGACAGCTTCTTCAAATGCCCGTGCTATATCTGCTCTATCCTGACGGGTAAAACAACCATTTTCTCTGCATTGCGTTACGGTGTTTAATGTAAAGGTTTTAAGGCCGCTAAAGCTGAAATCTAGACCAGGTCTATCGGTCATGGGTCTTGGGAAGCGAAAGCGCCTAGGATTGCCTTCAGTTGCTAGTTTTGCAATAGCTGGACCGCCAGGGTAACCCATGCCGAGCATGGCAGCAGCCTTATCAAAAGCTTCGCCTGCGGCATCATCTAATGATTCACCTAGTAATTGATAGCTGCCAATTCCGTCAACTCTGACTAGCTGGGTATGCCCACCTGATACCAGCAAGGCAAGAAATGGAAACGCAGGGGGGTTGTTTTCTAACATAGGGGCTAATAAATGACCCTCCATATGGTGAACGCCTACCGCAGGAATACCCCATGCCCACGCTAGCGCGCGCCCAGTGCATGCACCAACCATAAGTGCACCAATTAACCCTGGGCCTTTGGTAAAGGCGACAGCGTCGATCGACTTTTTATCGAGATCTGTTTGGTTGAGCACTTGGCGAATCAGGGGGATTATCCTGCGTATATGGTCCCTTGATGCTAGTTCAGGTACCACGCCACCATACTCAGTATGCATGTCGATCTGGCTATATAGGGCATCACTCAACAAGCCTGCCTCGCTGTCATAGAGCGCAATTCCTGTTTCGTCACAGGACGTTTCTATCCCGAGCACAATCATAAATAAAGGCCACGTGTAAATATAAATAGGAAAACATCATACAGAAAGGCTTGATATTTTGCATTTCCCTAAAATTGGCTTTAGAATGAGCGGCCGTAAAATATTACTGTTAGTCTATTTTTGTGCGTCGTTCAAAAGCCTGTTTAGCAAAATAGCGTAAATATTAAAAGGTAGTCCGTTGACAAATGCGACGTGTGAAATTAAAAATCAATTGAACCCATCACGTTTTATAGGAAGGTGAGCACTGCATGCCTGCTGTTAAAGTTAAAGAGAATGAAGCATTTGACATAGCGCTGCGTCGCTTTAAGCGCTCTTGCGAAAAAGCCGGAATTCTGGCCGAAGTGCGTCGTCGTGAGCATTATGAAAAGCCAACGTCTGTTCGCAAGCGCAAAGCTGCTGCGGCTGTCAAGCGTCATCTTAAAAAACTTCAACGTGAACAGCGCCGTCGTGAGCGTTTATATTAATGAATAATAAAACATAGTGGTTTCTAGAAGATACTTTATAGCCTGAATAGGCGCATTAATGTCTTCACCGAAGTGGTACATCAACATATTTCAGTGTTTTCGATATCAGAAATGTGCAAGCTGGTTGATGCTGGTTGATAAGTATTTCAGCATAACGCATGAAAGGGAGTTGAGTATGAGCGAATGCAAGGTCAGAGATCGTTTAAAGGATGCGATGAAGGCATCTATGCGTAATCGTGACAAAGCTCGACTGGCAGCGGTAAGACTGGCCCTAGCAGAACTGCAGCGTGTTGAAGTGGATGAGAAACTGCTTGATGATCCTCGTGCCCTAGCGGTATTAGATAAAATGGCGAAGCAGCGACGCGATGCCATTGCTCAATTTGAGTCTGCTGGGCGCAACGATCTTGCAAATCAAGAAAAATTCGAACTGACTATTTTGCAAGAGTTTTTGCCGGAACAATTATCGGAAAAAGAGCTAAAACAGCTGATAGCTAATGCCATCTCGTCAACAGGCGCTCAAGGAGTGCAGGGTATGGGTAAGGTCATGGCAGTAGTTAAACCGCAAGTTCAAGGCCGCGCGGACATGTCTGTTATTAGTCAAATGGTGAAATCTTTATTGGGTTGAATATGTTGATTAAGCACTTCATTAGCATTCCCGCCACCCTAAGCGGGATATTCTCTGTGTGCAAATGCTATGTATAATATCTATATCGCCTTCCCAGTTCCACGCTCTACTATAAGGTCCCAATGGCTCTATTGCTCTACTCCACCTCAAGTGGGTATCGAGGAAATTACTACGTAACTCTAAGCCTGCATTAATGTCTTCATTAATATCTTCATGAAAGTCAGCACTATTGCGCAAAGAAATATGGAAGCCAGATTTTTGATAAAAGGCGATTGCTTCATCAGTGACAGTGCATGCTATGATTTTTCGGGTTCCTAAGAAATAAGGTACCTTTTTTATAAGGTCAATTCCGGTTTTTAAAAGTAAGGAACCATGGCTATTTCCACTAGGAAAACAATGAATATCCCTAAGGTTAAAGGTATTTTTACCGTGGTTTATCTCCCCTGATAGCTCACCAAAAATCTCTTCGCGCGTTGTTACTGTAATAGCGGCTAGATTTTTTGTTGAGGCAAGAGTATACGTGCCCCTAAAATCAACACTGTTGTGTCCATTTTGTTGATATTTAAAAATCATCATTACACATTTACTCCGAGTTTGGTATGAGCTGTAAGATGCAAGCATTTGAATTTCACCCTGCTTAACTCAAAACCCAAGATGATGAAATAACGCTATTCAGCAAGTATAGATATATTTATTGTGTACTTTGCCCCCAATAAACTCGTTGTTTAGATATATCAGCAGTATTTTTTAAATACTGACATTTAATAAAATAGCTACTAAAGGTATTGGCAGCAGAGGCAAGGCTATTTTTTATAACGCTGAAACTTGTTAGAAAAACTACAGTAAAAACTTTTTTAGCAGTCAAAAAAATCATTGGCTAGTGACGCGGAGCGTATGGTAATGGAAAGCAGCCAATGGGCTCAGAAGTTCTTGAGTTAACTAAAATAAATCCGCCAATTGATCCAGAGTTCCTATACAGCGATTGTTGTTGGGATTTAAAGGAAACATAAGGCGTATCTTTATTGCTTTCTAAACCGCTATCGATAAAATTTTGGGTAATCATACCAAGCATTTTTTCTAACTACGTTATTGAGCTGCCCGTGCTCATTGCGGTAGTTAGAAAAAACGATGAGTATAAGTTGACGACGCCTTGCTTACTCTTTCAGCATCTTTATTCTATAGTATTGCTCTTAAATTAAAATTTATAAGAGGCGGTTTATGTATGACTTTTTATGGATAGCCTCTAAGGAAGCGCAACTATGATTTCAGCATCAGAAGCCCTTAAACGTTTACAAGAGGGTAATAAGCGATTTATTTCTGGGAACAGGGATCTAGATAAGCTGGCTAATAACAGCCGTAGGAGTAATCTAGCTTCTGGGCAGTCGCCTTTTGCTATTATTCTAGGTTGCTCTGACTCGCGGGTACCAGTAGAAATTATCTTTGATCAAGGCTTGGGAGATCTCTTTGTTATTCGGGTAGCAGGAAACATAGCGACTCCCTCGCAACTAGGTAGTATTGAGTTTGCTGCTGATAATTTTCATAGTCCATTAATTGTAGTTCTGGGACATTCTCGTTGTGGAGCCGTTTCCGCAACGCTAAATGAACTACGCCACCCTAGCCAGAAACCATCTGAGAATCTATCCTCTATTATTAATGCGATCAAGCCCTCTGTAGCTAACCTGCTTGAGGGCGACACTCAGAGCAGTGAGGAGGCGCTGATACAACAAGCTGTACGAGCTAACATTACTGGCTCAGTTAATCAGTTTTGCCGCAGTTCAGCTCTTCTAAAGCAGTTAGTACAGAAAAATAATTTGCTTATTGTTGGCGCAGAGTATGCCTTAGAGACAGGTCAAGTCACTTTTTTTGATGCATGACCAGGAAACATCTTATGCCAAATGCCAATCGTGTACTTTAACTATCATAACCGGCATGGATCGCCGGACCCCAGCATAAGGAGAAATGACTAGTAATAGCAGAGCTATTGCACAGAGTTACAACGCACTGCTGGTTAGGATGATCAGCACAATAGCGTAGTTAAAAAACTCAATTGGTATAAATCTTTATAAAAGTCTAGGTTAGTCTGCTGTGACTCGATTGACTTCTTCAAGTGTAGTGACGCCTTGAATTACTTTGAGCAACCCCGATTGTCTGAGGTTGTTAAATCCTTCTTTTTGCGCCACAGCTGCGATTTCCAGGGAGTTGCCTGCTTCCATCACAATGGTTTGTAGTTCAGGGGTCATTTGAACCACTTCATAAATACCTATTCGACCTTTATAGCCTTTGTGACATTGGTCACAGCCTACTGGGCCATATAGCGTTAGCCCTTTTAGCTGATCTTGCGTAAAACCTTCTTTTTCCAGCGTAGATCGGGGTACGTGGGCTTCCTCCTTGCAATTATTACACAATCGTCTGGCTAGGCGCTGAGCAATAATTAAACTAATAGAGGTAGCAATATTAAAAGACGGAACGCCCATATTTTGTAACCGAGTTAGTGTTTCTGGGGCACTATTTGTGTGCAGCGTCGACATAACCATATGCCCCGTCTGAGCGGCTTTAATAGCAATATTTGCCGTTTCAATATCACGAATCTCACCGACCATGATGATATCTGGGTCTTGTCGAAGAAATGCCCGTAGGGCTTCGGCAAAGTCCATTCCTTGTTTTGGATTTACGTTAACCTGATTAATGCCTTCAAGATTGATTTCCACAGGATCTTCTGCGGTGGAAATATTGCGTTCGGGCGTATTTAATATATTCAATCCGGTATACATAGAAACGGTCTTGCCTGAACCTGTTGGCCCTGTGACTAAAATCATACCCTGTGGCTGATGTAGTGCTTCAAGGAACATTTCCTTCTGATACTCTTCGTAGCCCAGTATATCAATACCCATCTGAGCGCTAGATGAGTCTAGAATACGCAGTACTATCTTTTCACCCCAGAGAGTAGGGCAGGTGTTTACACGAAAATCAATAGCTTTGTTTCTAGACAGCTTAAGCTTTATTCTGCCGTCTTGGGGTCTTCGTCGCTCTGATATGTCCATTTGGGACATGATTTTTAAGCGAGAAGATATTTTAGGTGCTAGTGCGATAGGTGGGCGAGTTACTTCTTCTAAAACACCGTCGGTACGAAAGCGAACGCGGTAGCTTTTCTCATAGGGTTCGAAATGCAAATCTGATGAGCCGCCCTTAATGGCGGAGAGGAGCATTTTATTTACAAATTTTACAACGGGTGCATCGGCTTCATCTTCATCGTCGTCTTCTCCTTCACCATTGGTTCCAGTTTCAAGATTCTCCAATCCTGAATCATCATCGTCTTCAGCTAGGGCGTTGTCGGGATCATCTAATACTTTGTCAATAAATCGTTCAAGTTTACCTGCTTCGGCAATGACGGGGTTGATGATAAGGCCGGTATTAAATCTGAATTCCTCTAAAGCTAGTTCTTCAGTAGGATCGGTGACAGCTACAAACAATTGTTTTTTAAAGCGCATCAATGGAATAATTTGATGTTTTCGAATCAATTTCAGTGGTGCCAAATTATTATTAAGTGCACCTAAATCAATGGCATTGATATCGATAACAGGAAGCCCAAATTCTTTACCAGTAACCTCGGCTAGCGTACTTGCGCTGATAAGTTTTTTCGATACAAGATAAGCAGATAAAGTAGTATCGTCGGTTTGGGCTTGGAGTATGGCCGAGCGCATCTTTTGTTGCTCCAGATACCCATCTGTAACCAGCCGAGCGGCAAGACCGGTGAGGGGCTTTTCTACCATAATAGTTAGGGGCTCTTATTAATTATTATTACGGTTACTATAACGGCTCTATACTATCTTCTCAATTATTGAGCAGACAGTGACTCATGCTCAAGTATTCAATCTTGGCACCGATTCATATAGAAGGGTTTCATATTTGAATTAAACGGACTTTCTAGAGTGAGGACAATCAAATGGATTTAAACAGCTACAGTAAACTTCCTGATTTTATCAGAGGTTTTACGTTGATAGAGCTTATGATTGTGGTTGCTATTATTGGCATTTTGGCTTCCGTGGCCATTCCTCAGTATCAAAACTATACCCGTGAATCGTTGGTTAATGCTTCTATTAGTGAGGCTAAAGGCTATCAATCGCAAATTGCCATTTGTGCACAAATGAAATCTATCAATAATTGTGAGCCAGGAGGTGCTAATGTGTCGGCTTATACGGTGGGAGCAAAAGTATCAAATGGCACTTTCACTGGCGCTTCAGCGAGTCTTGTTGTGACCCCAGGTGGTCCTTTTAACGAGCAAACATTGACTTTATCTTCTGACGAAACAGCGGCTAACTGGACATTGACCTGTCAAGGTAATGATAGTAATGGGCCTAAAAACAACCTTTGTTCTACCGCAGCAGTGCTTGAACACCCTAACTACAGCGCTGGTGGTGCTTAAGTAAGATAGTATCGCTCGCTTCTATAGTTTAGGCGGCATCTTATTAAGAACGCCTAGTATCGGAAGCGAGGTATCCTTTTATTTTTTTAATAGCTTTTTATACCCATCATCTTTTTTAACTACCGTAATGAGCATGGCCATCGAATACCTATGCTGCGTTGGAACTTCTCGCAATAGCTCGACTATTATTTTTTATTCCGTCTTGTTCTGCAGTCTGGCTGCTCATGCTTATTACAGCAGCTAGAAAATAACATTAGTATTCATTCGTTGATAATGACTTAATCAGCGAGCTAATTTCTGGGCGTTCCAAGAAATCAAGTAGTTTAAGTGAAAACGCATCAGAGCTATTGGTGTATAAACCTAGCTCATGAGCAGATGTTTTTTTTAGTTGCTGGAAATCCTTGTAGTGCTTAGCAATTAAGCGTGCCTTGTGTTTGCTTATTCCGGGAGGGCTGATAGCGATAAGACGTTGCTCAAAAGGCAGTGTTGCTAATCCAGTGATGACTTGGTTAAACCGTGCCACCTTAGTTGGAGAAAAGCCTAAGTTGATAAGGGATTCGTTAGGTAGACTCAGCAATTGATCTAAAGCTGTTATTTGTCCTGAGTGCACTAGTTTATTAAGGTGTGTGGTTGTCAAAAAGGGTAAATTTAAGCCATTACTATTTGTTAACCAACGTAAGCGGGCAAGGAACTGCTGGTGGCAGCTTATGCTCCAGCTAAGACAGCTAACGTTATTATACAGTTTCTGGTCAGGTATTGTTATAGGAGTGCTTTTGGGGTGTTGAATAAGAACTCTTTTGAATACAGGGGTTGCCTGCCCTTTTAATTCAATCATAATATGATCGCCCACAGATAGGCTGTTATCTTTCAGAATGGCCACGCTTCCTAAAGATACTGAAGCAATCGTTAACCCGCCTAGGCGACGGGCTTCAATGGTTAAAATGGGAGTGATAGCACCTGTTCGGCCAATAGTGAATGTTATGTTCTTGATGATTGTAACCGCTGATATGGCTGGAAATTTCCAGGCTAAAGCCCAGCGAGGCGCTACCTGATTCGCACCCCATTGTTTTCTTGTATTTAGGTTATTCAGTTTAATAACGATACCATCCATTAGGAACGGTACCGGCTCTGATGGTTTATAAAATGTTTGCCGCAGTGACTGGATGCTCTCTAAAGAATCAATGGTATACGTATATAGAGAAGGCCATGAAAAGCCTTTTTCAGCTAAGGCGCTTATGTTTTGCCGTTCTGTTTGATATGGCGAGTCAATCCATTCCCAAGGAAAAAAATCCAGTTGATCCATTGCATCAGAATCGGTTTCTTGACGATGGATATGAGCCGCAACAAAGTGTCGAGCAGATGTGTAGCCATGATGTTTATTTTTTAGTTTATCCAGTCGAGCAAAAAGCTCGCCGTGTAGGATAATATTTTCCTTTTGATGCAATTGTTTTGGGATTGCGCTCACGTGCTGCATCTGCGGAAAAATATTTTTCCCTTTCTGGCCATCACCACGAGTTAACGCAGCAATGAGTAACCCTTTTTTATAAACTAGTTCAATAGCAATGCCATCAATTTTTGGTTGCAGAAGGAGAGGTTCTGTTGCGGCCTTTTGCAGAAAGTCGATGATGCTGCGTTCATCATATGCTTTATTTAAGCTGATCATTCCAGCTTGATGCATGGAATTTAGGTTTTTAGTTGTTGAGGGGAAGGCATCAGATTCTAATAGGGAAGGAAAGCACTCATGTAGTGCTGTCAAATGTTGCCGTAGCAAGTCATAATCTGCATCAGAGATGACTGTCTTGTGATGATTAAAATAGAGGTTGTCGTGAGAGCGAATCTCTTGGCTGAGCTCAGCAAGTTTAGCGCTTGCCTGAGCTGGCGACCATTGTGGGCATGGTAGTGCGAAAACAATTGGAGAAAATAATGATAGCAGTAAAAGTCTCATTACGCGTCCATTCGTATTGAAGACAGTGGAGGACTTTTTTTATATATTCATTATCAAGTTTAAGGAGTCCTCCAATCAACAGCTCAACTAGTAGTGGTGTCGTTTTTTGTGAATTGAGTAATGGTTTCTTTTTATCGGTATTGGTGCTTTCTTCATAAGCAACGTTTGCAATGGGTGATTTAGTAGCAAGCGTATGGTTAGAATAGGAACGACCAGTAACAGTACCGCTGGCATGAAGATAATCAGGGCGAGTAATAGCGCAACAGGTAAAATCCGGGCAAAATTCGGTAACATCTGGGTACTGTCCCTCTCCTTTATAGAAATTTATGTATACCATAGCTATTTAGTATATAACAGCCATTAAGAGGTTTGTCTGCTCTAAGAGAAGAGGGCTTAATCCATTAGAGCTTTTTTATAAATAACCGAATGCAATAAAACACTCATATTACTGTAATATTTCTGACATCTTTTACCTCTATTGTTCAACCATAACTATGCCATTTTCATGGGCCTATTTTTTTAGAGGGAAAGAAGTGAAGATAGTCAAGTCTATTTTGATAGCATGTGTCTTAAGCATTACCTCGCTTTCTGTAAGTGCTAAGGTTGTTTCTATTAATGGGGCAGGCGCTACTTTTCCTTACCCTGTTTATGCTAAGTGGGCAGAAGAATACCATAAAGAAACAGGCGTTCAGATAAACTATCAGGCTATTGGTTCTGGTGGAGGTATTAGGCAAATAACAGCAAACACCGTCGATTTTGGCGCTAGCGACAAACCTCTGAGTCAAGAAGAACTAAAAAAAGACGGTATGATTCAGTTCCCAGCAGTGATGGGTGCTATTGTCCCTATTGTAAACATACCCAATATTAAAGCCGGTGAGTTAAAGCTTGATGGGAAGACGCTAGCCGAAATTTATCTCGGACAGATTAAAAAATGGAATGATCCGAGACTAGTGAAGCTTAATCCAACACTAAAACTACCTGACCGCCCTATCTATGTTGTGCATCGCTCAGATGGTTCTGGCACAACGTATAATTTCACTGATTATTTAAGCCGTGTCAGTCCACAATGGAAGGCAACTGTCGGCAGAAATACCGACATTGCTTGGCCACAAAAAGCCACGACGATTGGAGGCAATGGTAATGCTGGAGTTGCTAATTTTGTTAGCCGAACCCCTGGTACTATTGGTTATGTAGAATATGCATTTGCTAAACAAAATGACTTAGCTTACACCCAACTTACCAGTGCTGATGGTCACTTCCTCAAGCCATCAATGAAAACCTTTCAAGCTGCTGCTGCCAATGCTGACTGGGCACATGCACCTGATTTTCACTTGTTGTTAAACAACCAGCCGGGTGCTGACTCTTGGCCTATGACAGCCGCAACGTTTATTTTACTACATAAAAAACAGGCCGACCCGAAAAAAGCTAAGGCCATTGTTGACTTCTTTGACTGGGGTTATAAGCATGGCGCAGGGTATGCCACTGGGTTGGATTATATTCCAATGCCAGCCAGTGTGGTGAAATTGGTAGAAAATGTCTGGAAAAAGGACTTAACGTCTGATGGTAAAACGATTATCAAATAATGACGTGAAAGCTGCATGTGATTAGTGCAGTTTGCTTAAATTAGTTTTTCCTATGAGGCAAGTAAAGGCGGTATCAGGGTAAGCCCAAGTGATACTGCCTTCATAATTATGAATGTTATCACTTTACCAAGGCCATTAAATGGAGACTCAATTTTTCATAAATTGAGTCTGTCCAGTGCTATCTTAATTTTTTTGTTGTTAATTGGCATTGTTTTATCGCTTATAAGTGGTGGGTGGCAGGCATTAGCTAAATTTGGACCCAACTTTATTTTTAGTAATGTTTGGGATCCAGTCAATAAGCAATTTGGTGCTGGAGCAGCGATCTACGGAACATTGGTGTCTTCGCTGATTGCGATCATTATTGCCGTACCCCTAGGACTAGGAACAGCTATTTTCCTCGCAGAGCTAGCTCCTAATTGGATTAGCCGCCCAGTTAGTATTGCAATAGAGCTATTGGCGGCGATCCCTAGCATCATTTATGGCATGTGGGGGCTGTTTGTTTTTGCACCTTGGTTTTCCCAAGGTTTTCAAATGTGGGCATTAGATAATCTTTCTGATTTACCTTGGATTGGCTCATGGTTCAGTGGTCCTCCTATCGGCATTGGCTTATTATCAGCCGGTATTATTCTTGCATTTATGATCTTACCTATTATCACATCATTAACCCGTGATGCGCTTAAATCAATACCTCATGTGGTACGAGAAGCGGCTTATGGAGTGGGAGCAACACCCCAAGAAGTCATTACCCGTATACTGTTGCCAACGATCAAAAATGCTGCTGTAGGTGCAGGCATTTTAGGGTTGGGGCGTGCGCTGGGAGAAACCATGGCGGTGGCTTTTGTGATTGGTGGAGCTAATCGCATTGATAAATCCTTATTTATGCCAGCCAGCTCCATTTCATCCACAATCGCTCAGCAATTTAATGAGGCAACTGACCCCACCCATATAGCCTCTCTCATCAGTTTGGGACTGGTTTTATTTATTCTGACATTTGTTGTTATGGCTACAGCCCGTTTCTTATTGAGGGCATCATCATGACTCTGGGTAGAAATATTAAAAATACGCTGTTTAAGCTATTTTGTCTCATATGCACCTTGTTTGGTTTAGGCGTGCTGGCAAGCATTCTTTATAGTTTGGTAGGAAAAGGATTGGCGGGGCTGGGAACACATATATTTACCGAGCTAACGCCAGGGCCTGGTAGCCTAGGTGGTTTAAAAAATGCCATAGTGGGTAGTTTGATATTGACCTGTTTAGGTATTTTGATTGCTGCGCCGATAGGAGTCTTGGCCGGTACATGGCTAGCGGAGGCGGAGAAACCATCAAAGTTGGCCAGTAGCCTGCGTTTTCTAAACGGCATGCTGATGAGTGCGCCTTCTATTCTTGTTGGGTTATTTGTTTATTCTTTTGTCGTGGTAACCACAGGCTCTTTTTCTGGTTGGGCTGGCGCCTTAGCTCTCGCTATTTTAGCTTTACCTATGATTGTTAGCACAACTGAAGAAATGTTACGGCTGGTTCCCTCAACATTAAAAGAGGCAGGAAGTGGTTTAGGTGCCCCTCGCTGGTGGGTGATAACTCAGCTTTGCTACAAAACTGCTCGCTCAGGTATTGTGACCGGTATTTTACTATCAGTGGCACGGATAACCGGAGAAACAGCCCCGTTATTATTTACCTCTCTTAATAGCAGTTTTATGACCACTGATTTGAGTAAACCGATGGCTAACCTACCGGTTACTATTTACCAGTATGCCATGAGTCCTTATTCTTCTTGGAATCAGTTGGCCTGGACTGGTGCATTATTGATTACCTTGTTTATTTTAACCCTTAATATTCTGGCCAATGTTCTACCGCGCTGGATCAAAGCAAAAAAGGAAGCTTCGTGATGACCACAAATCTGGCCCCTGCTTATAACTCGGCGGTTGCACCCCGTATAAATTTAGCGAATAAAATAAGTAGTGCTCCATTGGCTCTAAGGATGGAAATTCGTAATTTAAGCTTTTATTACAAGCAGGGTGCTCAGCCTGCTCTAAAAAATATTAATATGCCGATTTATAATAACAAGGTAACGGCTTTAATTGGTCCGTCGGGTTGTGGGAAATCAACTTTATTGCGCACGATGAATCGAATTTTTGATTTATATAGCGCTCAGTATGCGGAAGGTGAAGTGACATTAGATCAAGAAAATATTCTTGATAATGGTGTTGATGTAAACGCATTACGCTCAAAAGTGGGAATGGTTTTCCAAAAACCAACGCCTTTTCCTATGTCCATCTACGACAATATTGCATTTGGGCTGAAAATAAAGAAAGGCTTAAGTAAAGCAGATATAACTAGCCGTGTAGAAAAAGCGCTTAAGCGAGCTCATTTATGGAATGAAGTAAAGGATAAGCTGCGTTCAGATGCCAGCGGGTTATCCGGCGGTCAACAACAAAGGCTATGTATAGCCCGCACTATTGCTTTGGAGCCAGAGGTGATATTAATGGATGAACCAACGTCAGCCTTAGACCCATTAGCAACAGCGGCCATTGAAACGCTAATTACTGAGCTGCGAGAGAAGTTTACCATTGTGATTGTTACCCATAATATGCAGCAAGCAATGCGTGTTTCAGATTATACCGGCTTTATGTATCTAGGGGAGCTGATGGAGTTTAATCAGACAGGGCGTATTTTTAACAATGCTAATCATAAAAAAACCCGAGATTATATTGCCGGTGATTTTGGTTAACCAGACAAAAATATCAATTTTGTAAAGTAAAGCCGGATTAAATATCGTGGGTGATCCTTTTCTAACAATGAAAAGGCTATCCAATAGCGCGCCTTGAAAGCAGTGTATCGGCTAAATCTATGGAGTTATGCGGTTATTTTTATTAAAATGCTCTGCTAGAATTTGTCGTCCTAATCCCCACTGTTCATTTTAACTATCGTCATGCTCATAGCAGGCAGGGCGTAAGAACAGAAAAGTAGTTGGTAACAGTAGGTTACTGCGGAGGCAGTTTACTAGGCTTTTATAAGTTAATGCTGTTGTGGAACAGAGACTGGGTATAATCAAACAGAGGTTTTTCATGGATATAATGGAGCAAATAAAAGAGCAGATTCAAGCCCACGATATCCTGCTCTATATGAAAGGATCGCCTAAACTGCCCCAGTGTGGTTTTTCCTCTCGCGCGGTACAGGTATTAATGGCCTGCGGTGAAAAGTTTGCGTATGTTGATATTTTGGCAAACCCTGAGATAAGGGCTAATTTGCCAAAGTATGCTAATTGGCCCACCTTTCCTCAGTTGTGGATTAAAGGTGAGCTAATCGGGGGTAGTGATATTATCACTGATATGCATAATAGTGGTGATTTGCAAAAAATGATTACCGAAGCAGTCAATACTGGGGAAGAAAAAAAATAGTCTGTTAAAGAGAGGCTGCAAAAAAAGTAGCAGTTTTTTTAGCCATCGATAATGTCTGCATTAAACAAATTTAATGGATTAAGTGCATGATAGTATTCGCCTATCCGCCAACAGATAAAATTCATTACCATAGGGTAGTTATTGGGTAGGCGAAACCCATTCAGATGTGTATGATGAGCATATTTCTTACGTAGTGTGCGCATCCTGATTGAAGCTTCTGGGCTTTGAGGCTGTGCAATTTTTAATCGATTGTAAGAGGTTAAACTTATGGGCGTATTAGTTGGAAAAAAAGCACCTGATTTTACTGTGCCAGCTGTGCTGGGTAATGGTGAGATCGTTGATACTTTCACTTTGTCTGAGGCGATTAAAGGGAAGTATGGTCTTTTGTTCTTTTATCCACTGGACTTCACCTTTGTTTGCCCTTCTGAGCTCATTGCTTTGGATCACCGCATGGATGCCTTCAAAGAGCGCGGTGTTGAAGTGGTAGGTGTTTCTATTGACTCCCACTTCACACATAATGCATGGCGTAATACGCCTATTAATGAAGGTGGTATTGGTCAGGTAAAATATACGCTGGCAGCAGATATGACGCATGAGATTGCTAAATCTTACGATGTTGAGTCCGATGGCGGGGTAGCTTTCCGTGGCGCATTTCTGATTGATAAAAATGGTATAGTTCGTTCTCAGATTATTAACGATTTGCCACTGGGCCGTAATATGGAAGAGCTGATTCGTTTAGTTGATGCACTAAAATTCCACGAAGAACATGGCGAAGTTTGTCCAGCTAACTGGAAAAAAGGCGACAAAGGTATGAATGCATCACCATCAGGTGTTGCTAGTTACCTATCTGAAAATGCTGAGTCGCTGTAACAACGTAGCATCATAAAAAAGGCTGCGATAGCAGCTTTTTTTATAATGAAAAGCTGTGCTAAAGCAAGATGCTTTTCGTTCTATAATTCTGTTTTATAGTACAAATGTTATGATAGGGGCTTGACTCGGCGTGAAAACTCATTAATATTCGCTGCCGTTAGGTAAGAAAGTAGAAGCATCCATCAAGATGTTTTATTCCCTGATAGCTCAGTTGGTAGAGCAAATGACTGTTAATCATTGGGTCGCTGGTTCGAGTCCAGCTCAGGGAGCCATTTTAATAAAGGCAATGTTTGATCGTAAAGAATAATTTGGGTCGTTAGCTCAGTCGGTAGAGCAGTTGGCTTTTAACCAATTGGTCGTAGGTTCGAATCCTACACGACCCACCATATTTTAGTTTCGCTATTTGGATTAAGCGATAGAAAAAGATAATTCCCTGATAGCTCAGTTGGTAGAGCAAATGACTGTTAATCATTGGGTCGCTGGTTCGAGTCCAGCTCGGGGAGCCACTTTAATAAAGGCAATGTTTGATCGTAAAGAATAATTTGGGTCGTTAGCTCAGTCGGTAGAGCAGTTGGCTTTTAACCAATTGGTCGTAGGTTCGAATCCTACACGACCCACCATTTTATAAACCACCAGCTATCTGGTGGTTTTTTTTATGGAAGGGCACGAAAAATCTAGGTGGTAGTTATATCAATCATCTTTTCTAACTATGTTCTTGTGCAGACGATCTGAATATCTGCATGGCGTTGGAGATCCTCGTAATTCGGCCTTTTTTTGGCGTCTGGTTGTCTATGCTCATCACAGTAGTTAGAAAACACGATTGGTAATATGTAGTTAGAGGTTGCTGATAGTTTTTACTGCGAGCAGCCTCTGACAGATATCAATGAAGCTTAAGTTGGGGGCGTGTTTTTTTGCCTAAAAAGTCTCTTAGAATCAGAGTTCCTGTTTTTAACTTGCCAAACAACGTCATTTGATGCATCCGGTACAGGCTGATATAAAATAACTTAGCTAAAGTTCCTTCAACCATCATATTGCCTGTGACAGCTCCCATCAGATTACCTACAGCACTGAACCGGCTCAAGGAGATGAGCGAGCCATAATCTTTATAGGAAAACTCAAGGGGAGCTTTACCGGATACTACACCAGCTAAGCTTTTTGCAATTAGTGATGACTGCTGATGTGCCGCTTGCGCTCTTGGAGGTATCAATATGGTATTGCCATTTTTATCTATAACCTTACAGCTAGCGCAGTCTCCCAGCGCATAGATAGCATCATCTATTGTTGTTTGCAGCGTCGGACGTACCACTAATTGATTAATGCGGTTAGTTTCTAAGCCGTCAAGATTATTCAAGAAAATAGGCGCTTTTATTCCGGCCGCCCATATGTGAAGATCGCTTGCAATAAAATCGCCTGCTTTCGTAGTGAGGCCATTGTCTGTTATTTTACTGACGATCTGTCCCGTGAGCACTTTAATGTTCAATCGATTTAACTGTTTATGTACACTGCTGCTAATGCGCAGTGGAAGAGCAGGTAAAATACGTTCATTGCCTTCAATAAGGGTAATTTCAAGATTATCATGTTTAATGGCATTTAGCCCATAATGCTCAAGCTCAATAGCTGCGTGACGAAGCTCAGCTGCCAGCTCAACGCCGGTAGCACCAGCACCAATGATGGCTATTTTTAGCTTTAACTCATGATTGCCGCTGGCTTGTGCATGCAGATAATAATTCAGGATGGTTTTATGGAGGTGTTCAGCTTGAGCACGATTATCTAGGAAGTAGCAATATTCTTGAGCGCCTTCTGTATTAAAATCATTAGCCGTGCTGCCAATCGCCATAATAAGTGTGTCATAGCTTAGCGTACGCGCCGGAACTACTTCTTCCCCATCAGAGAAGATGGGTGCAAGACCAATATTTTTTTCGTTACGGTTTAGAGCATCCATTCGGCCAGGAACAAAATGAAAAGAGTTCCATTTTGCTTGAGCTAAATAGCTCAATTCATTCTCAAAAGCGTTTAATGACCCTGCAGCTACTTCATGAAGCAATGGCTTCCAGAAGTGCGTGTCATTAGCATCTACCAACGTAATGTGAGCTTTTCCCTTTTTGCCCAGTGTTTTTCCTAAACGGGTCGCTAGTTCAAGCCCACCGGCTCCGCCACCAACGATAACTATGCGATGGGAATGGCGCTTATCCATACTCTTCTTGCCTTAGGTTATAGTTAAATTGCCAAGCAGTCGACTCAGCACACCAAGTGCTAAAATCAAGGCCAGTAACCAGCCTAACAGAGCTAAGGGTTTAAAAGGTTTACGCTCTGTTGTATTGACTCCTTGCTTAAGGTAATGATCAACCTTTTTTTGATCATCAGGGTAAAGGCGAGAGTTTTTATTGTTCATTGTGATGCCTCTAGTCAGTACTGTAGTCAAAAATGGTACATTGAGTCATAAGGTATTAACAAGTAGGTATATAATACCAGATGCGACCTAATAAACTGTCGATGCTCTATTGGTATAGAGGAGAGGGTATGCCATCGTTCTTTCGTAGGTATTTCGAACGTCTACGACGGTAACCTACCATATGCTTATACTCAAACGCTTTCAAGATGCTCGCGTTTATTCAGCTATAACCCTTTATTTTAAGGAGTAAGCTTGGAAGAAAAATGAGCATCTTGAAGTCTAATGGGTATATAAGCAATAAGGACCAGAATGATTGAAGGCGTTTGACACAACAGCCTGTTTTAGGGTGGTAGTTTTATGCAATTTTAATACGGTAGCTGCATGGCAATAATAAAAAAAATAATTCAGACTGTGCGCTTTTTTCTCAGAGTTAGAATAAAGGCCAGTATAGAGTTGCTCAGCGTTATTCACCATTATTTTCCTTATTGGCGTTTTGCTTTTTCTTGGAGCTGGCTCAAAGCATGCTACCTGCTAAATAATCCCTACCACTGTAGTCGACAGTATATTGCAGGCCGACCCGATGAAGAAGAGTTTTTATACGGTGAAACACCGTTGACGGCATTAGATGCAATTATGAGCGCTGCCAATGTGACAGCTGAAGACCATGTGTTTGATTTAGG
>JAQYUY010000073.1:0-39622 GCA_028728195.1 Endozoicomonas sp. (ex Botrylloides leachii)
CGCATTTAGCTTTCTTGGTACTATTGTTAAGAAGATTATGAACAGCTTCTTACTGGTATTTTGCCACAATAAGGGTAGGCTGGTACTATGGCTATGCAGCAACTTCGTATCAGGCTAGCATCAGGCATTAAAGTGATTTTTTCTTGGTAGCGTGTATCTTTTTGCTGTATTGAGCATGAGAGCCTTTCTTAACGGTAAAATATAAAAAATGCTAATCTAGTTAGGAAAAAACTAATGGAAAATTTTGAATACTATAACCCTACACGCATTATTTTTGGAAAAAAGCAGATAGCTGCGATAGACAAACAGATTCCGGTTAATGCCAAGGTACTTATTACTTATGGTAGTGGCAGTGTCAAAAAAAATGGTACGTTAGATCAAGTAATAGAAGCACTCAGTGCGCATACAACATTAGAATTTGGCGGGATTGAACCTAATCCCAATTATGAAACACTTATGGAATCTGTGGAATTAGCGCGCAAAGAGCATATTGACTTTTTGTTAGCGGTCGGTGGCGGATCTGTGATTGATGGAACCAAGTTTATTGCTGCAGCTATTCCTTTTGCAGAAGATCCTTGGAAAATCCTCAGTGAGCACGCAGCTATTAGTACAGCAATACCAGCAGGTAATGTGCTTACTTTGCCCGCTACAGGCTCAGAAAGTAATGCAACAGCCGTTGTTACCAAAAAATCAATCAATAGTAAGTTGGCTTTCACTAGCCCTTTAGTTCAACCCGTGTTTGCAGTTCTTGATCCGGAAACTACCTATAGCCTGCCAGCTAGGCAGTCAATAAACGGTGTTGTTGATGCTTTTGTGCATGTTATGGAACAGTATCTAACAGTAAGAGAGGGAGCACAGGTTCAGGATCGGTTTGCCGAAGGGTTATTATTAACTTTGATTGAGCAAGGTCCCAAAGTGCTCACACAACCAAATGATTATCAGGTTCGTGCAACTATCATGTGGGCCGCTAATCAGGCACTTAATGGTTTAATTGGTCAAGGGGTTCCACACGATTGGACAACGCATATGATCGGCCATGAGCTCACTGCTCTTTATGGTCTTGATCATGCGGTAACACTTGCAATTATTTTGCCTGCTGTAATGACCATTATGACCGAACAAAAATCGCCTAAACTATTACAATATGCTCAGCGCATCTGGAATATTAACGAGGGCAGTGATTCGCAGCGTATTAATGGTGCTATTAAAAAAACACGAGCATTTTTTGAACAGATGGGTATCAATACACGGCTAGAGCACTACAATTTAGGTGAAGATGCTATACCCAAAATCATTGCACAGTTAAAGCGGCACAAAATGACAGCGCTTGGTGAAAATAAAAATATTACTCCTGTGCTGTCAGAAAAAATTTTAACCTGTTCTTTGTAACCAGTAGGGCTTTTACTGGCGATCAAGCCTTTTAAAGGCAGAGGTATGTGTTATACCAATTATCTAAGTTACGCAGCTAAAAGTTCTCTCAGCTGTTTTTACGACTTGTCAGAATAACAAAACCTTGCTATCCAGCCTTTTATTGCCGCCAGAAAATTCTTATCGTAATCATACCATAAACATTATATTGTTTTTTGGACAAAATCAGCTATCTGTAAGGACATAAGGAAATAGCAGATTGATGATTTTGACCGTAAGATTCTTTGTATGGTAAAAATGCTATGTATTCCATGCATTTTCTTTAGAGCATGACTTTTTCTGAATAGTATCGTCAAAGATTGTTACACTATATTTGCCGTGTAAATAGCTAAATATAAAGCGACAGATCACGACTGCTAAAGTCATTATTTGAAAGTAGCTGAGTAAATTAGTTATGACTGTGGGCGTTATCGAAAAGTTCTGTAATACCCGTTGCAGTCATCTTGCCAGATGGTGACAATAGGTAATCAGAGGAAAGTTCTACGAGACCATTTTTATGTTATTAATAGAGGCATATTTTTCAGCATAGCGCATAACTTGAGATAATAATTTTGATATAGTTAGCAAAAGTTTCTGAAAAAGCGGTGTTAGCACTTATTTAATGCTAATCTTGCAATTATTTTTCCTCGATATTTCTTGAGGATCAGGTTAAATATGTAATAGCAATAAACTCAGTAATTACTTAAAAAATGATAACGCTTTAGAGTTATAGTAAGTATGCTAAATTTTTTTATTTGCTAATTATGCTTAAATCATGATGCTTTGCTGAAGAGGTAGCGGTAGCTCACCCTCAACTGAAAATTACTAAAATAGGCATACGATTTATGATTTGTGATTGTCTAAATCGATATAAAAGACCCCCTTGAGAATTCTTTTTAGGTAGTGCTACCTATTCATAGACCATAGATATTTGTCTACTATTTTAATAAATAATTCTATACGATACCGTGATATTGGTGTCAATTTTCCGGAGAAAATGATGAGCAAGTATGCCTACACCACTGTTTATGAAGAATTCACTGGACTAAAACCACCTGAACCTAAATCATCAACAACTAAAGTACGCCGAAAGCGTGGATATGGACACCCCTATCGCATGCGTTTTAATATGCATGATGACGCATCTGAAAGCTATGCTGGTAATACGAACGCATACGAGACTATCAATAATGATAAAGGTATTATGCAAGCTTTATATGATAACCCTTCCTATGAAAAAACTTCTAAGCAATCCAAGCTTGCTCTATCTACTAAGCCTGAACACTCTGTTTATAATGGTGTCTCACAGTCAAAGCAGCCGTCACCTAAAATAATTTATAAAAAGCGCCGCCATTATACCATGGTTTAATATTTTACTTTATTGATAGAATGAGTGGTCTTTCTTTAGAGAGGTAATAACTGCATATAGTCATATTCTCAAATATATCATCCGGTGAATTTTATTCAGATTGTTAGTTTTTAACCAGTGCGGGATTAAAGTAATAAATGCGATAGACTTGCTGGTATGCACTTTGAAGCAGGTATATGCTGTTAGCACTTTTATCGGCATTGTATTGATCAAGAGTGCGGTTTCTCAAGTTTACTTTCTGCTAGAGCTCCTAGAGTCATTTTTTTAGCCAAGAATATATCACTGCTTTTGATAAGCTTTATGGCGTTAAGTATTAATTAAAGACAAACTCCACTCTTGTAAAGTGATCAAATAAGGTGCTACTGATAATATTGATAGTGACTTAGCCTAAGTGAGTTATTGCCCAAGGCTGAAGGCCTTAAAATAAGCTGCTTATATACCGACGATTGGAAGCCTTATCGTTCAGATTTTCTTGACTATAGATATGAACGCCATACATCATTCAAATTTGAAAAATAAACTGGACGAATTTAGACGTTCTTAGTAGTTAATTTTATTTAAGCAAATAGCGCAGCTGGCTGCTCGTTGGTATATAGGAGAGATTATTTAATTAATCCAGCTGTGCTATCACAGAAGCAGGGATCTCCGCATTAGTGTAAACATTTTGTACATCATCCAAATCTTCCAAGCGATCAATTAGTTTCATTATTTTCTCGGCATTTGCTAAATCTAACTCGGTTTGGGTGGAGGCGATCATAGTAACTTCACCCCCATTAGGTTTCAATCCTGCAGCTTCAAGGGCTTCTTTTACAGCAATAAAATCAGTCCATTCGGTGATGACCTCGATAGAACCATTATCATGACTGATAACATCTTCTGCGCCCACTTCTAGTGCAACATCCATGATCTGTTCTTCATTGCTGCCCGATTCGTAGTAAATTTGACCCTTCTTATTAAAAAGATAGGCCACAGAGCCATCCGTGCCAAGATTACCGCCGTGCTTAGAAAAAGCATGGCGAACTTCAGCTACGGTGCGATTTCGATTATCTGTCAGGCATTCAACCAACACCGCAATGCCCCCGCTACCATAACCTTCATAGGTGACGGAATCCATATTGGTATCCTCACCGCCACCGACACCACGGGCAATGGCACGATTGATCGTATCGCGGGTCATATTAACCCCTAGTGCTTTTTCTACAACGGCTCGGAGGCTAGGGTTGTCATCAATATTAGCGCCACCCTTTTTTGCTGCAACTACAAGCTCTCGAATAATTTTAGTAAATATTTTCCCGCGTTTTGCATCTTGAGCCGCTTTGCGATGTTTGATATTAGCCCATTTACTATGACCTGCCATGAAAAAACCTCATTACTCAGGGACTGGTTTTTTTAGTAACCAGCCTTTAACAGATTATTAAATAATTAATCACGGATGGAGGACTTTGACGTACGGAGAGTACGCAGGTGAAGTTCGCTAAGCTGGTTAGCATCAACTCGATCAGGTGCATGGGTTAGCAAACAGCTAGCAGATTGTGTTTTCGGAAAAGCAATTACTTCACGAATATTATCTGTGCCACACAGCAACATCACGATACGGTCCAAGCCAAAGGCCAGCCCTCCATGAGGAGGAGCACCAAATTTCAGAGCATCCAATAGAAAGCCAAATTTGTCACGTTGCTCTTCTTCAGTAATATCTAGTACACGAAAGACTGCCTGTTGCATAGACTCTTGGTGAATACGCACAGAACCACCACCAATTTCATAACCATTCAAGACAATGTCATAAGCTCGGGATAGCGCTTCTAGAGGGTTTGCAACTAACTCTTCTGCGGTGACCATGGGTGCCGTAAAGGGGTGATGCAATGCGGTCAAACCGCCGTTATCATTTTCTTCAAACATAGGAAAGTTAACAACCCATAGAGGTGCCCATTGGCAGGTATACAAATTCAGGTCCGCACCGAGTTTACAACGCAGTGCGCCTAGCGCTTCGTTGACTACCTTGATTTTATCTGCGCCAAAAAAAACGATATCACCGTTTTGAGCACCTACCCGAGTCATGATACGCATGACCACGTCATCGCCTAAAAATTTGATGATTGGAGACTGTAAGCCACTAGCGCCTTTTTCGATGGCGTTGACTTTGATCCATGCCAACCCCTTAGCACCATAAATACTGACAAACTTGGTATATTCATCAATCTGTTTACGACTTAGTTCAGCACCCCCGTTTACTTTTAATGCGGCAACACGGCCATTAGAATCTTCAGCAGGCCCTTTAAACACTTTAAACTCAACATCAGCCATAAGATCTGCAATGTCGACTAATTCCAAGGGAATACGTAGATCAGGCTTATCGGAACCGTAGCGACTCATCGCCTCTTGATAAGTGATTTGGGGGAAATCACCCAGCTCAACGTTCTTAACCGTTTTTAGCAGATTTTTAACTAATGCTTCAGTCAGCTCCATGATTTGTTTTTCTTCCATAAAGGACATCTCGATATCGACCTGGGTAAATTCAGGCTGGCGGTCAGCACGCAAATCTTCATCACGGAAGCATTTAACAATTTGATAGTAACGGTCAAGACCGGAGACCATTAACAATTGTTTAAACAACTGGGGTGATTGAGGTAGAGCGAAAAAAGAACCCTGATGTGTTCTACTGGGCACAAGATAGTCACGAGCGCCTTCGGGTGTAGCACGTGTCAATATCGGTGTTTCAATGTCAAGAAAATCTTTTTCATCCATAAAATTGCGAATAGCGCGGGTAACTTTACTTCGCATAATAAGCTTTTCTTGCATTTCAGGGCGACGGAGGTCGATAAAACGGTGTTTCAGGCGGACGTCTTCACCCACGTCAGTGTACTCATCAATCTGAAATGGCGGCGTTTGAGCAGTGTTTAGAATTTCTAGATGTTTTCCCAACACCTCAATATCTCCAGTGTTCATATTTTTATTGATTGTTCCAGTAGGGCGTGGGCGCACTATGCCTTTAATTTTTAGTACATACTCGCTGCGAGCTTTGTCAGCTAATGCAAAGGCCTCTTCTGTATCGGGGTCAACAACAACTTGAGTAATGCCTTCGCGATCGCGCAGGTCTAAAAAAATAACACCACCATGATCTCGACGGCGATGCACCCAACCGCAGAGGGTCACTTCTTTTCCATCATGGGAAAGGTTCAATTCGCCGCAATAATGGCTGCGCATAACATACCTCAAAAACAGGGGGTTAATCAGTTTTTTTCTTCCTGATCAAGAAGGAAGAAAAACATTATAAATAACACGCTCATTCAATAGTGAGAGCGACTTACCAGCTTGGCTACGTTACACATAGGGTTCGCTACAGTTTTGATATTGGTGTTTATAAATAGGTATCTCACTGTATACGCCTTAACTGCTTTACCGCATTCAAAATGCACGTAATTATACCGCAAAAATAAACGGCTGAGAAAATCTAATCTAGAAACGACTATTACCCAATCTTATCAGAACAGTGCATGTGTTCTTAACGCTTATAGGCCATAGGGTTGAATGTATATGGTTTTTTAGTGTTTTTCGGCAACTTAAGCGCTAATAATATTCACGTTTCCCTCCATACAATGAGTCTGTTTTAGGCTTCTTAAAGCAGCGGGTATATTTAAGTAGTACGTGATAATGCAGAGTATAACTGGCCAAAGCAGCAGGAAAGTAAGCAATTAAACTAAATTGGGGTTACAAAAATATACATTTATATCAATGATAATAGTTATCATTTACCTATAATGAAATTTAATTTCTTCAAGAGGTCGTAATATTTATATTAATTTTATTAAACCTGTGCATCATTTTATGAAAATGCGTTTTGAGTATTATTAAAACGATCGTAGCTTTTTTATAATCCTATCAAAAAATAAAACCGATTAAGTTAAAAGGTTAAAGAGAAATTTTATTTCTATAGATGGCAGCATGGGAAGGAAAAAATAAATATTATTGGACTACTAGTTGATAGTCATAGTTAAAAATAAAATATTTTCATTTTTTGTATGTAGAGTTATCACACAATGAATAAACCATTTTTTATTCTTATTATTATCTTGATGCTAATAAAACCATTTGGTGCTTTTGGTGGTCAAAATAAAGAATTTCAAAAAGATAAAGCTTTTTATGAAGATATGCTAAGCTATTTTTTAAAATTATCTTGCTCAGAATCACTTAAAAATACAGGGATAAATTTTGACACAGATAACAGTAATTATAGCCAAGCATCTATTTTCTCTAACCTCAATGTATTAGCCTCTACAGGCTGGCCTAATGCCGATAACCGAGCTGAATTTATAGAAAATCTATTGAGAAAAGTATATGGTGATCCTTCTGAAGACGTTATGTCTAGCAACCGGTGTACTAAAGAAGAGTTGTGTAGTGTAGGTTTTCTTATAGAAAACAACTTAGTTGAGGGGGAGTTTAATACTGATGGAGATGAGATTAGAAAACACTACGCACTAACCTGTTATTATAAAGCGCTGCCCTTACCACAGGCTAAGGCGAATATTATGGCTTTAGCACCTGGAATACAAAATTACATTAAAAGTCATCCAGAATATCAGGACTTATATCAATATACTGAACATTACTTTCTTGATATAACGGAAAACGAGCTGAGGGGTTTAATAGGGTTTTATATTCAAGATTCAAACACCAAATTTGATATTAGTACTATTGATTTAGTCATTCGTATTGTACGTTTATTTATAAATAAAAGACCAGATGATTTATATGAATATCAGGTAAGTATGATGAAAGATCTTCTATCTTTTATTGAAAGGAATAGTGAACATCATCACCATCCTGAAGGATTTATTTTACTTGGAGATTGCTATTCATGTGGATTTATTTTTGATAAAAACGATAAAAAAGCTGAATCTTATTATAGTAAAGCTAAGAATTTTTTAACATTCTGTAAACAGAATACATGTATTAAACAAGCAGATGAACAATGGAGAATATATAAGGAGAGTTTAATAAGTAATGATGGAGATACTATACCGGCTTTCTTGCCATTAATTGTTTTACCTATTGCATTTGATTACCCTTTAGGGACGAATCTTGCATCGTATTCTGCTGTTAACCTGTCAAAGTGTGGAGTGCCTAAAGAAGTAGTTGGAATGGCAAGTGGTCAGTCATATTCAGGCAATACATCTGCTTTAAGTACTAGGTCAGATTCAAATGATGCAGCCGTTGATTTTCGTAGTCAAACCGTCAAACCAGAAACAGAATCAGCTAATAATATTGGAACTATTAAGGATACCTTCGTAGCTAAATTTGTTGGCGCGGGCGTATGCGCTGGGACGACTATGTGTGCCCATTTAGCTGTTGGGCAATCGCCTACTCGCGCAGCTATAGCAACAGTAAAAGGAATGATTGGAGAGCAATTGGTT
Organism: Endozoicomonas sp. (ex Botrylloides leachii); assembly: GCA_028728195.1. Taxonomy (GTDB): domain Bacteria; phylum Pseudomonadota; class Gammaproteobacteria; order Pseudomonadales; family Endozoicomonadaceae; genus Endonucleibacter. The sequence continues at coordinate 8,188 of JAQYUY010000073.1, forward strand.
GGTTTAGGCGCTTATGCAGGCATGAAAGCGACCGGTATTGAAAACGATGCAGCCACCCTAGGTGCTATATGGTTGCAGGCTTGTACAGCTGCGGGTATAGCTGCTTGGGAAGCGCCTGGCCCGCCACCGATAAGAATGGCAGCTGGCGCTTTAGCAGCCTCAAAAACACCTGGCATGAAAGCAAAAATTTCTACAGGACTTACCACCATTAAAAATCATGTGACGAGACAAAGAGTCGGTGTTGCTTTAGGCGCATTAGGTGGTGAAGCCGTTCATTCAGGTGTTGAAGCAGCTGCTTATGTGGCCTCTGCTTCAGCGAAGCAAGAGGGTTCTTATTCATGGGAAAATCGCCATAATGCAGCCAAATTTCACTAGTTGACAGCTATGAGATTGAAGGGGTTTTCGCTTTGCTTAATGTAACAGAATCATTTTCCTAGCTAGTCAGGTTATTGGTTTTAATTTACAACCTAAAGGATTGCTTCTGTTATATCTTCTTGAGCAGGGCATAACCCACATAGTCATGCAGCCAACTTACTTAATGGCTAGTGCCCATTATTTAAAAGCTTAACTTTCTGATCTATTTGTCCCCATATTGAATGCCCCTGATGATCTTTAATTTCAAGGGTTACTTTATCGCCTGAGGTTAGCCAAGGAGTAATGGGTTTACCTGTAGCTAATGTCTCTAAAACGCGCTTCTCTACCAAGCAGGCAGTGCCTTTACTGGAATCGCGGTTAGAAATAGTGCCAGAGCCTATTAGGGTGCCAGCACCAAGGTGTCGAGTTTTAGCAGCATGTGCTATCAAAGCCAAAAAGCTAAACACCATGTCAGTACCACAATCAGGCTGCCCAAAAAGTCGGCTATTAAGATGAATCAACATAGGCAAATGTAGCTGACCATTATGCCAGTAATCACTGATTTCATCAGGCGTTACAGCAACTGGGCCAAAGGCGCTGGCCGGTTTGCTTTGGACAAAACCAAAGCCTTTTTGTAATTCAGGGGCAATCAGATTTCGAAGTGAAATATCATTACATAGGGTGATCAAGCGAATATGCTGAGCTGCATTCTCCACTGAACAACCGGCGGGTACATCATCAGTGATCACGACTAGTTCTGCTTCAAAGTCTATGCCCCAGTCTTGATGACCTACAATCGAGTCACAAGGTCCCAGAAGGTTATCGGAAACACCTTGATACATCAGAGGCTCATGCCAGAAACTGTCTGGCATACTTGCACCTCTTGATTTTCTTGCTAGCTCAACATGGTTTACATAAGCACTGCCATCGAGCCACTGGGTTGCTCGGGGCAAGGGGGCTGTGAGTTGTTTACTATCGAAAACCTGTATATTGGTTAGCGCTTGGTTATTTAATTTTTCATATTGTAATGCCAGTTCAGAGGCGACATTACTCCAGTGATCAAGGGCATAGCGCATGGTTGGTGCAATTTCTGATGCTGCTACCATTGTCTTTAGATCGCAGGAAACGACATAGAGTACACCATCAGGAGTGTGGTTTTTTTTACTAGCCAACTTCATTGTGACTCCTCGGTGCTTGTTCGCCATGAGTTGGGGTACTCAAGGATTTCCACGGACCGGGCTGCATCGGTTATATGTAGTGGCTGGCGAGTATCCACCATAACCGCGACCTCATTAGTAAACGTTGCGGGAGTTGTCTGACTTTTCTTCAGTGCATTAGGGTGAGGGCCATGGGGAAAACCACAAGGGTGGAATGTAATCATGCCTGCTTTAATATGATCTCGGCTAAAAAAATTTCCCTGATGATAAAACAGAACTTCATCAAAGTCGTCGTTATTATGATAAAAAGGTACCTTTAAGGCACCTGGGTCTGATTCAATGGGGCGAGGGCAAAAAGTACAGACAACAAAGGCTTTTCCAACAAAGGTGGTATGAACCGACGGCGGTAGGTGATATCGGTGGCTAGTTATTGGACGAATATCTCGCCAGTTTAGAGATACCACAGTATTTGTGCCGTGCCAGCCAATAGCATCCAACGGATTAAATGGGTAGGTAATACGAGTTACTTGATCTAATCGTTTAACATGGACTTCACAGCTGTTTTCGTTTTGTTGTTCAATAAACTGTGTATTGATTTTTGGGTAGTTCAGTGCAGCGGGATCATAAATAGCGTTATAACCTGCGACACCTTTATCGGGTAAATGGTAACAGCCATCACGGTTCTCAATCATCAATAATATCATTGTGCTGGTAGTTTCAAGGCGCCAGGCTGTGCCCCTGGGAATAACAACATAGTCACCATCGGTTAATGTAAGATGACCATAATCGCAATACAGGTCACCTTTTCCTTGATGAATAAACAGTAATTCATCACTATCGCTATTTCTTACCAGATGGTTCATGGATTGAGTGAGGGTCCAAAAGCGAAGGTGGGTGTCGTTATTATAGAGGAAGGGCTTTAATTGCCAGGGGCTAGACATCTGTGTATTCATTTTATTAAGGTCAAAGGCATGGGGTTGAAGAGGGCCTTTGAATGAAGTCCAAGCGGTTGGTGGGTGTCGATGATGCATGTGAGAAACAGGACCGAAAAAACCCTCCCGGCCAAGCTCCCGCTCATAAGTTCCTTCTGGCAAATCACAGTGAGCTTGTCTTGAGTGAGTGCCTTCTCTGATAGGAAGGCTGATTCGAGGCTTCTGATTCATTGTTGACTCCTTGAAGCATTTTTTTATAGAGCCATTATAACGACAAGTGGCTTGTAATTAGATGAAATGATGCTTAAAAGGTCTAAAATAGTTAAAAAAATTTTATAGAGTGGAAAAAGTTAGATTACCCTTCATAAAATAAATTAGCGTTGATCAGTTCCATAATAGCTCTGTAAAGGGCTTTGCTTTCAAGGCTATTTAAGCACAATGATATTAAACCCTCCGAAGAATATTTATACAAGTGCACTGTCAATTGTTGTGAGCTGTTTATCAACGATTTTACGAATAAAGTTAGAGCTTTGGTTCGACATAAGGAACTGATTTTGTATAAAGCGGCCAACAAGCTAGTTAGGGACGGGGTAGCGTCATGCTGGTAAAGATATCATGTTTCATGCTAGTGGATGTTATCTCTGCATAACCCACGAGTACGTCCTCTAGTTTATTTGTAAAAATCAATATGCCGCTTTGATGCAAATTTTTGCAAAATCAGTGTGATGCAACAGTCATATAGTATTCCGTTGACGTATAACTAATGTTGAGAATTCTGGTTATGCACGACTCCCTATTGTTAATAATGGAGTTAGCTCTTTTAGAGTAAAGGTAATCCAGTCTTTTAAAGCAGGTTGTAAAAACTTTAGCTCGACAATACCTAGTCGCCATCATAAAGGGCAGGAGCAAATACTTTTTCTGATATTATCCAATCATATTTTTTTCTTATCTTGTATATAAAAACTATATCTCGCATGTAGGGAGAAAAAAACAAGCGAACCATAAACATGGTTACCGGATAAGGATCATGTTACTAATAAGCCGTTTATCCAACGAATACCTGAATTTCAGAACATAAATAACTCAACATTAAGTCAATGTTAAGGAGAGGGAATCAATAAATTTGAAGATAATAAATTAATGGAGGCGGGCACCGGAGTCGAACCGGCCTAGATGGAGTTGCAGTCCACTGTATAACCGCTCTACCAACCCGCCAAAAGAGAGACGTTACTTTAATTTTGGTGCCCGAGACCGGAATCGAACCGGTACGACCTTATCGGTCGGCAGATTTTAAGTCTGCTGTGTCTACCAATTTCACCACCCGGGCAATCTATAAGATAGATTTTATAACCAGCTATATACTGGGCAATGCTAATACATAACTGATGCTTTCTGGAGGCGGGCACCGGAGTCGAACCGGCCTAGATGGAGTTGCAGTCCACTGTATAACCGCTCTACCAACCCGCCTCAATCACTTCTGTTAATACAAAGCTTTATCTTTGTATTATTTTTTATATTGGAGCGGGAAACGAGACTCGAACTCGCGACCCCAACCTTGGCAAGGTTGTGCTCTACCAACTGAGCTATTCCCGCATCGCTCCGACTTAACTAGTTATAAAGCTTTTTAATACCTAGTTTTTTATATATACGCTCACTTAACTTACCCAAATTTCACTTTTTAGCATTATAGCTGCTAAAGGACCTTAATTTTTTTTGGTAAGTTTTATTTTACGCCGCGAAGCATACAGAAAAAAGTAAAAACTGTAAAGGCTTATTATTTTCTGCTTTTTACTCATATAACAACTCTTATGTGAAACAATGTTTAACATAAGTAGAGTAAACAAAATAAAACGCCCTGAGTTCTTAGTCCTTTGCGTCGCAGGAGTTTATTCTAGAAATTTTTAACTTCTTGTCAATAGGTTAACGTCATAAGATAGCCTATTAGTTTTATTTAGGTTACCTAAGTAAAAAAATTAACACATATTGGCAGATCAAACATAACGATAATTAGGCTTGTTATTATGGCTACGTATGATCGACTCGACTAGCTTTTTTACTAGGAGTGTCATTTTTTCATTTTTAGGTTGCAGGCTTTATTTTTTTCAAAAGGGCTTAGATCTGGCCATGCTGCTTTCAAATATACATACATTGACCACAATGTTAATATAACAGAGAGGTAGAGCAGGACTATGCCTAAATAACTTATCAAGCCGCCAAGATGTAAAGGAGATAACAATAAAAAGGTAATCGCCGCCATTTGCGCCATCGTTTTAGCTTTACCGATTATGCTGACGGCCACACTTGTTCGCTTACCCAGTTCAGCCATCCATTCGCGTAGAGCAGAAATAACGATTTCACGTCCTATAATAATCATTGCTGGAAGTGTGATCCAAAACGTATTAGACCCATCAATTAAAAGACACAGAGCGGTTGTTACCATGATTTTATCAGCAGCTGGATCAAAGAATGCTCCAAAAGGTGTTGCCTGATTCAGTTTTCGGGCAAGAAATCCATCAAACCAGTCTGTTACCGCGGCAATAAAAAAAATACCAGCAGAAGCCAAGTGCCTAGTTTCGAAGGGCAGGTAAAATACCAGCACTAAGATTGGCACCAAAATAATGCGCAGGGATGTTAAGGTATTTGGAATATTCATATTTGGATGCTCTACTACCTGACTATAGAGGAGAATACCCAGCTGATATAAAACTGCAATCTTTATACTCAAAAAACGTCAGTCGTTAACCATACGATTTAAAGTTGTTTTGAGTATTAAGCGTTCTATATTGCCGAGTAAACAGCCTCCTTAAGTCAGTTGAGAGTGGTTTGAAAGGCAGCATCTCTTAAATGGAGTTAGCTTGCTTCATTGCATTGCCAGTATAACATGCTGGGGTTAATGCTTTCAGGTCATCTTTAACATGCTCAGGTAGTGTCAATGCTTCAATGAATTCCGCTAACTTAGCTTTGGTTATACCATCTTTACCACGGGTTAAGGCTTTTAGTTTTTCATAGGGTGAATCTATACCATGACGACGCATGACCATTTGTATCGGCTCGGCTAATACCTCCCAAGAATTGTTAAGGTCAGCATATAGGCGAGAGGGGTTGACCTGTAGTTTGCTTAATCCTTTTAAAACAGCCTGGTAAGCAATCAAACCATGGCTAAGGCCTATGCCAAGGTTGCGTATCACGGTAGAATCAGTTAGGTCACGTTGCCAACGAGAAACCGGTAATTTCGCAGAGAGATGTTGCATAATGGCATTAGCAATACCAAGATTACCTTCAGCGTTTTCAAAATCAATAGGATTGATTTTATGTGGCATGGTGGAAGAGCCTACCTCGCCAGCAACACTTTTTTGAGTAAAATAACCCAGAGAAATATAACCCCAAATATCGCGGCTCAGATCTATCAAAACGGTATTAAAACGACTGATTGCATCAAATAATTCTGCGATTCCGTCATGGGGTTCAATTTGTGTGGTATAAGGGTTCCAAGATAAGCCAAGAGATTCTACAAATTGCTGGCTATGGGCAGGCCAGTCTATATTAGGATATGCAGATAAGTGTGCGTTGTAATTACCCACCGCACCATTTATTTTACCTAGTAATTCAACGTTACGTATTTGTTGCAGCTGACGACGTAGGCGATAAGCGCTGTTGGCGAATTCTTTGCCTACCGTAGTAGGCGATGCAGTTTGTCCATGAGTACGAGAGAGCATAGGCTGGCTGGCATGATTGCGAGCGAGTTGTTCAATACAGGCTATGTTATGCTCCATGGCGGGTATGATCACGTCAGAAAGACCTTGCTTAAGCATTAAGCCGTGGGACAAGTTATTAATGTCCTCGGAGGTGCAAGCAAAATGTACAAACTCACTGATGGTAGCAAGTTCTTTATGCTGCTGCATTTTTTCTTTTATAAAGTATTCAACGGCCTTTACGTCATGGTTAGTATTTTTTTCAATTTGTTTGATACGCTCAGCATCAGCTATTGAAAAATTTTTTTCAATGCCTTCAAGAAATTCACTCGCCTGTGTTGATAGAGGCGGCACCTCAGTGATAGCCGTATGTTTAGCAAGCGATTCCAACCATCTGAGCTCTACGGTAACGCGAAAACGAATTAAACCAAATTCACTAAAAAATGATCTAAGTTCCTTGGTTTTGCTACCGTAGCGGCCATCAATGGGGGAGACAGCGGTTAGTGCAGTCAGCTCCATGTCTAAGCGCCTTATCTTGAGAAAAGGCGCATCATACCTGATTTTTTTAACAGTTACTATTGAGTGGCAAGTTAAGGCAAAGAAGAGGAGTGCCTAGCATCAATGACGCCACCGCCCAGGCAAATTTCATCTTGATAGAATGCTACGGACTGCCCGGGAGTAACAGCTCTTTGAGGTGTTCTAAAGTGGACTCGATAATTACCTGTTTGATCTAAGTATAATTGACACGGTTGTTCTTTTTGGCGGTAACGAACCTTCGCTTTCAGTAAGTTGTTTAGCTTTGGTGCTGCGCCTGAAATCCAGTTAACTGAAGGTACTGTGAGAGCATCTGAAAATAGCAAGGGGTGTTCATTACCTTGACCAACAATTAATACATTGCGGTCGAGATCTTTGTCAATAACATACCAAGGGGCATCTTTTGCGCACTTCAAACCACCGATACCTAGCCCTTGCCGTTGACCGAGGGTGTAGTACATTAGGCCAGCATGCTCGCCAATGATTATTCCATCCGGGTTTTCAATGTCACCGGGTTGGGCAGGTAAATATTGTTGGAGAAAGTCTCTAAAGCGTCGTTCTCCAATAAAGCAAATACCGGTACTGTCTTTTTTGTTATGCGTGCTCAGGCCGTACTTTTTAGCTAGTTGACGCACGTGAGGTTTTTCTAGTTCCCCAACAGGAAAAAATGTTTTGGCTATTTGCTCTTTACTAATAGCATGCAGAAAGTAGCTTTGATCCTTATTAAGGTCTAGTCCTTTACCAAGCTGAACGCCTTGTTTACCTTCAATACGACGAACATAATGACCCGTAGCAATGAAATCAGCACCAAGAACCATGGCGTAATCAAGAAATGCCTTAAATTTGATTTCCTTGTTGCACAGAATATCCGGGTTAGGTGTCCGTCCGTTTTTATATTCACTTAAGAAGTGTTCGAACACATTATCCCAATATTCAGCAGCAAAGTTGGCTTTATGCAGTTTTATGTTCAATCGATTACAAACATTTTGAGCATCGGCTAGGTCTTTTTTAGCAGTACAGTACTCACTACCATCATCCTCTTCCCAGTTTTTCATAAAAAGGCCTTCGACTTGATAGCCTTGTTGCAACAGAAGAAGAGCAGAGACGGATGAATCGACACCGCCAGACATGCCAACAATAACTCGGGTTTGGGATGGTTGCTTCATGCGTATATTTTAATAGTCAGAGACAGAGCCTATTTTACAGGGAAAGAGCATATTGCCAAGCTATAGATACTGGCAAGTCATATTATTTTTAAAAATACTGCCGTAAATTGTCATAAAATTACATTTATTCCTTATCTCTATTGGTATATCTTATGCAAAAATTTTAGAGCAGTATGTTCAGGCTGTCGTGGATCATCTTCAAGATAGCTATATCTGCACTGTAATGATGATTACTTGATAACGGAGTTGTGCATGGGATTTCAAAAGATTAAGGTTCCTGCCATTGGTGATAAAATCACCGTCAATAATGATATGTCATTGAAAGTCCCCAATCGACCGATTATTCCCTTTATAGAAGGCGATGGCATTGGCGCAGATGTATCTCCATCTATGATAAAGGCCGTTAATGCTGCGGTAAAAAAAGCTTACGGTGGTGAGCGTGAAATATCTTGGATGGAAGTATATTGTGGTGAAAAAGCTACGCATGTATACGGTGAAAACATATGGATGCCAGATGAAACGCTAGAGGCGTTGAAAACGTATATTGTCGGCATTAAAGGCCCCTTGACAACGCCAGTTGGTGAAGGCATTCGCTCTTTGAATGTTGCTTTGAGGCAAGAGTTAGATCTGTTTGCTTGTATTCGTCCCGTACGCTGGTTTGAAGGTGTGCCGAGCCCAGTGCGAGAGCCGGAAAAAACGGATATGGTTATTTTCCGTGAAAACTCAGAAGATATTTATGCAGGTATTGAATGGCAGGCAGGTAGCCCTGATGCTCAAAAAGTTATCGATTTTCTTAGAGATGAAATGGATGTTACCAAAATTCGTTTTCCTGACCATTGCGGCATAGGCGTAAAGCCGGTATCTAAAGAAGGTACTCAGCGTTTGGTTAAAAAAGCTATCCAATTCGCAATTGATAATCACCGAGACTCGGTTACCTTAGTACATAAAGGTAACATCATGAAGTTCACTGAGGGAGCTTTTAAAGACTGGGGCTATCAGACAGCAATTGAATTATTCGGTGGTAAGCCCCTAGATGGCGGGCCATGGCATGTTATTAAGCACCCTGAAACGGGTAAAAATATTGTTATTAAGGATGTAATTGCAGACGCATTTTTACAACAAATTCTAATGCGTCCTGCTGAGTATGATGTTATAGCAACACTCAATTTAAATGGTGATTATATTTCTGATGCTCTTGCTGCTCAAGTCGGCGGTATTGGTATTGCTCCCGGAGCAAATATTGGTGCGCCTGTTGCTATATTTGAAGCAACACATGGCACAGCACCAAAATATGCAGGGCAAGATAAAGTAAATCCTGGTTCTGTGATTTTGTCTGCGGAAATGATGCTTCGGCATCTTGGCTGGGAAGAGGCTGCTGATCTGATCATTAAGGGCGTTGAAGGGGCGATTGCTGCTAAAACAGTCACATATGATTTTGAACGCTTAATGGAAGGTGCCAAGTTATTGAAGTGCTCTGAGTTTGCTGATGCGATAATCAGCCAGATGTAATCTAATACATTTTATATGCTACTTAAGAGTATCAAGGTACACCTGTAGTTTTTATATAACGCAAAAATTACAGGTGTGCCCTAGTACCTATTTAAATAATACGATCTTAGAAAGCTTGGGAATAGTCCTGAAAACTATTGCCTAGTTTGATTGGTTTCGGGGTAGATATACAAATCCAGATTAATTAAAAGAAATAAGTTCATCATAAAATATGGCAAAAAAATGAAGTAACCCGCTGAAAAAAAGAACCATTTGTTACTAAAGTCAGCAAAAATCAACTACAAGGTCATCGATAAGTTTGTTAACCAACGACAACATCAACTACTTAGGTTCATGACCCTGTTATTTATACTCCATTGAACCTGAAAACTTGCGCACAGCAAATGTTTTTCGAGGCATTCGAAGCGCAAAATCTCTATTTATTTACAATTTATTGCCCAAAGGAATCATTTTTCAGTTTTCTGTATCTTGTTATTTTTATAGGGGTGTCTTTAGAATAGGAAATAGGAAGTCATTATTTTGAAGATTTTCTCAATAGAAAATACAATCACATGAGGTGATTTGCTTTTTTTGAAAAGCTTTTGACTCTCAGAATAACATTAAGTGAGATACAGTTCTTTGGCTGTTAATAATATCATATGAGTAATCTCTATAGGTTTCGTCTAGACTTAGAAAATGAAGGATATGAAAAGGAAGGCGATCAGGATATTGCTGTCGCTCCTGAGAAAGTTCGAGCGCCTCCACCTTCCATGTATCAGGTCTTGCTCCTGAATGATGACTTTACACCAATGGATTTTGTCGTTGATGTACTGGAGAAGTTTTTTAATATGCCAACGGAAAAGGCAGCTCAAGTCATGCTATTGGTCCATACTGAAGGTAAAGCTGTTTGCGGTGTGTTCAGCAAGGATGTTGCAGAAACTAAGGCTCAGCAAATTAATCAGTACTCCAGAGAAAACCAGCATCCCCTGTTGTGCAAGACAGAAAAAACCGATTAGCGTTTTCAGGGTTATAATATGCTTAATAAAGACCTCGAGTTAACACTTAATACCGCCTTTAGAGATGCAAGGAGTAAGCGTCATGAATTTATGACGGTAGAGCATTTATTGCTGTCATTACTGGATAATGAGTCAGCCTCTAGTGTGCTAGTAGCCTGTGGCGTTGAACTGAATAAACTAAAGAAAGAACTTGCTGAGTTTATTGATACTACAACGCCACTTATTTCTATAAACGATTCTGATAGAGAGACGCAGCCTACGCTTGGCTTTCAGCGTGTACTTCAACGTGCTGTTTTTCATGTACAAAGCTCAGGAAAAAAAGAAGTAACTGGTGCTAATGTGCTAGTTGCTATATTCAGCGAGCAAGAGAGCCAGGCTGTTTATTTTCTAAAACAACAAGATATTGCTCGAATTGATGTGGTGAACTACATAGCGCATGGTATCTCCAAAATCCCTGGGCAAGATCTTGAAGAGCTAGGCCACGAGGTAGTTGAAGATGGGGACTCTGAGCAGCCTAGTAAAGATCCGCTAAAAAATTATGCTAATAACTTAAATGACCAAGCTTGCCAAGGGCGTATTGATCCTTTAGTTGGCAGAGAGGAGGAAGTTGAACGAGTTTGTCAGATTTTAACTCGTCGCCGTAAGAACAACCCTCTTCTTGTTGGTGAGGCTGGTGTTGGTAAAACAGCAATTGCTGAAGGTTTAGCAAGGCGAATTGTTGATGGAGAAGTTCCAGAAGTTCTTTCCAAAGCAACCGTCTACTCACTTGATCTTGGCTCGCTGCTTGCGGGTACCAAGTACCGTGGTGATTTTGAGAAGCGATTCAAGAAGTTATTAGGTGAACTGAAGAAACAAGATAATGCCATTCTCTTTATTGATGAAATTCACACAATTATTGGAGCAGGTGCAGCTTCAGGCGGTGTAATGGATGCATCTAACCTGCTCAAACCTTTATTGACATCTGGGGATATTCGTTGTGTAGGCTCAACCACATTCCAAGAATTTCGAGGTATTTTTGAAAAGGATAGAGCGCTTGCAAGACGTTTTCAAAAGGTCGACGTCATAGAGCCAAATGTAGAAGATACGCTAGATATCCTTCGGGGTTTGAAAAATAAATTCGAAGAACACCATGATCTTAAGTATCAAGATGATGCATTAAAAGCTGCTGCCGAATTGGCAGATCGTTATATTAATGATCGCCATATGCCAGATAAAGCCATTGATGTTATTGATGAAGCTGGAGCTTATCAACGGTTACAAGCGGAAAAAGATCGTAAAAAAACTATTGAGGTAGATGATGTGGAAAATATTGTCGCCAAAATTGCACGTATTCCTCCAAAAACGGTATCTGTCTCTGATAAAGATACGCTAAGCAAGCTTGATCGTAACTTAAAAATGGTTGTATTTGGTCAAGATGATGCGATTACATCACTTGCAACAGCTATTAAATTATCTAGGGCAGGGCTTAAAGCTCCGGAAAAGCCAGTTGGTTCTTTTCTTTTTTCAGGCCCAACTGGAGTTGGCAAAACAGAAGTCTGTCGCCAGTTAGCTCAGGCACTAGGTATAGAACTTGTTCGTTTTGATATGTCTGAATACATGGAAAGCCACACTGTTTCTCGCCTTATTGGTGCTCCTCCAGGTTATGTCGGCTTTGATCAAGGCGGACTATTAACCGAAGCAATAAATAAAACGCCTCATTGTGTTTTGTTGCTGGATGAAATTGAAAAAGGCCACCCAGATGTATTTAATTTGCTATTACAAGTCATGGATCACGGTACATTGACTGATAATAACGGCCGCAAAGCAGATTTCAGGAATGTAATCTTTATCATGACTACTAATGCTGGTGCGGAATCTATGAACCGTAGCTCTATTGGTTTTCTTGAGCAAGATCATGCGAGTGACGGTATGGGTATTATTAAAAAGACCTTTTCACCTGAGTTTCGCAACAGGTTGGATGGAATTATTCCATTTGCACCGCTTAATGGTGAAATTATCAAACACGTAGTTGATAAATTTCTCACTGAGTTACAGGCGCAGCTAGATGAGCGCATGGTGCAGATAGATGTCGATGATAAAGCTAGAGATTGGCTGGCTCAGAAAGGTTTTGATCGCCAGATGGGTGCGCGACCAATGGGGCGTGTGATCCAGGAGCACGTAAAGAAGCCCTTGGCCGAACATTTACTCTTTGGCAAGCTTGCTGAAAATGGCGGCAATGTCAAAGTTACTGTCAAAAAAGATGAACTGCATTTAAAAATTGAAGCCGCCAAAAATAGAGCTTCAGATTTAGAAACAGCTGATGAAGAGGCCAGTTGACGTCTAGCACATAACGAGCATATTAAGCAGCTGTATTAAGGCACCTTATTAGTTATTAGCGCGAACGGTATGTGATTCGACCTTTCGTTAGGTCGTAAGGCGTTAATTCTACCTTAACCTTGTCGCCCGTGAGAATGCGTATATAATTTTTACGCATTTTCCCTGAAATATGTGCGGTTACAATGTGGCCATTTTCCAGCTCTACGCGAAACATTGTGTTAGGAAGGGTATCGATAACAACACCTTCCATTTCTAAGCTTTCTTCTTTTGCCATGAAGTTCTTACCTCAGAGTATAAAATAGCAGATGATAATTTTCGGCCTGCATTCTGCCTGAAAACTTTGTATAAAGTAAAGGTTTGCTTTGTTTTGACTATAAAAGCCTTGACCAGTGATTATCAATCAGAAGTTCTATTGGGCGATAATCCATTTTGTAATCCATTTTTTTACAACCTTTTACCCAGTAACCAAGGTGCAGGTATTTCATTTCTAACCGCTGTGTTTTCATGATCTGCCAGAGGATACAAAATCGCCCGAGGCTTCGCTTGTTAAAGTCAGGATGATAAAAAGTATAAATAGCAGACAGGCTATTTTGGAGCATATCAACAACGGCAACCGCGATCAGTTGGCCATCTAATCGGACATGATAAAAAGAACAGAAGCTGGGGCTATCTATCAGAAAGCCATTAAATTGTTCAACTGATGGTGGATACATGTCTCCATCTTTATGTTGCACACTAATATAATGTTCATATAGCGCATAAATTTCATGGTTCATTTCAGGCTTGTGTCTGGAAATAGTTAAATCCTGATTACGTTTCCAGACGCGCTTCTGGCTGCGGCTAAATTTAAACTCAGCGACAGGAATTCTAGCAGGTATACAAGCTTTGCAGCTTATACAGTGAGGTCTGTATATATGGCTACCACTACGTCTGAATCCAATGTCAGCAAGTTGACTATACAGCTCTAGACTTAGAGGTTTATCAGTATCCATAAACAGGGTTGTGGCCTGTTGATTTGGCAAATAGCTGCATGAGTGGGGGTGAGTTGCATAAAATTTTATGTTTTTTAAAGCAGTCATTGTAATAGGTCATTCCATTGCCTCTCTGCTATCCAGTTTGCACCGGATGGATTCTTCGAGCAATAGCAATTCAACTGATTAATGAATTCTATTCTAGGCATCATACTTGCGCCTAAGGATTGCAAGTGGGGGCTATAAACCTGACAATCAATTAGCTTAAACTTCCATTGCAGTAGATGATGACACAACCAAGCAAAAGCAACTTTTGAGGTATTATTCTGCGTGCTAAACATGGATTCGCCAAAAAATACTTTCCCAATAGCAACACCGTATAAACCACCCACTAATTTTTCATCAGCCCATACCTCCACAGAGTGAGCATAACCTGTTGCATGCAGAGAGCTATACGCTCGTTTTATAGTGTTAGTAATCCAACTGCTCATTTCATCACCCCTTGGCTTTGAACACTGATCAATGACGTTATCAAATGCGCGGTCAAAGGTTACTTTGAAAATGTTTTTTCGTAGGATTTTTCTCAAGGATCGGGAAATAATTATTGATGCAGGCTTAAGCACCATTCTAGGATCAGGGCTCCACCATAAAATAGGTTCACCTTCATTGAACCATGGAAAAATACCACGTGAATAAGCCTCTAATAATGTGTTGCCATTAAGGTTACCCCCTGCAGCTAAAAGGCCATCAGGTATTTTAAGAGCCGTATTTGTATCTGGAAATACAGGTGATGTTTCATTTAACCATGGAATCATTTTTATGCTGCCACCTCGTCATGATGTAGTAAAAGATAATTATCAACGGATATAGACATAAGTGTATATCCCAATAGGATTGCGGGATTTCAGCATGTAGTTTCAAGACTTATATCTTATAAGCATAAAGGAGTTATCATGTCCTGTTTTAAAAATATCCAGCCTGAGATTTTATGGAGACACTTTGGCGATCTTTGTGCTATTTCCAGACCTTCTGGTTACGAACAGGCTGTATGTGCGCATATCAAGCAATTTGGTGAACGCCTAAGACTAAAGACCATCATTGATGAAGTAGGTAATATTATTATTAGTAAACCAGCTACACAGGGTATGGAAAACCGAAAAGGTATAGTTATGCAAGGGCACGTTGATATGGTACCGCAAAAAAATGCGGATACCGTTCACGACTTTACTAAAGATCCTATTAAAGCCTATATCGATGGTGAATGGGTGACGGCTAAAGGCACTACCTTGGGTGCTGATAATGGTATAGGTGTAGCAGCTGCCATGGCTATTCTTGAATCTAAGGATATAGCGCATGGACCCCTTGAAGTCTTATTCACTATTGATGAAGAATCAGGTATGACTGGTGCGAAAGGGCTAAGGGATAATGTTTTACAGGGTGAAATTCTGCTTAATATGGATTCTGAAGAAGAGGGAACATTATGCATAGGTTGTGCCGGTGGCGTTGATGTGGTCGTTAAAGGAGGTTATCTTCCAGTTAAAGCGAATCCAGCATATAAGACCTACCTATTGGCTATCAGAGGTTTGAAAGGTGGTCACTCGGGTATAGATATTATTTTACAACGAGCCAATGCTAACAAGTTAATGATTAGGCTGCTCAAAGCCTTAATGCCAATGGGGGTAGAGCTTGCTTCTCTCAACGGTGGCTCTCTACGTAATGCAATACCCCGAGAAGCTTTCGCTACACTCACTATTGCTGATAATTATATGGATGAAATAGCCGGCATAATCGATGCTCATCTGGATATTTTCCGATCTGAATTTGCAGACGTTGAGCCTGATCTTTCTATTACCCTATCAGTAGTTAACCAGAAAGTGGCCACTGTTATGCCTAGTGCTGAAATAAGCCGTTGGTTGGATGCATTGCATGTATCACCAAACGGGGTCTATCGTATGAGCCTTAATGTAGAAGGAGTAGTTGAAACCTCTAATAATCTGGCTATTATTGCCATTGCTGATGGTAGTATAAAGATTGAGAATATGTTGCGTAGTCTTATTGATAGCGCTAAAGAAGAACATGCAGAAATGATTAAAGGGTTATATAGACTGCTGGACGCTGAGGTAGAGTTAAAAGGGTCTTACCCAGGGTGGCGGCCTAATCGGTCATCGGAAATCATGAAAACCATGATTAAGACCCATAAAGAGCTATTTGGAAGCGAGCCGGAAGTTGAGGTGATTCATGCAGGCCTTGAATGTGGCTTGTTGGGTAGTACTTACCCGCATTGGGATATGATCTCTTTTGGGCCTACTATCCGATGTGCACACTCCCCTGACGAAAAGGTGCGTATATCATCGGTCGAAAATTTTTGGAAATATCTACTAGCGACTTTAAAGAATGCTCCGCAGGTTTCAAGATAAATTATTAAGTGCTACACTCCCTTCCATTGTTACGAAAAACAGGGAAGGGTGAGCAGATACGGGTGCTTATTTTGTTATAAATGATTAAAAGCTTTATTTTCTTCTTTCCATTTGGAATGAAAGTGTAATACAATTTAGAACCATCTTATGCTAACTATCTGCTTTGCAACAGCTGCATTTTAATGAAGAACAAGTCATATATTTCTAACATATCTTTTTCCTATGCATTGACTAATCGTGTTGGTAGGAGTCTTTCCTGTTGTTAAAAAAAACTGATAACCACCTTTTTTGGAGGCAAGTAAATCTATGGGTAACCTGAATGTAGGAGACCGCTTCGTCACGACTGAAGAGACGGATATTATCGAGCAGAAGCGCCTGCAGGCCCTGATTGAAATAACTGAGCAGCATAACAAGGAAGTGGAACAGCTAAAATCCAGACTTGAAACAGCTGAAAAAAAAGCGGAAAAGCTTAATAATCAAGTAAAAACTGCTGATGCTGAACTAAAATCATTGCGTGTGCATAACCCTGACCGCATGAAAAAGCAAATAAAGCGTCTTCAGGAGCAAAATCGTGTTTTGACCGGCGAAAATACAACGCTAAAAACCAAACAAAAGCAATTAACTCAACAGCTAGATACCAGCAAGCAGGAGCTTGAACAACTCCGGGAAGAAAAGGCTGAATCTGATGCCAAGGGTAAAGAAGAAGAAAGCAGTTAACTATATACTCGTAGCCATTGAAAATGGTTGATTGATCAGCCATTTTTTGCAACCTATGCAGATGCCAAAATTCGCACTTGCACCTCAGCAAGCATCAGCAGTGAAATCTCTATAGGAAACGTCGCGCAATGCTCATCGGTGCGACCGCATAGAAGCTGTTTTGCTGAGATCTAAAGGTTGATCAATAACTGCTATTGCCCCAAGCCCTGAAGAAAAGTTAATTTTCCATTGTTCAGCATATAAATGTCTACCTCAAAAAGGAGAAGCTTAAGCCAGGAAATGGGGGCAGCAATAGTCATCTAAATGATCAATAAATCAGACGACTGGTTGAGAATATCTCAGATACACATACTCCTATATACACGAAGGTGCCGGTTGTCATCGCTCAACTTAGGTAAGAGATAAAGCTAATATTCTGAAAATAAAGCTTTATTACCTGCCCACCGTACAGCTCAAGCCTGACTCCAATCAAGCGACTTTGGAAGGTGATGAGTGAGTATACAAGCAATAACAACTATTTTGCCAAACCGAATTATCTCCGAGAGAAAATAAAGCTCTTTCTGTATGTTATTCTGCTAGAAATAGAGGCTTCATTAGTGAGCAGAATTAACGATAATTTCCAAAGGTTACATCCTATATCTTGAATTCGCGTGGGATATTTTTGTTGCTAATAAGTTAAGGTGACTAAAAACTAGCATCTTCATGCTCAGAGGGTATACTTAAAAAAAATAAAACAACTGTTTGATTTTATTCAGTATAGCTGTGCAGAAAGGAGGTTGATCATGGTGCGTGAATCCATGGCATTTGATGTAATTATCATCGGTGCAGGGCCTGCTGGCCTTTCCGCTGCTTGTCGTCTTATGCAGTTATCTGCTGAAATGAATAAAAAAATTTCTGTTTGTGTTGTTGAAAAAGGTTCTGAAGTAGGAGCTCATATCCTATCTGGTGCGGTGTTTGAGCCTACGGCATTAACAGAACTGTTTCCTGATTGGAAAGAAAAAGGTGCCCCCATTCATACCGCTGTAAAAGAGGATAGTATTTACATATTGGGGTCACAGCAGCATGCAAAAAAAATACCTGCTTTTTTGATCCCTAAAACAATGCATAACCAAGGAAATTATATTATTAGCCTCGGCAATTTATGTCGTTGGCTGGCAGAGCAAGCGGAGGCATTAGGTGTTGAAATCTTTCCTGGCTTTGCTGCTCAGGATATTTTATTTGATAGTGCGGGGGGTGTAAAAGGCATACTGATAGGTGATATGGGTATTTCGTCGAGTGGCAAGAAAAAAGCTAGCTTTATGCCGGGCATGGAACTTCATGCAAAATTTACCTTATTTGCTGAAGGGTGCCGAGGTAATTTGGGTAAACAGCTTATCCAGCATTTTAACTTGGATCAAGGAAAAAATCCCCAACATTATGGCTTAGGTATTAAAGAGCTATGGGATATAGACCCAAAAAAACATCGACAAGGATTGGTAGTGCACACTATTGGCTGGCCTCTAAGTTGGCCAATGGCCGAAAAAGGCAGTACAGGAGGTGGATTCCTTTATCATTTAGAAAATAATCAGGTGGCACTGGGATTAATTACTGACTTATCGTATAGCAATCCCTCTCTTGACCCTTATGAAGAATTTCAGCGCTATAAACACAACCCTGTGATTAAACAATACCTCGAAGGTGGCAAACGTGTGGCTTATGGAGCGAGGGCGTTGGCGAAAGGTGGGCTACAGTCGCTCCCAGAAATGACCTTCCCTGGCGGTTTATTAATTGGTTGCGATGCCGGCACAATGAATGGCGCAAAAATAAAAGGCTCTCACACAGCGATGAAGTCTGGATTATTAGCCGCAGAAGCCGTTTTTAAAGTGATATATGACGGAGCTGAAAAGGATACAGCATCATCATTATTCAATGATGCTCTTCGTTCTTCATGGCTCTATAAAGAGTTATATCAGCAACGTAACTTTGGCCCAGCGATGCACAAGTTTGGTAATTTAGTTGGCGCTGCTTTTGCTTACCTAGATTTGAACATTTTTAATGGCAAATTACCTTTTACGCTTCAAGACAAAAAGCCTGACCATGCCCAGCTGAAACCTGCCAGCCAATGCCCTGCTATTGTTTATCAAAAGCCTGATGGTGTAATTAGCTTTGATCGATTGAATTCAGTCTTTTTGTCTAATACCCACCATGAAGAAGATCAGCCTTGTCATTTGCACTTAATTGATCCAGATATTCCCTTGCGGAATACTCTGCCAACATTTGATGAGCCTGCACAACGCTACTGTCCTGCAGGGGTATATGAAATTGTTGATGATACAACCTCTAAGAGAAAGCGCTTACAGATTAACAGTCAGAATTGTTTGCATTGTAAAACCTGTGATATCAAAGACCCCGCTCAAAATATTGTTTGGGTAACCCCTGAAGGCTCTGGAGGACCTAATTACCCAAATATGTAGGCGCAATATACTTGAAGTAGTGAACTGGCTGACTTTATTATGTCTGCCCTAATAGGTAAAACTCATCGAAACTGATGATGCCAAGGCACTTTTTACCGTTAATCACTCTTTCTTCAGCATACTCAATCAGTTGATAAAAAACATTTCGATGAACTAGTGCATCTAGTTTTTCTTTTACCCGGATATAAGGAGAAGGTTCACCCGTTTTTGGGTTTATCGTTATCATTAAGGGGTGCTGTTTGTTTAAAATAACCTTATCATCGATATTTGTAGTAAACAGGAAGTACCCTAACTTCTGTTCGACGGATATCATGATAAAGGGAGCATCTTCCACTTGAATTCTAACCTTTTCAGCTGGTGTAATAAGGTAATAGCAGCCATCATTATCCTTTCGCAAGACGCTGGCAAATAGCTTTACTAAAGCTGGGCGGGTAATGGGTGATCCCATGTACAGCCATTGGCCATCGCGTAAAATTTTAATATCAATATCACCGCAGAAAGGCGGGTTCCATAAATGTACAGGAGGTGCTTTTTTCAGAGATCCATGCATTTGTATGCTTTCTGCGAGATAAGCTGGGAAGCCTTTCTTGTTTTTCAATATGAGCACCTTAAATGAGCGGATAAGCGTTATCATACCTTTGAATCAAAAGAAAATGCTAACCTGAATATATATGCTGCATCTAGTTTACTGTTTATTTTAGCTTTAGTTAGGGATAACAACATGAAACTGCTTAAATCGTGTGCTGGAATGCTGACCAATTGGCTTATTCGCAATGTACAGGAAATAGCAAGCCCTCTTTGTGATTTTGAGCGTATTCGGCACGAATTAAAGCCCTGCGATGTTATTTTGATTGAAGGACGCTCCAGAGTCAGTCAAGTAATTAAACAGATTACTCAAAGTCCTTGGTCTCACGCTATGCTTTATATCGGCAGAATTCATGATATAGAAAATGACCGAGTTAGACAGATTGTCAGTGAATCCTATGATGGATCTCCAGATGAGCAGCTCGTTGTTGAAAGCGAGCTGGGTTATGGAACTATCGTTCACCCTTTAGCTCGTTATGAAGGTGAACATATTAGAATTTGTCGTCCTAACGGACTGAGTTTTAACGATAGCCAACAGGTAATTGATTATGCGATAAGTCGGCTTGGTCTTGGTTATGATGTAAGGCAAATATTGGACCTGGCACGTTTCTTTTTTCCTTATGGGGTATTGCCCCGCCGGTGGCGTTCTACGCTATTTAAGTCGTCTCCAGGGCAAGAAACTAAAACCGTTTGCTCCACCGTAATTGCAGAAGCTTTTAGCTTTATTCATTTTCCTATTCTTCCTTTGGTTAAACATAGTAATGGTGAAGGTGTACAGTTATTTCAGCGCAACCCTAGATTATGTACACCCAGTGATTTTGACTATTCTCCTTACTTTCAAATTATTAAATATCCTTTTTTAGATTACACGCATCACTTAGATTATAAGCTCCTTCCTTGGCATGGGCACGGTATCTTGGAAGGAAACGAAGAAGATTTTTATATGTCCCCTAGCAAGCTAGAAGAATTAAAACAGGCAGAAATAGCTCGCAAGGGTAACTAGAACTGTTCGAAATGTTGAGCTGATTACAATGCTATTGACGCTTATATAAAGCAGTCGTATGAATTTTATTGACAGAAAGCCTCCATATCCATAACCTGAGATGCCAAGGGCGGTGATTACTGACCAAAGTACACCCATCTATTGAGAAAATAATAGGTTTTTATCATGTCAACTGTTACAGATATTGTCGATATTATGAACTCTAGGTTTAATGCTGATGCAGCAGCAGGCGTTGATCTTATCTTTCAATTTAAGATTGAAGATGGTGACTCTTATCATCTAACAGTTAAAGACGGTGGGTTTAATATCCTTGAAGGTTACCATGACGCACCTAACGTTACCTTGATCATGGATGCAAAAACAATGATTGGCGTAATGAGTGGAGAAATGGATGGTATGCAGGCCTTTATGATGGGGCAAGTTCGTGCTGAGGGTGACATGATACTGGCAACTAAACTGAATGAGCTATTTCCAGGCTAAGGGGATAATCCTTAATTAACATCTATGTTTTTAAGGAGTTAGAAGCCGTCGATAACTGCCCTAATATTAATATAAGAGTTATTTTGGTAGTTATTCGTCGGCAATAGATGCTTAGACTTAGCATTTTTGAGACAGGAAAATCCAGATACTATCTATTGTCAAAGCCATGGATGTTACTTTATCCATTTTTTTATGCAAAAAAAGATACAGAGCAGAAAATATAAATAGCATCATCAATTATTCAGTAAGCATTACAGAAATAATAATGCCAATATATTATAAGAGTGCTCTACTGAAGCTCTTACAAAGAATCCTATAAAGAAATGCCCTAAAAAACTTGCCTAGAACAAGGTGATGCAAAACTTTAAAAAATTAATATGCTATCACTTATTACGTAAATATTCTCGGAGATATGCATCTTTTCTGGTAGAAAGAATCGAGTCTATAAAGCATCAAAAATACCAACGCTTTATTACTTACCGATTACTTTGCAAAAGTATGAATAAGCTGTATGCCAAAGCAAGACGCAGCCTTCTATGGTCATGAGGATGTTATGAGATGTTGCAACAGAGGTCTGTTAGTTATATTGTCAGCCCGTAGCGTGTGTAAAGCGAGCGACGACTGTTACCTACTTGCGTATTTAAATAATTTAAGCACTAATAACTGATTAAAGGACGCTGCGCATCCATGAAAATTTTAGTATCCGTAAAGCGAGTTATCGATTACAACGTCAAAGTGCGTGTGAAGCCTGATAATTCTGATGTCGATCTCACTAATGTTAAAATGGCTATCAATCCTTTCTGTGAAATTGCTATAGAGGAAGCAGTGAGGTTAAAAGAGCAAGGTATTTGTTCAGAAATTGTTGTTGTTTCTATTGGTACAAAGGCGTGTCAGGAACAAATTAGAACGGCGCTAGCCCTAGGTGCAGATCGAGGCATCTTGATTGAAACCGATGAAATGATACACTCTCTTTCAGTGGCCAAATTGTTGAAGGCTGTTGTAGAGGAAGAGCAGCCTGATTTGATTATTCTTGGGAAACAAGCGATTGATTCGGATAATAATCAAACTGGGCAGATGTTAGCAGCTCTTTGCGACTTACCTCAGGGTACCTTTGCTTCGAAGCTTGGTTTATCAGATAACACAGTGAATGTAACACGAGAAGTTGATGGAGGCTTGCAAACATTATCTCTCAAACTCCCAGCGGTGGTAACTACTGATTTGAGGTTAAATGAACCTCGCTATGCATCTCTTCCCAATATCATGAAAGCTAAGAAAAAACCTATTGATATCAAACACCCAGAGTCGCTTGGTGTGCAAATAAGTGCAACATTGAAGACCTTAAAAGTACAGCCTCCTCAACAGCGACAAGCAGGGATTAAGGTAAATAGCGTAACTGAACTGGTAAAGAAACTGAAAAATGAGGCAAAGGTGATCTGATGAGTATACTTATTATTGCAGACCACGATAATACAAGCCTTAGCAGTACTACATTTAACACCATTGGTGCAGCTAAACTTATTGGTTCTGATATTCACCTATTAGTTGCTGGATCAGGTTGCGCAGATGTTGCTAACGAAGCCGCTCAAATAAGTGCTCTTTCAAAAGTACTAGTTGCTGATAGCCCTGCTTATGAATATCAATTAGCGGAAAATATCAGCCAGCTGATAGTGGGTTTGTCTAGCAATTATAGTCATGTGCTGACAGCTACAACTACTTCCGGGAAAAATTTCATGCCTCGAGTAGCGGCTCTGCTTGATGTGGATCAAATATCCGACATTATCAAAGTAGAAGATTCATCAACCTTTATGCGGCCAATTTACGCTGGTAATGCAATTGCAACGGTTGAATCTAGCGCTAGCATCAAAGTGATTACAGTTAGGGCATCTGCTTTTAATCCAGTATCAGCACAAGGAGGAAAGGTCACCATTGAACCATTGCATTCGAGTTACGACTCTGAACTGTCGGCTTTTATTGGAGAGGAGCTAACACAATCTGATCGGCCTGAACTGACAGCCGCTGATATCATTATTTCAGGCGGTCGAGGTATGGGTGATGGTAAACATTTTGAATTATTGTATCAAATTGCTGATAAGCTAGGTGCAGCTGTTGGTGCCTCTCGAGCAGCAGTCGATGCAGGCTTTGTTTCCAATGACATGCAAGTAGGGCAAACTGGAAAAATCGTAGCACCTAATCTTTATATTGCTGTTGGTATTTCCGGAGCAATACAACACCTTGCTGGCATGAAAGATAGCAAAATTATTGTAGCTATTAATAAAGACGAAGATGCGCCTATTTTCCAAATAGCAGATTACGGGTTGGTTGCAGATTTATTTGAAGCTTTGCCGGAATTAAATACGCAGCTTTCTTAGTAAAGCTATACACTACCATAGTTCATGGTAAAGCATTCAGCTATACTTACTGCCTTTAAGGTGCTCGTTTATAAGCCTTATGGGGTTATTTAGCGTGTGCCTTTTTTTGATCAGTATTTAAGGGGATTTCTGATTACTTTTTTAATAAATGGACTGGCATGACAAGCAATAAAGACGACAACGTTTTTGATTATAAGACCTTTCTTGCTAGTGCCCCTGAAAAACCGGGTGTTTATTATATGCGGGACAAAGCAGGTAAGGCACTCTATATCGGTAAAGCAAAAAATATTAAAAACCGGTTAGCCAGCTATTTTAATCGTTCAAATCTTGCAACTAAAACAATTGCTTTGATTAATAAAATTGATGCTATCGAGTTAATTGTTACTTATTCAGAAACTGAAGCATTACTGCTTGAACAGAATCTAATTAAAAAGCATCATCCTCAGTATAACATACTACTAAAAGACGATAAGTCATACCCTTATATTTTTATTTCCTCTAAACATAAATGGCCTAGAGTTGCTTTTTTTCGAGGAAAAAGGAAGCATGATGGTGATTACTTTGGTCCTTATCCTAACTCAAATGCTGTTCGAGAAAGCCTTAACCTGTTGCAAAAAATATTTAAAGTTCGCCAGTGCAGTGATAGCTATTTTCGAAACCGCTCGCGTCCTTGTTTGCAGTACCAAATAAAACGTTGCAAAGCACCCTGCGTTAGTTTGGTTTCTGAAGAAGAGTATCATCAAGATGTGCAAGACACGGTTCAATTTTTATCAGGAAAGAGTACAGATCTCTTGAGTGATTTAAGTGAGCGAATGGATGCTGCTGCTAAGGCGCTGAATTTTGAACAAGCTGCTGAAGTAAGAAATCAAATATCCTATCTAAGGAAAATTATAGAAAAACAAGTGGTAGAAAAATCAGGTGGTAATATTGATGTGATTGGTTATTCAGAACAGGCTGGTACAGTTTGTTTTAGTATATTATTTATCCGCAAAGGTCAACTAATAGGTAATAAAAACTACCTGCCTGCATATCGCCTAGAAGGTTATCAGGAACAATACACTAGCCAGTTTCTAGCTCAGTTTTATATTCATTTAGCAGATAACCGTGATTTTCCATCTGAACTTATTATTTCAGAAATTTTAGATGAACAAGCATCTTTGTGTGAAGCCATTACTCGTGTAGCTGGGAAAAAGGTGCAGATTAAACATGCTGTGCGAGGTGATCGATTACTCTGGTTAACGCTTGCAAATAAAAATGCTAGGCAATACCTTACTAAAGCATTATCGGATAAAGTCCAGGTGAAAGAAAAAGCACGCCAACTACAAAAGCTGTTAAAGCTTGATGCTATACCTGAACGAATTGAATGTTTTGATATTAGCCATACCATGGGAGAAGCAACGGTTGCATCATGTGTTGTTTTTGGTAAAGAAGGTCCTGTACAAAGTGAGTATCGATCGTTCAATATTGCAGGAATTACTCCAGGGGATGATTATGCTGCGATGAGACAAGCATTAACTCGTCGCTATCAAAAAATTAAACAAGGCAACCAGCCTGCGCCTGATCTTATTTTAATTGATGGGGGGAGAGGGCAGCTAGGGGTTGCAAAAGCAGTAATGACTGAGCTTGAGCTATCAAATATACCACTGCTTGGTGTTGCTAAAGGCGTTACTCGTAAACCGGGTATGGAAACGCTTATTTTTCAAGGAGAAAATCTGTTAGCCCAACACCATGACTTAGCATTGCTATTTATACAGCATATACGAGATGAAGCGCACCGATTTGCTATTACAGGTCATCGAACGAAACGCCAAAAAGCTCGGAATCGGTCTATTCTGGAAGATATCCCAGGCATTGGCAGTACAAGAAGAGCAGCATTGCTGAAATTTTTTGGTGGGCGTCAAGGTGTTATTGAAGCAGATATCACATCGTTAATGCAGGTGCCAGGTATTAATCAAAAGTTAGCTCAGACTATACATGACTTTTTACACGAATATACCCATTAGACTTCAAGATGCTCATTTTTCTTCCAAGCTTACTCCTTAAAATGAAGGGTTATAGCTGAATAAACGCGAGCATCTTGAAAGCGTTTGAGTATATAGGGTTTCTTTTGACTCATTGTGACACCTTAACAAGTGATAGAAATTATCTCTTATTAAAGTGTCCGGTTCTATTAGACCAGTACAGCTGTTGTATAACTCAAAAATGAATTTGTTTTTTTGATAAAGTGCTTTTAATACCCAAACGCTAAGGAGTTCATAGGAAGAGTCAAAATTGGTAATTTCAACGATATAGTTTGCATAGCGCATTATTTTTAAAGCTATAAAGAGCTGTTTGATTTTGAAATTATTACGAACTTAATGCTCAGTTTGCGGCTATTTTCTCAAGATTTGAGGCTGTTGTTAGAATAGCTATTTTTTCAAAAAATAGCTTTATGCAACAGTCTCGTATAAGTAAACAAAGGGCTTACGTATGTGAATTTAAAGTAATTTATGGCATTGCTAATACCAACTGCTGATATGAGCTGCTACTATTGCACACAAAGTTATTTATTTTTTATAAGGCATAACTGAATAGAAGTACTGTAGGTTGCTGATAGCCTCTTTGATCAGTAATCACTAGGGCGCCACTTGAGATGATCATCTACTGATGCATGCATTAAATACCAACTCCAGTGATCAAGAAAAGTCCAGCTTTCACTACAGCTTAAATCCTGCTGACTATAGGCAATGTCATCCCTATATTTACTGGTGGGTAAAAACAGTATTATCTCCGTTAAGTCGTGGAACAATTTATGTTGATGACTATCGGATATACCGAGCCTTTAAAGCTAACAGTTTCAGGCATAGACGGGTGCAAGATAGTCTTTCTAGTTTCGTTTGCACCCATGCTCAGATTATTCAATCATGGAGCATTAAAACTCACGGGAAGCCATGTTGCCCCCTAGAATATGATGATATAGAGAAAGCTGCTAAAATAGGAGCGATGAGCTTTCCTTGTTAATCGCATACAATATAATGCATTTGTTAATGCACTAAGCTATAAATACCCAGCAGCTTTTTTATCAGTCTGTTTCATAACTTAACCTGAGTCAGTGCATTTTTTTTTCATGGATATCCTATTGATTTTTGGTACTTTTATTTACACTGCTATACAGCATTATCCATGAGGATCAGAACAATGGAACAGTGGTATAGTTGTCAATATAACCAAGTTGACCATATCGAAAAAGTCTTTCACTTTAAAAAATATGCTATAGCCGTTGCTTTTGCGAACATGGTTGCTGGCATTGCAGAACTGCACATACATCATCCGAGATTGACCATTGAATGGGGGAAAACGACAGTGGCTTGGGGAACTCATAAATCGGATGAAGGGTCAGGCGTGTTAGCTATCGATAAAATACTAGCAAAAAAAACGGATGAACTATATGCCTGTTTAACCATAAAATAAGAATAGTGTGGCTCTTTGCCTAGCTACATGATCAAGTGGTTGGCGTTCATATCTCTTTAGCATTATCAACTGGCGTGAATCGTTACCCTTTTATTAGCTCCTAGGAATCATCTGATCGTTTTGCTTCTCTATGTTTCAGAGAAGCAAAACGTCATATAACATACAAATCACATGAAAGATCATTTAAGATAACGTGATTTTTGTTTAATTTTTTCAATCAACTTCTTACCCTTTGGCGAGAGAGTAAGCTTAAAATAACGGCCATCATCTTCATGTTGTGCTTTTTTAATCAAGCCAAGTCCAGGGCGATCATGGCGACCTTCTCCTAGGCGTTTTACGCTGACAGCAATATCACTGGGCGTACCACACTGTAATTTGTCTTCATTGACTAGATCGGTAATTGTTTCTCCGGGGTTTTCAGCAACAACCAGCAATATTTGCCACTGTATTACTGTAAGAGGGTATTCCTGCATTAGTTGAGTCAGCTTGACAAGACCTTTTAATGTCATTTTGTTACCTTTTTTTCTGAGTTATCAAGTATATTCATATTCCAAGTATTAGCGTCGTTTACTTTTACATCAATTTGTAGCAGATCCACGCAGCATAACAGTTATAATAATGTCTGCATTAGAACAAATAGTAGACAGTTTTATACTGTTATAGCAAATTTTCAATAGAACCTTTTGTGTTTTTTTATACTGCAACGCTTTTGTTACTTTTGGAAACAACAAAGAAGCATAGAAGAAAATGAGCCAAGAGCAAGCTGTATAATCAGGCTGATTATCTGATAAGTCGTTATATTAATTTAGATTTATATAATATGATGCTTAGGTCAATTTTTATCTGGTAACGTCAAGACTTATAATATTGTTACACATTTTTTTTACTCAGATTAAGATCAGGATTACCAGTAAAGGCAAAATCTAGCTATTAGCATTGTGGTCCGAATATTGAGTGTTAGATAAAATTTACACGGTATTAATAATATATATTATGTTAAAGTAGTAACAGTAATCACTTTATTTAATTATTATTACGGCTTTATCGCTTTGAAAAACAATATTATATGAAAATAGTTTCATTCAATGCTAATGGTGTTCGTGCAAGAATTCACCAAATTAAATTTATTGTTGACAAATATCGACCAGATATTATAGGTCTTCAGGAGATTAAAGTTGCTGATGATCAGTTTCCGGTACGGGCTATTACAGAGCTGGGCTATCATGCTTTGTATTTTGGTCAAAAAGGCCACTATGGCGTAGCTTTACTTAGTTTATTAACCCCTAAGCGAGTAATAAAAGGCTTTCCTACTGATGATAAGGAAGCTCAAAAACGATTAATAGCAGCAGACTTTCAAACACCAGAGGGAAAAATAATCCGCATTATAAATGGTTACTTTCCGCAAGGTGATAGCAGGAGTAATTCTATAAAATTTTCTGCTAAATCAAAATTTTATCAAGATTTATATATTTTTTTAAAAACACAATACGTGCCTGAAGAAAACCTTATAATCATAGGAGACTTTAATGTCTCGGCAACTGATAATGATATTGGTATTGGATCTAATAATAAAAAGCGATGGTTACGCATAGGAAAATGCAGTTTTTTACCTGAAGAAAGAAATTGGTTTACTACTCTTTTATCTTGGGGGTTGGTTGACTGCTTTAGAGAACTATACCCCAGTGAAAAAAATCAGTTTAGCTGGTTTGATTATCGTAGCCGCGGCTTTGAGCAAGAGCCTAAAAAAGGCTTGAGAATTGACGGCATACTGGCAACTCACTCTCTATTTAGAACCTGTTCATCGGTTAAAATTGACTATGAGGCTAGATCTATGGAAAAACCCTCTGATCACGCGCCTGTCGTTGCTGAATTTGCTAGCTAAAATCTAGGGTGTTTTAAGTTCTATCATATAAGAATAGCCAAGGGTGAGGGTAAAAAAAGACGTCCTCTTTCAACCATCGGTTCTATAATTGTTAAAACAGCTATTAACTGTGGGCTCTTCGCTACTCCCTCAGGATATACGAATAATCAGGATGTTACCCAGCATGGATTTCACCTATTTTAACCAGCTTATTCTTATTTTGGCCCTTTCTGTCATCACAATTGCTTTTTTTAAGCGTTTTAATATCCCTGAAAGTCTGGGTTATTTGTCTGTAGGGATTTTTATTGGGCCTACATCATCTGGACTGATTTCTAACGATTTTGATATTAGCTTATTGGCTGAAATAGGCGTTGTTTTCTTATTGTTTACCCTGGGTTTAGAGTTTTCTGTTAAGACTATTCGAACCATGAAGAGAGAAGTCTTTGGCTTGGGTGGTATGCAAGTACTTTTATCAATGATTGGATTATTTGGCCTGCTAAATTTTCTTGGGATTTCTCTATTTGATTCATTTGTTATCTCAAGTGCATTAGCACTATCTTCAACCGCCATTGTCTCTAAAGAGCTGACTCAACGAAATGAACTTCGCTCCCGTCAGGGTCAGCTAGCCATTGGAGTTTTACTATTTCAAGATATAGCGGCTGTGCTGTTCTTGATTTTAATTCCGACAATAGCAGGTAGCCATGAAAGCTCGCTTATCTCTTCTTTGTCATCCACCCTTATAAAAGGAATTCTATTTGTATTGGCTATGCTGGCGGCTGGTAAATGGCTGTTACCTAGGGTTTTTCATGAAGTAGCTCGCTCTCGCTCAGAAGAGCTATTTGTTTTGACAGCTTTAATGACGGCACTGATGGCTGCATGGATAGCGCATACCCTTGGCTTATCCATGGCTTTAGGTGGCTTTGTTGCTGGAATGATGTTGGGCGAAAGTAACTACAAGCATCAAGTCGAGGCTGATATTCGTCCTTTCCGAGATGTATTACTGGGGTTATTCTTCGTATCAGTTGGCCTGATGCTGAATATGACGACCCTGAAAGCTCATTGGCCTATGATTTTGCTCGCTACTATTAGCCTAATACTGTTTAAATTGACTGTAGTTGCGGTACTTTCCTATACCTTTGGAGAAGATAAAAAGGTTTCACTAAAAGCGGCTATTTCTTTATGTCAAGGCGGTGAGTTTTGCTTTGCTCTGATCGCATTGGCAGCTCAATATGGTCAAATGGGTGGCGATATAGCTTCGACTGTGCTGGCCGTAACCATTTTATCCATGATTATTGCCCCGCTATTAATTCGTAATAGCCACCTGTTTACCCGGATGATCCAACAGAATCGGACTAACCGGATCTTAACAGAGCATAAAGATGAAGAGATCCGCAAGAAAACTGCTCATATTCAGCACCATACACTAATTTGTGGTTATGGTCGTGTAGGTCAGACAATTACTCGTTTTCTAGCTCAAGAAGGCAAAAGCTATGTTGTACTCGACGAAGATCCCCTGCATGTGGAGGAGGCCGGCCATGCGGGTGACCCTGTTTTTTACGGAGACTGTCGTCGAATTGAATTATTAGAGGCAGTAGGTTTGGATCGGGCTAGCCAAGTGGTTATATGCATAGATCGAGCAGACTCAGCACTTCGTATAGTGAAAGCTATACGCGAAAAAATACTAAGTGTTCCGATACTCGTTAGAACAAGGCACTTTGATGAAGCTGAATTATTAAAGCGTGCAGGAGCAACTGTTGTTATCCCCGAAGTTTTGGAGTCGAGCTTGTTAATCGTTAAGCATGTCATGTTAATGCTTGGTTTTGCTCCTGATCTCGTTCGCGAAAGAATTAAGCATACCCGAGAGCATCGCTATGAAATTTTAAATGGTTATTATCCTGGGCTCAATGATTATCTGATGAGTAGCGATACCTGTGAGCATAGACATGCAGTAACCGTTGGGGAAAAATGCGCTTTACAAGGCCAGAGTATTGATAACTTGGAGTTTGATGGTCACAAGGTAGCAGTAGCTGAAATCCGTAGAGACAATCAGATACTTATGCCACATCCAGGCATGATTTTAATGCCAGAGGATATCGTAATTCTTAAAGGCAGCAGCAGTGCGATTGCCAAGGTTGAAAAGCATTTTAGTTAACTTGTTTGACCTAAAGGATTTCGTATACGAAGGATTAGACTGTGTCCAAGAAAGTAACGATTAAAACAATTGCTCAAAGCGTTTTATCATCGGCATTCGGTATACAAAATCATAAAAACCATGAGAGAGACTTTTCTAGAGGCAAAGCATTACATTACATTATTGGTGGAGTAATTGGGACATTGTTATTTGTGTGTCTGCTTTTAGGAGCTGTTCAAATTATTATTTGATATCCCTGTTCTTAACCATTGGAAGGTTAATATTAGTGGGCACTTATGTTGGATGCCCTTAGCAAAGAGTCAACTTCTTAACACACCAATCT
>JAQYUY010000073.1:39632-49774 GCA_028728195.1 Endozoicomonas sp. (ex Botrylloides leachii)
TAATATAGGCTAATCGTTATAACGTTCCAGAATTAAACAGGCATTGGTGCCACCAAAACCAAAACTATTGGACATTATACACTGTAGTTTCTGTTGCTGTGATTTACCTATTAGAATAGGTATACCTTCTGCTTCAGGATCAAGTGTATTAATATGAGCAGAAGCGGCGATAAAATGATGCTTCATCATCAGCAAGCAGTAAATAGCTTCTTGGACACCAGATGCGCCCAGAGAATGGCCAGATAACGATTTGGTGGAGCTTAGGGCAGGTACTCCACTAGCAAATACTTCCTTTATCGCCTTCAGTTCGGCTATATCGCCCACAGGGGTGCTAGTACCATGCGCATTGATGTAATCTACAGCGCTGTTTGCAGTTTTCATAGCAAGGCGCATGCAGCGAACAGCGCCTTCGCCAGAAGGCGCTACCATATCGTAACCATCGGATGTTGCTGCATAACCGGTTACTTCTGCATAGATTTTTGCACCACGAGCTCTAGCATGTTCTAATTCTTCAACAACAACCATACCTCCACCACCGGCGATTACAAAGCCATCTCGGGTTACATCATACGCACGAGAGGCTGTTGCTGGTGTTTCATTGTATTTGCTGGCTAATGCACCCATGGCATCGAATAGACCTGTTTGAGTCCAGTGCTCTTCTTCACCACCGCCAGCAAAGACAATATCCTGTTTGCCTAGCTGGATTTGTTCAATAGCATGACCAATACAATGGGCGCTAGTGGCGCAAGCAGAGGTGATAGAATAATTAATACCCTTAATTTTAAAGGGTGTTGCCAGACAAGCTGATACGGTACTGCCCATTGTACGAGGCACACGGTAAGGGCCTACACGCTTAACGCCCTTGTTTCGCATAATATCAGCGGATTCAACAATATTAACGCAAGAAGCACCACCAGAGGCAGCAATAAGACCTGTCCGCTCGTTAGATACTTGGTCTGGCGTTAAACCAGAGTCATTAATGGCCTGTTGCATAGAGATATAAGCATAAGCCGCAGCATCACCCATAAAGCGGATAACTTTGCGGTCAATATAATCATTAAAATCGATATCTACCGTTCCAGATACCTGACTGCGAAAACCCTTTTCTGCATAGCTTTCATTAAAGCGAATGCCAGAAAGGCCTTGTTTGAGGGAATCGGTAACCGAGTCTTGGTCAGTACCCAGACAAGAGGTGATGCCTATCCCTGTAATTACGACGCGTTTCATTGCAAAAACCTAACTTGAACGAAATAAATCAGAATGATTCGGTACTTTGAAAGAGACCGACACGAAGGCTCTCTGCCGTGTAGATTTCCCTGTCGTCAACGCTGAGTGAGCCATCTGCAATACCAAGACAAAGCTTACGGGAAATAACACGTTTCATGTTAATTCTGTAGGTGATTTTTTTGTGTGTAGGGAGAATCTGTCCAGTAAACTTAACCTCGCCACTGCCTAAAGCGCGTCCTCTACCGAGGTTACCTTTCCAGCCAAGGAAGAAACCAACAAGCTGCCACATGGCATCAAGGCCAAGACAACCGGGCATAACAGGGTCGCCGATAAAGTGACAGCCAAAGAACCAGAGGTCTGGGTGAATATCCAGCTCTGCAATAATTTCGCCTTTACCATAAGCACCGCCTTCATCAGAAATATGAATGATGCGATCAAACATTAGCATATTGGGGGACGGTAGTTGCGCATTGCCTGAACCAAAAAGCTCGCTAGAGGCACACCGTAGCAAGTCATCTTTCTCAAAGGTTGTCTGCTTCATTCGTACTTTTATTCCCTAAGGAACTGATACCCAGTGACACTTCAACCTTAAGTCCACGGGTTCAGCCTCCTGCGTTCATTGAGTGGAAACTTCAATCATTGCCAAAAGCACTATACCATTGGTTATCGAAACGACTAACGGCAGCTCTTGAAATGTAACAAAAAAACAACAGTAGTATACTCGCTGTGATTACTGACAAAACTAGCACCTTATTGATATTTACATGAGATTTACAGATTTGCTGGTTCGAATACAGTTTCTCGAAGGGCGAATAGGTATTACTCTATTTATATTTTATATTATAAGCCACTCGGATACATAATGATGACGTCAGAAGACAGCAAGGGGAAGTATACCATAGCCATCTTAGGTGGAGGGAGTTTTGGTACTGCATTATCGGATATATCAGCAACTAATGGTCATCATGTCAGGCTATGGGTCCGGAGTCAGCAACAAGCAGATGCAATTAATAAAGATCATATTAACCATCGCTATTTACCCGAGTTAGCAATCAACTCGTCAGTATCTGCAACGACCAGTCTCAATGCAGCAACTGCTTCAGCAGATATTGTATTTATCTCCATTCCTAGTCGGTCATTCAGAGAAGTGGTTAAGAAGGCTGCACCGATGCTTACAGGAAAAATAGTTATCAGCACTACCAAAGGCATTGAACCTGAAACCTTTGCTCTAATGAGTGCCATCTTGGCAGAAGAGCTGAAACAGGTTCGCATTGGCGTTTTGAGTGGCCCAAACCTAGCCAAAGAAATCGTTGCTAAAGCAGTAACGGCAACTGTAATCGCCAGCCAAAATAAAGAGGTATGTCATATTATTCAAAAGGTGCTGTATTGTCATTATTTCAGGGTGTACTCTAATACCGATACCTATGGCGTGGAACTGGCCGGCGCACTCAAAAATATTTATGCTATTGTCTCAGGTATTGGCGTATCGCTGGGAATGGGAGAGAATACTAAAAGTATGTTGATTACCCGCAGTCTAGCGGAGATGAGTCAGTTTGCAGTAAAAATGGGAGCTAATCCGCTCACATTTTTAGGGTTGGCAGGTGTCGGTGACCTGATAGCAACGTGTACCTCCAGTTTAAGTAGAAACTTCAGGGTTGGCTATGCACTCGGCAAAGGACAGTCTTTACAAACAATCCGCGAAGAACTGGGGCAGGTAGCTGAAGGCGTCAATACCTTAAGGCAAGTGCATCAGAAAGCACAGGAGCTCAATGTTGATATGCCTTTGGTTAATAGGCTTTACAGCATTATCTTTGAAAAGTGTAAAGCAGATGTGCTGATATCTGGCATAATGCAGCGTGAACAAAAAACAGATGTTGAATTTATGGTTGCTAATTAATAAGTTAACTCGGATAGTTGAGTAATTACCTTAATTGATGGTCAACACTGATAAATCATAAGTAACTCAGGTTGAGTG
This sequence comes from Endozoicomonas sp. (ex Botrylloides leachii), assembly GCA_028728195.1. GTDB lineage: Bacteria > Pseudomonadota > Gammaproteobacteria > Pseudomonadales > Endozoicomonadaceae > Endonucleibacter. The sequence continues at coordinate 42,835 of JAQYUY010000073.1, forward strand.
AAGGTAAGCCAATACTAAGCAAGTAGTATCTTGCAAAACAATGGGTATAATCATTAGTTTCTATCATCAGTACTATAGTAAGCAGGAGTCTAGTGGAGATGAATGAGAACGTTATAAACAACCTAAAGTCAGAATCTCGCTGGTTGCGACTGTTATTTATGGTGGTTTTTTACTTTGCTGCCTACGTGGTTGGTATGCTTCTTTTTCTAGTAGCTATTATACAAGTGATTCATGGCTTTATAAAAGGTTCGCCTAATAACCGGTTATTAGCATTATCTGCTGGGTTAAATCGCTATTTTTATCAGGTTCTCCAGTACATTACATATAATTGTAACCGCAAGCCCTATCCTTTTAGTGATTGGCCAGAAGGTGAGGCTTCAGTAGACGATAAGGGCGATAAATTATCATGAAGTTTGTCATTATGCGCCATGGGCAGGCTGAATATTACGCTCCTTCTGACGCTGAACGCCCCTTAACAGAACAAGGTAAGGATGAGGTTTTAAGAACGGCTCGTATGCTTCATAATCGCTATAGTGTAGCCAATGTGCTTACCAGCCCTTATCTGCGAGCAAAACAAACGGCCGATCATCTTGCTAGTGAACTCAATTGTCCAATACGTACTGTTAATGAACTTGCACCCGGAAGTGATGCCGTAGCATTAATACATCAGTTTTCCGGTACTGAGACGGTTGTTTTGGTAAGTCATATGCCTTTGGTAAGCAAATTAACGGGCTTGCTATGTGAAGGCTCGGCTAATGCTGGCCCTTCTTTTCGTACAGGTGCGGCCGCTGTTATTGACTGTGAGACAATAGGCATGGGTACGGGGCAATTGATTGATGTGATAGACTCTTAACTCAATTGTATATAGCACGTTGCTTATTGTTCATTTCTACTACTTTTCGGTCATGCTTTATCACAAGAGATTTTACCGCATAATAACAAGGTTTATTGGCGTTAATTAGATATAAGGCTGCATGGATAGATGAAATATACCGTTAACACCCGTAATACCAATTATCATTTCTAACTACGCTATTGCGCTGACCACTCAAACACTAGCACTGTTATTACTTATCATTCCGCCTTGTTATTGAGTCAGGCTGCCCGTGCTCATTATGGTAGCTAGAAAAGATAATTGATATTACTTATTAGAAAAAGTTGATAAGCATGGTCATGGTTGAGGGCTTTATGATTAAATAATGTTCAATTGATAACGCTATATTCTTGATTTTTCTGACCAAAGGGTCAATTTTTCCTCTTAAAGGACTGAAGAAGCAATGCCGGTAATTCGACTTGAAAACATCAACGTAAGCTATGGTGATAAGCCGTTACTACAGGGCGCAGACCTACAGATTCGCAAGGGTGAGCGAGTGTGTTTATTGGGACGTAATGGTGCAGGTAAATCAACCTTATTAAAGATAGTATCAGGGCGAATAATTGCGGATGATGGTTCAGTTTGGCGTAAACCGGGGTTAAAAATCGGAGTACTGAATCAAAACCTGCCTTTACAAGGAGATCAAACTGTCTATGAAGTCGTTGCTGCGGGGTTAGCAGCAGAGGGCGATTTGATTAACCGTTACCATACGCTATCCCAAACAATTGAGTCGGATACCGATATTAAAGCCTTGGAACAGGTGCAACAACAGCTTGAAGCTATTGACGGATGGCAGCTTCAGCAAAAAGTGGCTACGGTGATCAAACGGTTAGCATTGCCAGAAGATAAGCGTATGTCTGAATTATCCGGCGGTTGGCGTAGACGGGTAGAGTTGGCTCAAGCGCTGGTTTGCCAGCCCGATTTACTTATTCTAGACGAGCCAACTAACCATTTAGATATCGTAGCAATCGATTGGCTAGAAAAACAGTTATTGGATTTTCAAGGGGCATTGCTTTTTATAACTCATGACCGGTCTTTCCTACAATCATTGGCGACTCGAATTATTGAACTGGATCGAGGAAAACTGACCAGTTGGGATTGCAATTATCTCACTTATCTGGAGAGAAAAAACCATGATTTAGCAGTGGAAGCAGAGCAAAATGCACTCTTTGATAAAAAGTTGGCGCAGGAAGAAGCCTGGATTCGTCAAGGCATAAAAGCACGCCGAACCCGTAATGAAGGTCGCGTAAGAGCACTGAAGGCTCTGCGCTCAGAACGCAGCGAGCGTCGTGAGGTGTTGGGCAAAGCAGGCTTTAATATTGAAAGCGCTAATGCCTCAGGAAAAATTGTATTGCAAGCAAAAGAAATAGCTAAGTCCTATAACTGTGAAATCATCGTAAAGCCACTTAATCTAAACGTTATGCGAGGCGATAAAATTGGTTTAATTGGTGCCAACGGTGCTGGTAAATCAACACTACTTAATATGCTACTTGGCCAAATTGAGCCTGATGCTGGCCAAGTTAAATCTGGGACAAAACTAGCGGTTGCTTACTTTGATCAGTTGCGAAATCAGCTCGATCTTGAAAAAACGGTCCTTGACAGTGTTGCTGAAGGGAGGGAAAGTATCACGCTTAATGGTGTTAGTCGCCATGTGATCAGTTATCTAGGTGATTTTTTATTTTCCCCCAGCCTTTGTCGAGCACCTGTAAAAATCTTATCTGGTGGGGAACGCAATCGCCTATTATTAGCAAGGTTATTTAGTCACCCTGCCAATTTACTGGTGCTTGATGAGCCAACAAACGATTTGGATGTAGAAACCCTTGAGTTGCTGGAGTCTTTACTAGTGGACTTTACAGGAACGTTATTACTGGCGAGCCACGACAGAACATTTCTTGATAACGTGGTAACCAGTACGTTGGTTTTCAAACCAGGTGGTACCGTCCATGAGTTTGTCGGTGGGTTTAATGATTGGTTGCGCCAAGGCGGGAACATTAATCAAATGGTAGCTCAGCCAGCAGTATCAACGAAGAAAGTAGTTGATTTGAAAGAACGCAAACAGCAAGACCTAGAGCCAAAAAAGAAAAAACTCAGTTATAAGTTACAGCGAGAGTTGGATCAACTTCCTGATGAAATAGAGTTTTTGGAGCAACAACAACGCGCACTGGAAAAAAAAACAGCTGACCCTTCTTTTTACAAAGACAATGCTGCGAAGGTTGATGAAACAATTAAAAAACTCAATGAGTTGACTGAGCTTATCGACAAAAAACTTGAACGTTGGGAATTACTTGATAATAGTCGATAAGCAAATAATCGGTATTTCGTTGGTTATGGTTTAGCGAAAAGGTACATCACAATCAGCTAAGACATAGCAAAACATAAAAATCAAAGCGGGCTGTTACCCTTATACAACAAAGTGTCTTGGTAATGAACCCGTCAGCTCCCTTTGGTCATCATACTAGCGTTAATAATCCTCGGGCAATTATTTAACTTAGTTTTGCAGCGCTATTGCCTATATTGCAAGTGCTTAGTTACCATGTAGAGCGATAAATTGAATAGCTGCTGCAATGTCATACACTACTATTAGATTACACAGGAACAACAATGAACATAAATGCCCATATTCATAAAAAGCTGTCAAGAGTGATACGCCTGAGTCATATTGAAGTAATTAATGAAAGTTATCTTCATAATGTTCCTCCAGGATCAGAGTCCCACTTGAAAGTTGTTCTGGTCAGTAATGATTTTGCTGGAAAAATGCCAGTAAAGCGCCATCAGTTGGTTTATAACTTTCTTGCTGAGGAATTGCAGAACCAGATCCATGCACTTGCGCTACATACTTATACTGAGAAAGAGTGGAAGGAGAAAAAAAAGTGGCTGCTTGCAAGCCCTGACTGCCAGCATAAACAGAGTAGTGATTAGGTGACTATAAAATAAATGCTGATAATGATCTATACATGAATGGTTACAACTGAAATGCACCAAAGAAATTGGAGTGCCCGTGTACTTCTACGATCCTCAATGCGTTTGGCAGCGTGGTACTAGTAAAAATACCAACAGCTTAATAAGACAATGCCTTCCAAAGAAGACTGACCTCTCACTATATACTTAGGAGCGATTGAACGAAGTGGCTGCGCAGTTAAATGAATGCCCTAGAAAGACGTTGAAATTTAAGACGCCATCTCATATGGTTAACCACGATGTTGCGATGATTGCTTGAACCTACACTGGCTTTTTTTAGCAATTCCTTCTCCATCCGGAGTTTTTTTTACCTCTTTACGCCGCCTGTTAAGCTCTTCACGCTCTTTTTACCTTTATGTTGAGCCAGAATATTATTCTTCCATTTGTAGAGGAAATGCCTAGTGATGTAGCTGCATCAGGCACCGAATAGCCTTGCTCCGAGACAAGAGCAATAGATTTTTGGGTAGTGCTTATAGATTTGCTTTTAACTCGTTGTGACATCGTATCAAGTGATAGGAATTATCTCTTATCAACGCGTTCGGTTCTATTGAACCAGTACATTTAGTGCGCCGCATCAATTCTTTAAAAAAATCAAAATAGTTAATAGCAGTAACTACTTTGTTATTTTTAATGGTTGCCCGGTGCATTAAGATTAGACATAAAAATTTTATGCTCAGAATAAATTAAGAGCCAAATTGGAACTGTATTAATAATTTTCAAATTAAAAAACATGATAAAGGAATAATTTTTATGCAAGGAATATCAAGATCACCCGCTACCTTGGTTAATCAGAATAGTACTGATAACGTTGGCCACAATGTGGTTTTAAGTCAAAAAAAATCAATAGCATCCGTTGCTGGAAAAACACACATTGCACATTTGAAATCAAGTAATACTTCTTCTGAGCATAGCTCCAGCTCTAAGCCTATACCTAAAAAAAATATTTTTGATAGATTAATTGAATGCTTATCTAAAATCTTTAAATTTCTGACTACTTATAATACAAGACCTAACGAGTTATTCATAACTGGAAAAAAATTCTCTGAATTATTAAAAAAGAAAAAAATAGACAATAATAAACATTATACGATCACTGGAGACTTAGAATTAACAGGTAAAAAAATAAAATTTCTGCCACCAAAAATGACGGTAAAAGGTGACTTAACATTAGCTTGCAGAAATTTATTATCTTTACCTAGTCACCTTACTGTTAAAAAAACGTGCACAATCAAAAATACACCTTTTGCAACGTTACCGAGTACTTTTGGTGGTAACAATTTAATTATAGAAAACTGTAACCAATTGGAAAATATTGGAAATAATTTAAACCTGAGGGGATCTCTTTTTATTAAAGGATGCCCAAAGCTTACGTCTCTTCCTGAAAATCTCTGTCTTGGCGATAGCCTGCGTATAGAAAAATGTATGCGAATGAAAAGCCTTCCTCAAAAGATGTCAATTGGTCAGAGTTGTATAGTCAATTACTGTTATAATATTACTTCTGTTCCTGATTCAGTTATTAACCTTGGTTTCACAGAATCCGGAAAGACTAGATGTGTTGATTTTAAAGGTACGGGACTCCCAGAAAATGAAATAAATCGCTTGAAGCGTTTAAAACCAGAAGGTATAGATCTTCATCTTCCAGACAAAGACTACAAAGACTATATTTTTGATTTACAAGAAACAGGAGAAAATCGTAATAAAAAAATTCCAAACTATTTAAGACATGCTGAACAGAAAAAAGTAATTAGTCATTTAAAAAATAGTGTAATAGAAATTGGAAAATCAGGTCCCTTGAAACTTACTGGAAGACATTTTATCTTTGGCGACAGACCGTTTGTTGAAGTGGAAAATGATAAATGCCAAACAGTACTCATGTGCTGTATTGACGATAGCTTCAAAGTTAGCAAGAAGAGCCACTGGGTTCCCGTGGCAGGCATTCTCAAGACAAATAAAGGCTCTTATGAACTTATAATTACTGACTGGGAAAAAGCAAACGCACACGCTATTCACCCATTTACACAATACGGTATACTAGCCTATCAATTATTAGCAGAAAAAAATTCACAAATAGAAAACGAACTGTTCCCTCAACTTCAAGAACAAAAATATTTTGCAACTCAAGACCTTAAAGAGAATCGACTTGATAAAATAAACAATAAGCATCCATTCACCCGTGTACTCATGGAACGAAACAACGGCAGTCAAGTATGGGTTGAATTGATAAACTCTTTGCCTGCTAGCGCATTAACGGAGGCCGGCTTAAGCGCAGGCATTACTAGTGGATTATCAGTAAACGACAAAAAAAAGCCACTATCAAAAGAAGCCTTAGAAGCACTGCACTTAGATAAAAATAAAGATCATGATAATGAAAAGGCATATTTTTTTGGCCAAGGTTCTTACGGGAAAGCCAAATTTGCTCGATTTACCAACCCAGATACCAATAAAACCACTTGGTGTGTTGCAAAAAAAATAAAACCTATTTCTTCAAAAAAAACTAACAGAACAACCGATATCAGCATAAAGATTCAAAATGAAATAAGCAAACAAAAACAAGCTGGAGATGTGGCACCAACCATTTACGGATTTACCAAAACAAAAGATAAAAATGGAAATATAGAATTTATTATCTTTATGGAGATAGCAGAAGGAACAAGTGGGTGGAATTATTTGCATGATAAAAAAGAAACGTTGACTCTGGATGAAAAAAAGCATATTGCGAAAAATCTAACCGCATCTTTAGAAAAAATGCATAATAGAAGTGTATTCCATAATGATTTAAAATGGGATAATGTTTATATTTCATCTAAAACACATGGCATAAAAATATTAGATTATGGTTTTGCCATATCAGAAAAAATGTCTTCAAATTATCTTAGAAAATCATACCGTTACCTACCCCCTGAAGTTATTAAACCTGGTGAAAAAGACCATGAGAAAATAGATGTTTATTCTACAGGAATAATGCTAGCAAAACTTTTTTCAGATAAAAATATGTCTCCTCTTAATGTTAAAAGAGTATGGAATGATGATGGGCTCATTAATAAGTCATATATAGACACTATGTTAGAAGGTCTTAATTTTCCTAATGAAGAAATCAGAGCCTTAATT
>JAQYUY010000074.1 GCA_028728195.1 Endozoicomonas sp. (ex Botrylloides leachii)
ATTGGTGGCAGCGGGTGTATACCCATCACCTATTGGTATTGCTGATGTTGTTACGACAACAACACATAAAACCTTAGCAGGCCCTCGTGGCGGCTTGATTATGGCCAATGATAATCAAGAACTGAATAAAAAATTGAATTTTGCAGTATTTCCTGAATCACAGGGCGGACCCTTGTGTCACATTATTGCGGCAAAAGCTGTTTGCTTTAAAGAAGCAATGAGTGATGAGTTTAAGTTGTATCAGCGCCAAGTGGTAAAGAATGCCCAGACAATGTGCGAGGTGATGATCAGTCGTGGCATAAATATTGTGTCTTCAGGCACTGATGATCATTTGTTTCTAGTTGACCTGATTGGCAAAGATTTTACTGGAAAAGACGCTGAGGCTGCGTTGGGGCGAGCTAATATCACGGTTAATAAAAATGCGGTTCCTAATGATCCTCGTTCACCTTTTGTTACCAGTGGCTTGAGGCTAGGAACCCCTGCGATTACCCGGCGCGGATTTAATGAACAAGATGCAGCTGATACCGCTGGCTGGATCTGTGATTTATTGGATAATATAGGCAACGAGAAGGTAGAGCTTGATGTTCGAGATAAGGTATTGAATATCTGTCGCCGTTTGCCTGTTTACCGTTAAGTGTTGTGCTCGTCATGAAGCCTATACCCAAGTGCATTCAAAATGCGCATCTCTGTTGAGCTACAGCGCTTTATTTTAAAGGGCTGGTCTCGAACAAAATAAGCATTTTGAATAGCAATGGGTATAGGTACTGCAGCAATCGTGCCTTAGGCCAGCAGTCTGGCCATTTAGCTTAATGCCCTCTATCTTTCTAGTCTGTTAATTACTTGTTTGCTTAGCAGAGGCTGGTCTTTTTTGTTTTTTCGCTAAACGGCTTATTGCGCTTAACGAATGAAGATGAGCATAGCTCCACGCAAGCCAGCCTGAGCAAAACCAAGTGTTCACTTTATCTGCTGGTAGTTTGGCTAGCTTCTCTTCACTGATAGCGTACAACCCCTCAAGGCGTAGAGGGTTGTTGTCTAACATAACTTGCAGATTAAAAGGAGCAAGTAAATCTAGCTCTTTGCACTCAGCGCAATAATCGCGCGTGGCTTTTTGTTGTTTATCATAACTATTAAGGAAGGTGAGAATATTGTTCAGCTCCTTTGTGTTCTCGCCTTTGTCATTGAACAAAGGTTTGCCTTCTTCTTCAGCTAGCTGTTTTGACTTTCGATCAAAGCAAACAGCCCCTTCATCAGTCATTGCAAAAGGATAGCGGCGTACAAAAGCAGGGATATAGCTGTCAGACCATGAGCCGGTTTCATCCAATTGTTTGTGTCCTTCGTTCATAAGAGATAACAGTGCTAGAGGCAGGAAATTACCGTCTTCTTCCTTACGAAATAGCACTGGCATATCACGGCTGGCCTCAAAAAATTCAATGCCTGTTAGTGGCACAGAGTTAACATGTTCGGTGAATGAATAGTCAGATAATGCTTTAAACTTAAGCGCTTTGTGAGCCTCGCGACAAAGGAATTCTGGCTCATTGTAAAAAAGTAAGCTTGTCATGGTAAATAGATATCACTTGATTTCTTAGAAGATAATATAACAGCAACAACAAAGGCTTTTTCATATTGAAAAGAAGCCTTTCATGTTGTTTGTAAAAGAGTGAATTTAATATTCATTCTTAAAATAGCTATTTCAGTTTGGTAAGTGTGTGCGTATACGTCAACTTCCATTAACTAATAAATTGCATTTTTGCTAGCTGCTTGATTTAATGAGATATACGGAAGAAAGCGTTATATACCCAAGTGAATTCAAGATGCTCATTTTTCTTCCAAGCTTACTCCTTAAAATGAAGGGTTATAGCTGAATAAACGCGAGCATCTTGAAAGCGTTTGAGTATAGCTTAAGCGCTGAGGTTATGAATCATACGAGTTGGTAGTTGCTATTGGTTGATAGGCTAATCGATGACCTTATTATAGATTTCTTCTGATTTGGCGTATAGGATTCAAAATAATCAGCACTTCAAAGAAGTCAGTTATCTGATGTTGCATGAAAGTTGATTTGTTAAAGAAGTTAAAAATATTATTCCGCTCCTTAGACCATTTTAAAAATAGCTAATTTATAGCTGCAAATATATATGTATATGTCAAGCTTTATTTATTTTGCTGTGTATAATGCAGGATATAAAATATGGCACCAAGCTATGCTAGCTGTGCTTTTAATTTAGTCATAGGCTTAATGATTTCTTGATTTGCCATTAAATTAATGAATTAAAGAATATAGCGACTATACTGGGGATTTGTAATTTATTATACTCAAGCGCTTTCAAGATGCTCACCTTTATTCAGCTATAACCCTTCATTTTATCGAGAAAAAAACGAGCATCTTGAAGTTTAATAGGTATATATAAATATAATCAGATAAGGTGGCTAATGAAAAAGGTACTGTTACGTGTGGGGAGTTGGCTGTCAGGCGGGAACCTTGTAATTAGGATACTGGCAGGTATTATTCTAGGCATTATTTTGGCAGAGTTGATTCCATCTGCAGCTTCTTTAGCTGGGTTGCTTGGGGTGTTGTTTGTTCATGCATTAAAGGCAGTGGCTCCCTTCTTGGTGTTGGTGTTGGTTGCATCTTCGATTGCGAATCAAAAAAGTAGCCAACACACTAATATTAAGCCCATTGTGTTGTTATATCTATTAGGCACCTTTTTGGCTGCAACTGTCGCTGTTTTTATGAGCTTTTTGTTTCCGGTAACGTTGACCTTATCGAATATTAGTCATGGTGTAATGCCGCCGTCTGGCATTCTTGAAGTTTTCAATGACCTATTACTAAAAATGGTTGATAACCCTTTTAATGCGCTGGTGAGTGCTAATTTTATTGGTATTTTAGTGTGGGGGGTGGCTTTGGGTCTATCCATGAAAAGTGCATCAGCTAGCACTAAAGATATGCTAGCTGATATCTCTAAGGCTGTCTCCTCCATTGTCCGATTTATTATACAGCTAGCGCCTTTTGGTATTTTTGGGTTGGTCGCTAGCACTATTGAAAAGGCGGGTCTAAGCGCCTTGCTTGGCTACTCTCAACTATTGGTTGTGCTTATTGGTACTATGCTAATTGTGGCTTTGGTTGTTAATCCATTATTGGTTTATCTGCATATTAGAAGAAACCCCTATCCGTTGGTTTTTCATTGCTTAAAAGAAAGTGGCATTACAGCATTTTTTACCCGTAGTTCCGCAGCTAATATCCCGGTGAATATGCAGCTTTGTAAGCGGTTGAACTTGCATGAGGATACTTACTCTGTATCCATTCCTTTGGGTGCTAATGTTAATATGGGCGGCGCTGCAGTAACCATTACGGTTTTAACATTGGCAGCTGTTCATACGCTTGGTGTTGAGTTAAATATATTCACGGCAGTGCTGTTGAGTTTAGTCGCTGCTATTGCGGCCTGTGGTGCTTCTGGTGTTGCTGGTGGATCGCTACTGCTGGTTCCGTTGGCGTGTAGCTTGTTTGGCATTGATAGTAGTATCGCGATGCAAGTTGTTGCTGTTGGCTTTATTATAGGTGTGCTGCAGGATTCCTGTGAGACTGGCCTAAATAGTTCTACAGATGTGCTGTTTACGGCTGCTGCCTGTATGGCTAAAGAAGCAAAGCAAAGAAAAATTGGAGATGAGGCTGTACATAATTAACGTCCGGTGGCGCTATTGTTGATCAGCTTCTGAGGTCGGAGAAGTGTTATTTTCAGGAAAGCCCATTGAAATGATTTATTTCCGGTGGGCAAGGTAGTTAAAACGATTATCTAAAACCTTGAATCTGCATAGAAGTGCTAGAGTATTTTTTTAGTCAACAATACTTGGGGTTTGTCAAAGTTGTCTGTTGACAGGAAATTTATTGCTTTGTAAAATATAGCGTCTTTTGTCTAGGTAACATTGATTACCGGATCAAGTTCTTTATTACCATGGTTAGAACAAGATGAGTCAAGCTCAGCAAATTCGTATTCGCCTAAAAGCGTTTGATCACCGCCTGATCGACCAGTCTACGCAGGAAATTGTTGATACTGCAAAGCGTACTGGCGCTCAAGTTCGTGGTCCCATCCCATTGCCAACAAGGAAAGAGCGTTTTACAATTCTGATCTCTCCTCACGTCAATAAAGACGCTCGGGATCAGTATGAGATTCGTACTCATAAACGTCTTCTTGATATTATCGAGCCTACTGAAAAAACCGTTGATGCTTTAATGAAGCTAGATCTTGCGGCTGGTGTTGAAGTTCAAATTAGTCTCGGTTAATGACGGTCAGGCACTATTCATTGTGAACAGTTTCATTTGAGAAGGGTGCTATCTCTTTGAGAATGATGGTTGGCCAGCATGTCATTCAGATAAAGCTGAGATGTGCTGGCTGTAGTGTAACGCTCTGTGATGAGCGGCCATAGCGGGTAATAGCCCCGTACACGAGAGAGGTTGAAATGACTATTGGATTAGTCGGCAAAAAATGCGGTATGACCCGTATTTTTACCGAAGATGGTGCTTCTATTCCGGTTACGGTAATTGAGGTTGACCCTAATCGTGTTTCACAGGTTAAAACCCTGGAAACCGATGGTTATACCGCTGTACAGGTAACTAGCGGTACTAAAAAAAGCAGTCGTATAAATAAACCTAAAGCAGGTCACTATGCCAAGGCGGGTGTTGAGGCAGGCCAGGGCCTTTGGGAATTCCGTGTTGACGCTGGCGCTGAATATAAGCTTGGCGACGCCATTGGAGTAGATATCTTTGAACAAGGACAAAAGGTGGACGTCACTGGGCAATCTAAAGGCAAGGGGTTCCAAGGAGCTGTTAAGCGCTGGAATTTCCGTACACAAGATGCTACACACGGTAACTCATTGTCTCACCGCGCACCTGGATCTATCGGTCAGTGTCAAACACCTGGACGTGTCTTTAAAGGTAAGAAAATGGCTGGGCATATGGGCGCAGTTAAAACGACAGTTCAGTCCCTTGAAATTATTCGTGTTGACGTTGAACGTAATCTGCTGTTGATCAAAGGGGCGGTACCCGGTGCTAGTGGTGCTGATGTGGTTGTTAAGCCTGCAATTAAAGTCAGTGCCTGAGAGGATAGACGATGGAACTCAATGTAACAGGTGCAGGTGCTGTTCAGGTCTCTGATCTAGCCTTTGGTGCTGAATTTAATGAATCTTTGATTCATCAAACAGTTGTTGCCTTTATGGCGGGTGGTCGTCAGGGAACGCGTGCCCAGAAGAGCCGTAGCGATGTTAGAGGTGGTGGTCGTAAGCCATGGCGGCAGAAAGGTACGGGTCGAGCGCGTGCAGGCACTATTCGTAGCCCTATTTGGCGCTCTGGTGGGAAAACTTTCGCTGCTAGGCCTCAGGATCATGCTCAAAAGTTGAACAAGAAAATGTATCGAGGTGCTCTGCGGTCTATCTTGTCTGAGCTAGTTCGTCAGGAGCGTCTTGTTGTTGTAGATAGCTTTTCTATTGAAGCTCCAAAGACCAAGAAAATGGTTAGCAGATTAAAAGAGTTGGGTATTAATAATGCACTGATTGTTGCAGAGGAAGTTGAGCAGAATTTATATCTGGCTGCTCGAAATATTCCTCATGTAGATGTTCGTGATGTGCAGGGTGTTGATCCCGTCAGCTTGATTGCTCATGAGAAAGTTGTCATGACAACAGCAGCCGTTAAGAAATTTGAGGAGATGCTAGGATGAACCAAGAGCGTATCTATCAGGTTCTGCTTGGCCCACACATTTCCGAGAAGGCTACTGCTGCTGATGATCATAGTCAGTACGTCTTTAAGGTTGCTACTGATGCGACCAAGTTAGAAGTTAAAAAAGCTGTTGGACAATTGTTCTCAGTGACTGTTAGGTCTGTTAATACGATTGTAGTTAAAGGCAAGACCAAACGTACACGTTATGGTATGGGTAAACGCTCAGACTGGAAGAAGGCGTATGTTAGTCTGGAGCAGGGTCAGCAAATTGACTTTGCCGAAGTGGAGTAAGGAGATAAGGTATGGCCGTAGTTAAATGCAAGCCGACCTCTCCCGGTCGCCGCTTTGTTATTAAAGTTATTAATCCTGCTCTGCATAAGGGTCGCCCTTACGCACCCTTGTTGGAGAAGAAAAGTAAATCCGGTGGACGTAATAATGCGGGCCGTATCACTACCCGTCATCGTGGTGGTGGTCATAAGCAACGCTATCGTATTGTTGACTTCCGCCGCAACAAGGATGGTATTCCGGCTACTGTTGAACGTTTGGAGTACGATCCAAACCGTACGGCGCATATTGCCCTGCTTAAATATGCAGACGGCGAGCGTCGTTACATTGTAGCGCCTAAGGGTGTTAGGGCAGGAGATCAGCTAATTTCTGGTGTGGATGCACCTATTAAAGCCGGTAACTCTCTGCCTCTACGTAACATTCCACTGGGCTCTGTTATTCACTGTGTAGAACTAAAGCCAGGCAAGGGAGCGCAAATGATGCGTAGTGCGGGCTCTTCTGCTCAGCTGGTTGCTCGTGAAGGCGCATATGCAACGCTCCGTCTTCGCTCTGGTGAAATGCGTAAAGTTCTGGCTGATTGTCGTGCCACTCTAGGTGAAACCTCCAATAGCGAGCACAGTTTGCGTTCTTTGGGTAAGGCAGGTGCTAAGCGCTGGAGAGGTGTTCGTCCAACTGTTCGAGGTGTGGCTATGAACCCGGTTGATCACCCTCATGGTGGTGGTGAAGGCCGTACATCCGGTGGTCGTCATCCAGTGACTCCATGGGGTGTTCCAACCAAAGGTCATAAGACCCGCTCTAATAAGCGTACGAACAAAATGCTTGTCCGTCGCCGCAGCGCGAAGTAAGCCTAAAGAGAGGATACGATAGTGCCACGTTCTTTAAAAAAAGGCCCATTCATTGATCTTCATTTATTGAAGAAAGTGGAAAGTGTGGCTGATAGCGGCAACAAGCGTCCGATAAAAACCTGGTCGCGCCGCTCTATGATTATCCCTACTATGGTGGGGTTGACTATTGCAATTCACAATGGTCGTCAGCATGTACCTGTTTTCGTAACTGAAGATATGGTTGGTCATAAGCTAGGTGAGTTTGCTGCTACCCGAACTTATCGTGGTCATGCGGCAGACAAAAAAGCCAAGAAGCGCTAAGGAGGGCAAGAGATGAAAGAAGTAGCTGCTATTCATAAAGGCGCTCGCATTTCTGCTCAGAAGGCGCGCTTAGTTGCTGATCAGGTTCGAGGTAAGGCAGTTGGCGAGGCTTTGGATTACCTGAATTTTAGTCCGAAGAAAGCTGCCACCCTGGTTAAGAAAGTGCTAGAGTCTGCTGTAGCAAACGCTGAGCACAATGAGGGCATGGATATTGACGAGTTGACGATCTCCACTATCTTCGTTGATGAAGGTATGGTTATGAAACGTATTCGTCCTCGTGCTAAGGGTCGAGCTGATCGCATTCTGAAGCGGTCTTGCCACATCACGGTTAAGGTTGCAGAGGTCTAAGGAGCGGTCAGATGGGTCAAAAAGTAAATCCTAATGGAATGCGTTTGGGGATTGTAAAACCCCATAGGTCTGTTTGGTATGCATGTGGTCAAGATTATGCTGACAAATTGAATGCTGACATGGCAGTGCGCAGTTTTATTGAGCAGAAGCTAAATAATGCAGCTGTTAGCCGCATTGATATCCAGCGACCTGCTCAAAGCGCTCGAATTACAATTCATACTGCCCGCCCTGGCATTGTAATCGGTAAGAAGGGCGAAGACGTTGAAAAGCTGCGCAAGGCGATTACTGAGATGGTTGGTGTGCCTGTGCATATCAATATTGAAGAAGTTCGCAAACCTGAGCTAGATGCGATGCTGGTAGCTCAGAGTATTGCTGGGCAGCTGGAGCGCAGGGTGATGTTTCGCCGTGCTATGAAGCGAGCGGTTCAAAACGCCATGCGCCTTGGTGCTAAGGGTATTAAAGTTCAAATTAGTGGTCGTCTTGGCGGTGCTGAAATTGCTCGTACAGAATGGTATCGTGAAGGCCGTGTGCCTTTGCATACTCTGCGTGCAGATATAGACTATGCAGCGTATCAGGGACTGACCACCTACGGTATTCTTGGTGTTAAAGTCTGGATCTTCAAAGGCGAGGTGATTGGCGGCAAGGTTGAAGAGCCTAAAGAGCCAACCAAGCGCGCTAAGAAGCGGCCAGCAAAGCAAGCTAAATAAGGAGTAGCGGTAATGTTACAGCCTAAGCGTACGAAATTTCGTAAGCAGCAAAAGGGCCGCAACCGTGGCCTGGCACACCGCGGCTCTAAAGTTAGCTTCGGTGAGTACGCATTGAAAGCGATAGATCGTGGACGTATAACTGCTCGTCAGATTGAAGCAGCACGTCGTGCGATGACTCGTCATATCAAGCGTGGTGGTAAAATCTGGATTCGCATATTTCCCGACAAGCCTATCACTGAAAAGCCTCTTGAGGTTCGTCAAGGTAAAGGTAAGGGTAACGTAGAGTACTGGGTATGCCAGATTCAACCTGGCCGTGTTCTTTACGAAATGGAAGGTGTGTCCGAAGAGTTGGCTCGTGAAGCTTTCGCTCTGGCAGCTGCAAAGCTGCCCGTGGAAACTGCCTTTGTTAAGCGGAGTGTTATGTGATGAAAGTTGCAGAACTACGTGAAAAATCTGTTGAGGAGCTTAATAATGAGCTTTTCTCCCTGCTGCGGGATCAGTTTCACTACCGCATGCAGAAAGCTAATGACCAGCTAAGTCAGAGCCATCTGCTAAGGAAGGTCAAGCGTGATATCGCACGAATTAAAACAGTGCTGAACGATAAGACAGGTAAAAAGCAAGATGGCTGAAGGAAAGAAAGTTCGAACTTTGACCGGTAAGGTTGTGAGCGACAAAATGGATAAGACCATTACAGTCCTCATTGAACGCCGGGTAACTTATCCGCTATACGGTAAAATCGTGAAGCGGTCCACCAAGTTGCACGCTCATGATGAAAAAAATGACTGCCGTATGGGAGACGTTGTAACCATCAAGGAGACTCGTCCTCTGTCAAAGAGCAAGGCGTTTGAGCTTGTTTCTATAGACGAGCGTGCTACTCAAATATAAGGCCACGGTGCTCAGAATCTAGATATTGTGATCTCATTAAGGGATGAGGTTATGAGAATAAAACCGGTTTTTCAGCCGGCTTTCTCGTGTTTAGGTTAGCGAGTACCCGTCTGCAGTTTGGGCTTGGAGAATAAATAATGATCCAGACAGAAAGTAAACTCGAAGTCGCTGATAACAGTGGCGCACGTCGAGTGCAGTGTATTAAGGTGTTGGGTGGGTCCCATCGCCGCTACGCCAGCATTGGCGACATCATCAAAGTAACCATTAAGGAAGCGATTCCTCGTGGTAAGGTCAAAAAAGGTCAGGTGATGAATGCTGTTGTTGTGCGTACCCGTAAAGGCGTTCGTCGGCCAGATGGTTCTCTGATTCGTTTCGACAGTAATGCTGCTGTTCTGTTAAACGCAAGCAATCAACCCATCGGTACGCGTATCTTTGGGCCAGTGACTCGTGAACTGCGGAGTGAGCAGTTTATGAAAATTATCTCACTTGCGCCTGAAGTGCTGTAACGGAGGTAGAAATGAAAAAAATCCGTCGTGATGACGAAGTCATTGTAATTGCCGGAAAGGATAAAGGTAAGCGCGGTAAAGTGCAGACTGTTCGAGCTGATGGCAGATTGATTGTTTCCGGCATTAACATGGTTAAGAAACATCAAAAACCTAATCCTATGCTCGGTAGCCCTGGCAGTATTGTAGAACAAGAAGCCGCTATTCAGGCTTCTAACGTTGCGATTCTGAACCCAGATACTAACAAGGCTGACCGTATTGGCTTCGTTTTCGAAGAGGGCAAGAAGCAGCGTGTCTTCAAGTCTACTGGCAAGCCGGCTGATAGGTAAGGGGATAATGATGGCAACGCTAAAAAATACATACCGTAAAGAATTAGTGCCTAAGCTGCAAAAAGAGCTGGGATTAAGTAATATCCACGAAGTGCCTCGTATTACCAAAATAACACTTAATATGGGTGTTGGTGAAGCAATTGGTGATAAGAAGGTCATTGAACACGCTATTGCTGATCTGGAAAAAATTGCTGGGCAGAAAGCAGTTGTTACTAAAGCGCGTAAATCTGTGGCAGGTTTTAAAGTCCGTGAAGGCTGGCCCATTGGTGCCAAAGTGACTTTGCGGAAAGAGCGGATGTACGAATTTCTGGAGCGTTTAGTCGATATTGCTTTGCCGCGTGTTCGTGATTTTCGTGGTTTGAGCTCGAAATCATTTGATGGCCGTGGCAACTATAGCATGGGTGTTAAAGAGCAGATCATCTTCCCGGAAATTGATTACGACAAGATTGACACTCTGCGTGGTCTTGATATTACCTTGACTACTACAGCAAAGAGTGATGAAGAAGGGTGCGCTCTGCTTAAAGCCTTTAACTTCCCTTTTCGTAATTGAACTCAGGTATAAGCTCTTATGGCAAAAGTATCAATGAAGCAGCGGGAGTTGAAACGTCAGCAAACCGTTGCTAAATACGCTGAGAAGCGTGCACAGTTGAAAGTTATTATTAACAATCCTAACAGTACTGAAGATGAACGTTGGGAAGCGCAGGTTGCCCTACAAAAGCAGCCACGTGATGCCAGTAAAGCTCGAAAGCGTAATCGTTGTCGTGTAACTGGTCGTCCACACGGGTACTTCCGCAAGTTTGGTTTGAGCCGAATTATGCTGCGTGAAGCCGCTATGCGTGGTGATATCCCTGGCTTGGTTAAAGCTAGCTGGTAAGTTACACTACATCTTCGGGAGATATATAGAATGAGTATGCAGGACCCGTTAGCAGATATGCTAACTCGTATCCGTAATGCCCAGATGGCGGAGCATGCCTCTGTCAACATGCCTTCATCTAAGGTTAAGGTTGCCGTTGCTAAAGTTCTTAAAGACGAAGGATTTATCAACGAATTTCGTATTGAAGGTGAAATTAAGCCTAAGCTTGTTATTGATCTTAAATACTTTGAAGATAAGCCCGTTATCGAAAGTCTAAAGCGTGAGAGTCGTCCTGGCCTGCGCAACTATGCAGGAAAAGAGGCTTTGCCCAAAGTTAATGGTGGTTTGGGTATTGCTATTGTGTCCACTAACAAAGGTGTTATGACCGATCGAGCTGCACGTGCAGCCGGTGTTGGTGGCGAAATTCTGTGCACTGTATTTTAAGGGGAGGGTGGTATGTCGCGAGTAGCCAAAAGTCCTGTAGCCATCCCTGACGGTGTAGAGGTTAAGTTGAACGGCCAAAATATTGCTGTAAAAGGCATAAAGGGGCTGTTAGAGCTTAATATCAATAAGAACGTAGAGGTAGGGCAGGAAGGAAGTATCCTGACTTTTTCTCCGCGTGACGGTAGCAAGCACTCTCGTGCTTTATCTGGTACTGTCCGCGCTTTGATCAATAACATGGTGTGCGGTGTAACCAAAGGCTTTGAAAAGCGATTACAGCTCGTAGGCGTTGGTTATCGTGCTAAGGCTAAAGGCAAAACCCTTAACTTGTCTCTTGGTTTTTCTCATCCGGTTAGCTATGTACTACCGGAAGGTATTACGGTAGAAACGCCAAGCCAAACTGAGATTCTAATCAAAGGAATCGATAAGCAGTTGGTTGGTCAAGTTGCTGCTGAGATCCGTGAATTTCGTCGCCCAGAACCTTATAAAGGTAAGGGTGTTCGCTATGCTGACGAATATGTTCGTCGCAAAGAAGCCAAGAAAAAATAAGGTAAGGTGAGATAATGATAGATAATAAATCAGCTCGCCTGCGCCGTGCTTGTCGTGCACGGATGAAGATGCGTGAACTAGGTGCTACTCGCTTGAGTGTTCACCGTACACCTCGTCACATCTATGCGCAGGTTATTGCTCCTGAGGGAAATAAAGTGTTGGCGGTGGCCTCCACTATTGAAAAAGAATTGCGTAGTGATGCTACCGGTAATGTGAACGCTGCTGTTAAAGTAGGTGCTCTAATTGCTGAGCGGGCCAAAGCTGCGGGTATTGCTAAAGTGGCATTTGATCGCTCTGGTTACAAGTATCACGGTCGTGTTAAGGCGCTCGCCGATGCAGCGCGTGAAGCCGGTCTGGAATTCTGAGGGAAGGCGTCATGGCAAAAGATGAGCGTAAGAATAACGACGAAGGCTTTATTGAAAAGCTGGTGCAAGTTAATCGTGTAGCCAAAGTGGTCAAAGGTGGCCGAATTTTTGGTTTCACTGCACTAACTGTTGTTGGTGATGGTAAAGGTAAAGTAGGGTTTGGTCGTGGCAAAGCACGTGAAGTGCCAGTTGCTATCCAAAAAGCCATGGAAGCCGCGCGCCGCAATATGATCAATGTTGATTTAAATGGCGACACTCTTCAATACCCTGTGAAGTCTTGTCATGGAGCCTCTAAGGTTTACATGCAGCCTGCATCCGAGGGTACGGGTGTTATTGCTGGTGGTGCGATGCGTGCTGTTCTTGAAGTTGCAGGTGTGCATAACGTACTAGCTAAATGTTACGGCTCTACTAACCCAGTGAACGTGGTTCGAGCTACTTTCAAAGGACTACAAAACATGCGTTCTCCTGAGGATATTGCTGCTAAGCGTGGCAAAACCGTTGAAGGAATTCTGGGGTAAGTCATGGCAGAGAAGATGATCAAAGTAACGCTCTTAAAGAGCACGAACGGTCGCCTTGAAAGCCATAAGGCTTGCGTCCGCGGTTTGGGTCTGCGCCGCATTAATCACACTGTTGAGGTAGAAGATACTCCTTCAGTGCGTGGTATGATCAATAAGGTATCGTACCTAGTGCGGGTCGAAGGAGAATAATATGCGTCTTAATACTCTGAGTCCGGCTGAAGGTAGCCGTAAAGAGCGCAAGCGGGTTGGGCGTGGTATCGGTTCTGGTTTAGGAAAGACGGGAGGGCGTGGCCATAAAGGTCAAAAATCCCGTTCTGGAGGCAGTGTAAAGCCAGGCTTTGAAGGAGGGCAGCAGCCACTGCAGCGTCGCTTACCAAAGTATGGTTTTACCTCCCGTAAGGCAGGACAGACAACTGAAGTTCGCTTGCATGAACTGAAAAAAGTTGAAGCGGATATAATTGATCTAGCCGCTCTTAAAGCGGCAGGTTTGGCAAGTAGTAGCATCTTGCGTGCTAAGATAATACTGGCTGGCGAACTGGCAAAGGCTGTTACTATTAAAGGTCTGGCTGTAACCAGTGGCGCTCGAGCTGCGATCGAAGCTGCTGGCGGTAAGGTTGAGGACTAAATGGCTAAGACATTACCTGTTGGGAAGCAAAACGGCTTGAGCGAGCTATGGTCTCGTATCAGGTTCGTGTTTTTAGCAATCCTAGTTTATAGGATTGGTGCACATATACCTGTGCCAGGCATTAACCCTGATGCCTTAGCTCGGATGTTTCAGCAAAATGAGGGAACAATTCTTGGGCTGTTTAATATGTTTTCCGGTGGGGCTCTGGAACGGATGTCTGTACTGGCTTTGGGTATTATGCCCTATATTTCGGCATCCATTATCATCCAGTTGATGACGGTCGTCAGCCCCCAGCTTGAACAGCTCAAGAAGGAAGGAGAGGCTGGGCGTCGAAAAATTAGCCAATATACGCGTTATCTGACAGTTATTCTTGCATTCGTTCAAGGTCTTGGTATGACCATTGGTCTTGCTAATCAAGGCGTAGCATTTACAACTGACATTAGCTTCTATGTTGTTGCTGTAGTTACTTTTGTCACTGGTGCTGTTTTCATGATGTGGCTTGGCGAGCAAGTGACTGAGAGAGGTATAGGTAATGGCATTTCAGTGCTTATTTTTTCAGGTATTGTCGCAGGTCTTCCAAATGCAATTGCGCGGTCTTTTGAGTCAGCGCGTCAAGGTGATATCAATATCTTGGCATTGCTTGCAGTCGCGCTGTTAGCAGTTGCTATTATCGCGTTTGTAGTATTTATTGAACGTGGTCAACGCCGTATAACAGTGAACTACGCTAAGCGTCAGCAGGGACGAAAAGTATTTGCTGCGCAAAGTAGCCACCTACCCCTGAAAGTCAACATGTCAGGTGTTATCCCAGCAATTTTTGCTTCCAGTCTTTTACTGTTTCCGGCATCTATTGCACAGTGGTTTGGCCAAGGTGAAGGGCTAGAATGGTTGCAGAGCATAGCCATGGCGATGGGACCAGGTCAGCCGCTGAATATTATTTTGTTTTCAGCAGGTATCATCTTTTTCTGCTTCTTTTATACTGCTTTAGTCTTCAATCCGAAAGATGTAGCGGATAATCTGAAGAAGTCGGGTGCGTTTATTCCCGGTATTCGTCCCGGTGAGCAGTCTGCACGTTATATTGATGGTGTTTTGACTCGGCTGACTATGTTCGGTGCTATCTATATGACAGCAGTCTGTCTGTTGCCGCAATTTCTTGTGGTATCAGTTAATGTGCCCTTCTATTTAGGTGGCACCAGCCTGTTGATTGTGGTGGTCGTGGTAATGGATACCATGACTCAGGTTCAGTCGCATCTAATGTCTCATCAGTACGAGTCGCTGCTGAAAAAATCCAATCTTAAGGGCTATAATTCTGGCGGACTTATCCGTTGAAGTAGCTCTGAAACGATTGTGGAGTAAATAATGAAAGTACGTGCATCGGTTAAAAAAATTTGCCGTAACTGTAAAATAATCAAGCGTAAAAGCACAGTTCGAGTTATCTGTGTTGAGCCACGCCATAAGCAGCGTCAAGGCTGATTTTGCTTGGAATTAGGGTCTTTACAGCAAAATTATGGTTTGATTTTTTACTGTATTAGGCAAACACAACCATTTGCGAGTATCATAAATGGTTGTGTTTTACGTAATAGCGAATTAGAATTCCCGCCTTTCGGTCTGTTTGTGTATATGATGCCATGCTTATTATTAGATGAGCAGATAGGAAGAAAACAGCCATGATAAAGTCTGACTTATCAGTCTTTCTTTATGGTGCCGTGCGTCAGTTGTTCGTATTCTACGTATGAAGCTGCATTCACGGTAAATGTAAAAACGGAGACGATTGAATGGCCCGTATTGCTGGTGTCAACATTCCAGATAACAAACATGCAGTTATCTCGTTGACTTATATTTTTGGTATCGGTAAGACAACCTCTAGTCAGCTGTGTGCTGCCACTGGTGTTAATCCGGCAGCCAAAATTTCTGATTTATCTGAAGAACAGCTAGAATCCCTACGTAATGAAGTGTCTAAGCTTAATATCGAAGGGGATCTACGCCGTGAGATCAGTATGAATATTAAGCGTCTGATGGATCTAGGTTGCTACCGTGGTATTCGCCATCGTCGTAGCTTGCCTGTTCGTGGTCAACGCTCTAAAACAAATGCGCGTACTCGTAAGGGTCCCCGCAAGCCTATTCGTAAGTAAGGATAGAGTACGCTGCTGAGCGATCAGTGGTGTTTTCATCCTTTTGATACAGGATTTGTTCTAATATGGCAAAGCCAGGTACTCGTTCACGTAAAAAAGTGAAAAAGACAGTTGTGGATGGCGTTGCGCACATCCATGCTTCTTTTAACAATACTATCGTGACCATTACCGACCGCCAGGGTAATGCATTGTCTTGGGCTACAGCCGGTGGTTCCGGTTTTCGTGGCTCTCGTAAAAGTACGCCTTTTGCTGCTCAAGTTGCAGCTGAGCGTGCTGGTCGTGCTGCCGCTGAGTATGGTCTGAAGAATTTGGATGTTTGCGTTAAAGGACCTGGTCCCGGCCGTGAATCCGCTGTACGCGCTCTGAATGCCTGTGGGTATAAGATAACTAACATCAACGATGTTACTCCAATCCCCCACAATGGTTGTCGTCCGCCCAAGAAGCGTCGTGTATAAGTAGGAGACGGTATAAATGGCTAGATATATTGGTCCCAAGTGTAAGCTGTCTCGTCGTGAAGGCACTGATCTCTTCTTGAAGAGTGGTGTTCGCTCCCTCGAGTCCAAGTGTAAAGCAGATAATCCTCCTGGCCAACATGGTCAGCGTCGTGGTCGTCTGTCAGACTACGGTGTACAGCTTCGTGAAAAGCAGAAGGTTCGTCGTATTTACGGTGTACTGGAAAAGCAGTTTCGTAATTACTACAAGGCGGCTGACCGCAAGAAAGGTGCTACAGGTGCAAACTTGTTGCAACTACTTGAATCTCGCCTTGATAATGTTGTATACCGCATGGGGTTAGGTTCTACCCGTGCTGAAGCACGTCAGCTGGTCAGCCATAAAGCTGTGCTGGTGAATGGTAAGGCCGTAAACATTCCATCTTATCAGGTTGTTCCTGGTGATGTAGTTGCCATTCGTGAGAAGGCGAAAAATCAGCTGCGTATCAATGCAGCCCTTGAAATTGCAGCTCAACGTGGATTTTCTGCTTGGGTTGAAGTTGATGCCACTAAAAAAGAGGGCATCTTCAAGGCGCTGCCCGAGCGGAGTGACCTGGCAGCAGACATCAATGAAAACTTGATTGTTGAGCTGTACTCCAAGTAAGGGAAAACAGTTAGATGGGGTGTAACATCCATGCAGAATTCGGTAACTGAATTTTTAACTCCCAGACATATTGATGTCGAAGAAATTAGTCAGACGCGGGCTAAAGTGACTCTCGAGCCACTTGAACGAGGTTTCGGACATACACTCGGTAATGCCCTGCGTCGTATCTTGCTATCCTCTATGGCAGGCTGTGCTGTAGTTGAAGCTGAGATTGAGGGTGTGCAGCATGAGTACAGTGCTATTGAGGGTGTTCAGGAAGATGTCATTGATATTCTTCTAAACCTGAAAGGTCTAGCTATTCAGATGGCTGCTCGTGATCAGACGACATTGACTTTGAGCAAAAAAGGCCCTGGCGTTGTAACAGCTGCTGATATTCAGCTGGATCATGATGTTGAAATTGTTAATCCTGATCATGTGATTGCTCACCTAAATGATAAAGGTGAGCTGGATATGAAATTGAAAATAGCTCGCGGGCGTGGATACGAATCTGCTGAGAGTCGCCGCCAAGATGAAGAAGAAACGCGTGCTATTGGTCGTCTTCAGCTGGATGCTACTTACAGCCCTGTACATCGAGTTTCCTATGTCGTTGAAAGTGCTCGTGTAGAGCAGCGTACTGACTTGGATAAGCTGATTATTGATCTGGAAACTAATGGTACTCTGGATCCTGATGAGGCTATTCGACGAGCTGCTACGATTTTGCAGCAACAACTTGCAGTATTTGTTGACTTAGAAGGTGAAGTTGAGCCCGAGCCAGTTAAGGAAGAGGATGAAGTTGATCCTATTCTATTACGTCCGGTTGATGACCTTGAGCTTACTGTGCGTAGTGCCAATTGTTTGAAGGCGGAAAATATTTACTACATTGGTGATCTAATTCAACGCACTGAGGTTGAATTGCTTAAGACACCAAATTTGGGCAAGAAGTCTCTGACTGAAATAAAAGACGTTCTAGCCTCCCGTGGATTGAGTCTGGGTATGCGTTTAGACAATTGGCCTCCAGCTAGTTTGAAGAACGACGTCAAGATTTCTGCTTAAACTGCTCGAACCCAGCCTGTTTTGTATGGGTTGGGTTTTCGGATAAAATAGGAAGTTTGTGCCATGCGTCATCGTAAGAGTGGCCGCAAGCTCAACAGGAACAGTGCACATCGTAAAGCGATGTTTAAGAATATGACTGCTTCTCTGGTTGAGCATGAGCTGATTAAGACGACCCTACCAAAGGCGAAAGAACTTCGCCGAGTAGCGGAACCTCTGATCACTTTAGCTAAAGAAGATAGTGTTGCCAATCGTAGGCTGGCCTTTAGTCGCCTTCGTGATAAGGCCACTGTTGGTAAGCTGTTTTCTGAACTGGGACCACGTTTTAAAGATAGACCTGGCGGTTACCTCCGTATTTTGAAGTGCGGCTACCGTTCAGGTGATAATGCTCCAATGGCTTATGTTGAATTGCTGGATCGTCCTGTTGAGGCTACTGAGATAGAAGAGACAGCATAATTTTACCATAACTTTTTTTGTTAAGTAGGCTGGACACTTTCATACAACTATAGGTCTATAGTGCCTGAGCTGTTGATAGTGTCCGTCACGCTTTTTTGATAAGGACTAAAGTAGTTAGAGTTTTTTTGAGTAGCTTACAAGTAAGATTGGTACTGCAGCTTTATTCTGAGGTTGCTGTTAAACTATAGAGAAGATTGCCTATTTAGTAACAAGGTCAATCAACTGAAATCAAACCATAAAATGCTAGTCGGCATTATTTATGCCTCTGATCAAATCGTTAAATACAAGGTTAACCTGCTGAGCCTTGCTGACTGACTTTTCAACATATCAAAATCCTGCAAGATAATGGGCGTATTTATAGATATGTTTTATCGCTATGCAGTGATAATGGCGTTATTAAAGCACTGCTCCGACCAAGATAGGCGGAAGCCTAATCATAAAATCGGTCTTAATCTATTAATTAAACATGTTTACTATTGAATACCTCTTCAAAAGCTAGCCTATAGGTAAGTTCTTGCGCATGAGGGAGATGTTAGGATGGGCAGAGTCATAGCATGGTTCAAAAATTCGACCGGTATAAAATATTATCCTTAGAAGCTGTTCATGATCTTGATTTTACTTGATAATTCATCGAATGAGACAAAAGTACCCCAGCGATATCACTCGTGAACAGTTTGAACCTATTCTTTCGATCCTTGAAAGTGCTCGCAAGAAAACGAAGCCTCGTACCATCGACCTTTATGATGTGTTTTGCGCTGTACTCTATCTACTCAAAAGCGGGTGTCAGTGGCGCATGATTCCCAGTGATTT
>JAQYUY010000075.1 GCA_028728195.1 Endozoicomonas sp. (ex Botrylloides leachii)
TCATCTCCGGGGGTAAAGCTGACCTCACGGCCATCAAAGGTGACCGAGGCGGTGCTCAGGGTCACGGTTTCATTATCAGCATCATTGGTCATGGTGCTGATACTGGCAGCACTTACGGTTAAGACATCGGTGACGTCAAGGTCCGAATCATTTGCTATTACATCCACAGTCACCGCGCTGTTTTCTGTGGTATCGCCAAGATCGGCTTCCGCTACCGGTGCATCATTGGTACCGGTAACGGTGACGGTTAATGTGCCGTCATCGGTCAGCGGATTGCCATCATCATCGGTAACGGTGTAGTTAATCACCACCGTGGCGGTTTCACCGGTGGCTAGGTAATTAAAGTCATCTCCGGGGGTAAAGCTGATCTCACGGCCATCAAAGGTGACCGAGGCGGTGTTCAGGGTTACGGTTTCATCATCAGCATCATTGGTCATGGTGCTGATACTGGCAGCACTTACGGTTAAGACATCGGTAACATCAAGATCCGAATCGTTTGCTATTACATCGACAGTCACCGCGCTGTTTTCTGTGGTATCGCCAAGATCTGCTTCCGCTACCGGTGCATCATTGGTACCGGTAACGGTAACGGTTAATGTACCGTCATCGGTCAGCGGATTGCCGTTATCATCGGTAACGGTGTAGTTGATCACCACGGTGGCGGTTTCACCGGTGGCCAAATAATTAAAATCATCTCCGGGGGTAAAGCTGACCTCACGGCCATCAAAGGTGACCGAGGCGGTGCTTAGGTTCACGGCTTCATCATTAGCATCATTGGTCATAGTACCAATGGATGCGGCGCTCACTGTTAGTACATCAGTCGCATCGAGGTCTCTATCATTGGCGATAACATCCACAGTCACCGCACTATTTTCTGTGGTATCACCTAAATCCACTTCTGCTATTGGGGCATCATTGGTACCTGTAATGCTCAGTCTTACAGTGGCTTCAGATGAGAGGCCATCATCATCACTCATTACATAATGAATAAGTACCGACGATGTATCACCAACATCTAAAGCATCAAAGTCTGTCCCTGGATTATATTCCAGCCGATTGCTGGTGATCGTCACTGAACCTTTATTGGTAACGCTATTACCTGCTTCATCTACAATTTCAACAGCATCAATTGTAAAGTTTGAAGGATTATCCCCTTGATCAACATCAGTATCATTTGCTAATACATCAATTATCAATACTTCATTTTCAGAGCCACTGGCTTCATCTGCTTGAGCATCAGGGGTTTCATTAACGTCATTAATATTGATCGTAACAATACCAGTTGTACTAAGAGGGGGTATACCGTCATCAGTAACTTGAACGGTTAGCCGATAGCTGGCTACGCTTTCATAGTTTAAATCTCCCTCTACAGTAATTTCACCATTGTCAGGATTAATTGAAAATTTGCCTTCTTCATTGCCAGCAACAATTGAGTATTCCAGCTTATCCTGACCATCACGATCTTGGGCAATGACTGCACCTACAATACTGGAACCATCAGTAGGTGAGTTTTCATTGATATTAAAGTCTTGATTAACTAAAGTCGGGCGGTGGTTAACTGGAACTTGAACAACATCATCATTAAGTGATACTCCATCATCTCTTTGTGCCTGCTCTGAAGCAGAGCTATCATCTGACTCTTGCAGTGTAATAACATTGTTTTCTTGTTCGTTGCGCTCATCTAGCTTAACACCGGTTTTCAACCGATTATCATAGAGCTCATTGAATTCTTCTTTTTCCTGATTTTTGTTTAAATTGTTTGACTCTACGTTGTTTTCTACTAGCCTCTGTATTTCTGCATCGATATCAGACTCTTCTTCTTCCTGTGCTTCTGCTCGTCTAGTTGCAATCCGTTCTAACAAGTCGCTTGTTATTTGCAATATCTGACTTTGTGCAATAGTGATATTTTGGTTGTCAGTAGTGGTAATAATCATATCACCATTGCTGAGATTGCTGATTATATCATCAGAAAAAATGGGATCACCTGGTTGGACTTCTCTAACCGTTCCATCACTGCTTTTAACTTGAATATAACCGCCGGATTCCGATACATAGCCAAGAATGGGAGAATTATTGTTTGAGTTCATAAACGTCCTTGTTTAATCAACAACACATTTACCTGCCTATAAATAAATTTAGTGCCTACCTTGGAGCAGGGCAAAAATAGTTTTGAAATATGCTATTTATGGCTTATAAACTTAGCTGGATATAAATAAGTAGTATCTTCATGAAATAAAAAACTATTTTATTTTGTATTTCTAAGGAAGGCTGGAATTTTTAGTAAAATTGAATGTTATTAATATTTTTTTTTACATTTTAGATAACATTACAGAGGAAGTTTTTGGGGAATTTAAAATAGTATTTTTTATATTTTTCTTTAATATGTCAAAAAAATGTTTCTTACACCTGTAGAGCATATTTTATTTTATGCATAGCAGTTTCTCCCTTTAGGATAGATATTATGGGACAACATAACATACTAAAAAATATAAACGGATAATTAAGTACCACCAAAAATGGTAGAGGGTAAATTATAAGTATACTAGGGGAGATTGATACAATCATTTTATTACGACAGTTAGAAACCATGACTGGCATAACTCCATAACCTGAAGTCTTCAAGGGAGGTAAGTTATTAGTTAGATAAGTGTTACCTCCCTATCTGGGATCTACAGCTTAGAGTTTACTGAACATGCCTATGAAAGATGATTGGCAATCTTGGCCTTCAGCGCTTCCAAGCGTTGGTCCATTTGATCATTCACTCGCTTGTTTTTTATGTTTATATTATGGAGTACTTCTTCGCGATGGAGCTTATGAGCTGCCACCTCTTTAGCAGAATCAGGGGTGAACTCGTCTCTTTCTAAATCGTATATGCTACTCTGGCGCATTGTTTCCGGTTGAGTTCTTTCGATTTGCTTATAAATGACTTTATTCTCAGCAATAAGTTCTTTTAACTGCTGGGCACGCTTATTTTTCTTTTCTTGAATAAATATGGACTTTGAGCTTATTGTTTTACTTAGTTTAGTAATAAAATCGTCTTTTTCATTGTTGGTTTTCAGTTTTTCAATGTAATCTTTAATTTCAGCTATTAATTTTTCTGGGTTTCTATGTTTACCTAATATCAAAATACCTCTTAGCATTTCTATTTGATGCGTTATTATTTCATCTACATTATTGTCTTTATCATGTTGCTTTATAATATCAAGATGATTTGCTAGTCTCTCATTTAATTTATTTGTTTTGTCTATAAATCCGCTATATTTTTTTATTTTTTTTGCATTCGCTATGAAAATCTTATGTAGTGATGACATCTTGTTTTTTCCGGGGTCAATAGAATCTTCTAATAATTTCAATTTATAAGCAATAGGCTTGTTTTCTTTATGGTATGCAGCAATTTCTTTAATTAATTTTTTCTTGTTGATTGGATTGGATGATGTTATTTCTTTTGTTTCTTGAATTCTAGGGGATTTATTTTTTATAGATAAGGCATTTTTTAATTCTTTTTTATCTTGCTTTTTAATTGAGCTTATCCCTTCATCAAGGTCATTTGCAAGTAGAGCAAATGGACTTATTTTTTGATCTTGTGATCTTTTTATTATGTCTTTAATATTCTTAGGAATAAGATTTTCTTTCTCTAATACAGCAGTTTCTGCTGTAAATAAAAAAGATGGTGATTCAACTGTCTGAGCTGAAGGCTTCTTCGATATTTTATAAAGATTGGCAGGTGATTTTTCCTCAAAGAGTGCTGTAAGCTGTTTTACATTAGGTTGGCTGTCATTTGAAACAGGGGGTTCGGTAGATAATGTTGGCCTATTAACAGTGAAGGATACATTTTCATTACTATCGGTAATCGCATCTTTGGTTGTATCTTCAAAAAAATTGTCCTTAGTTGTATGCTTGGGAAGCATAAGTTTTTCTTTGTTATCGACCTGTTTTTTTTCAAAGAGTGCTGCAAGTTGTTTTACATTAGGTTGGCTTTCGTTTGAAACTGGCGGTGTTATCGTGCTAGGTGATTCGGGTTTATTAACTTTGCTGGATACATTACTACTATTCGCAGGAGCATCTTTGGCTGTATTATCTAAAAGCTGGTCCCTAGTCGTATGCTTTTGAGCAATAGGTTTTTCTTTATTATCGACCTGTTTTTTTTCAAAGAGTGCTGCAAGCTGCTTTACACTAGATTGACTTGCGTTTGAAACAGACGCTGCTATCTTGGCAGGCAACGTGGGTTTATTAATTGTGTTAGGTGAATTTTTATTACTTTTCACACGGGAATCTTTGGCTATGTCCACCTCTCTGTCGCATAAAGCTAGCTCATTCATGTTCTTGGAAAGGGCATTATATTTTTCAGGATAAAAATGTGTTACACACTGTTGTACAACGTTATGGTTTGCATCTTTTTGAGGTGTTCCCACCGTTTTCATATCTGTAGTGAGCTGTTTAGCTGAATCTATATTTAAATGTAACCCCATGCGTTAGCCCTCCCTGAGCTTGATGCATTATGTAATATTTATTATATGCCCTGATAAGGTAGATGACCCTTAAACAAAAGTATGATGTAAAAAGGTAATATTGACTTATAAATAGCTGATAATAAGGCTTACACTATTTTGAGTCTTATGCCTAAGGTATTGAGTTATTTATTGACTTTATAACTAGCACCCCTATAATGCAGCTCTCAGTTAGTTGGCGGTAGGGTTGCCGTATTTTTTCTAACTATATGAACGCGGGATGGAGCAGTCTGGTAGCTCGTCGGGCTCATAACCCGAAGGTCGTTGGTTCAAATCCAGCTCCCGCAACCAATCTATATTTGTTAATAGCCAATGGAACATTCACTATATGGCAAAAGCTTGTTTGTAATAAGCTGAACCTTTTATAGTGGTTATACCAATTATCTTTTCTAATTACGCTATTGCACTGGCCATCCGTACACCAGCACTGAACTAGAACTTATCGTAACGTCCTGCTATTACTCGTCATTCTTCCTTGTTCTGTAGTCCAGCTCCCCATACTTATTGCGGTAGTTAGAAAACACGATTGGTATTACCTCGACTAAAAGCTGCTTTCTGTTTTTTCTGGTTGGGGTGAATAATCTAATTCAAGGTTGGCACGTTCTACTAACTCTGTTGGCAACTCACCACTAACAGCTACTCCAAGATCTTTAAACTCTGCCGCCTGTTTGATCAAATTGCCTTTGCCAGAATGAAGTTGTCCAAGCGCTTTATCATAACAAGTTTTGGCCTGATCTAGTTTTTTTCCCACATCATTCATGCTTATAAGGAAATTTTTGAGTTTGCTGTAAAATTTTTCAGCTTTATTGGCAAGCTCTGCAGTGTGTTTATTTTGATCTTCAAAACGCCATAGTTGCCGTACAATATTCAAACTGGTTAATAGTGTTGTTGGGGTTGCTACCAGTATATTGTGTTCAATGGCGCGTTGATACAGTGTTTCATCGTGTTTGAGTGCTTCTACATATGCAGACTCCACGGGTATAAACATCACAACAATTTCAGGTGAATTCAATCCAGGAAGCCGGTAATAATTACGATCAGCCAATTCAGAAATGCGATTAGATACAGCCTGAGTATGCTCTTTCAAGGCATGCTTACGGCTGAGTTCATCGGCAGCATTAACGTAGCGTGTATAAGCGGCCAAAGATGTTTTTGCATCAATAACCATGTGTTTGCCTTGGGGAAGGTAAACAATGGCATCAGGACGTTGGCGCCCATTTTCTGTAGTAAAACTTACCTCTCGTTTATAGTCTTTTCCAATCCTTAGGCCAGACCCATCAAGCACATTTTCCAGCATTAACTCACCCCAATTGCCTTGGACTTTTTTCTGTCCCTGAAGTGCATTAGTCAACTGCTTTGCTTGGTCAGTGATATCGCGATTGAGATTTTGCAAATTTTTTAGCTCAGTTTTGAGCTCAATACGTTGTTCTGATTCTGTTTTATGGTTTTTTTCAACGACATCTTTGAATCCTTTCATTTCATTTTGTATTGGATTAAGTAAAGTCAAAAGACTTTCTTTATTGAGCTCTTTAAAATGTCTACCTTTTTCATCTAGCACCTTATTGGCTAGGTTTTCAAACTCTTTTGTTAAATTTTTCTTATTGTGCTCCAGTAGTTTAAATTGCTCTTCAAAGTTTTTTTCTTTTTGTGTCAGTGTTGCTTTCAACTCAGCATGAGTTTTTGTTAGGTGGTTATGCTCGTGTTGCAATGTACCCAACGTTTTTTTTGTTTCTTCCCACCATTGTTTATAGTTGGACGACTGTTTGATGGTTTCATCAAGACGTGCCTCAATTTTTTCTATCGTTTGGAGACAGTCAGATTCACTGCTTTGTAATTGATCAAGCCTCTTTTGCAGTGCGCTCAAGATCTCTGTTTTCTCTACTATCTTTTGTTCTAAGTTGATAGTGGACTCTTGAGCTACAGCCAATCTTTCGCGGTTTTCCTGCTCTGAATACCTTAAATCATCGGCCTCTTGAATACGTTGTTTTAGAGATTTTTCCAGTTCGACTATTTTTGAAATACTATGGCTGTTTTCTGTTTCCAGCCGTTCTTGGGTTATACGCAGCTTATGTACTGAATCAGATAGTTTACTGCTTTGCGCATGCTTTTCACTTAACGCATGCTTGAGCTCTTCTTTTTCTGTGCTGATTTGTTTTAGTTCAGCCAACTGCTCTGAGTACTTACCCCGTAATTTAAAGTTGGCGAGCACAAAACCTGCTATAAAGGCCATAACAGCAAAAGTGCTAGTGAATAGTATAGTTGTGCTGTTCATGACGTATCCTTATGGTGTTATAACATAAGTAGTTGGGCTATATTTAGTAGCGGAAATTGCACTAAAAGTACAGTATTGTTGTACAATTTTTTCAGGCTGATATGCTATGAAATTACCCTCCTTCTACAGGCCATAAAGAGCTGATGATACACGTTAAAACAACCTCAGCAATTGCTAACGGCACAGAACCGGTGCTGTCTATATGCTACGATGCTGAGGGCGAATATTTGGTTATGATGGGTGAAGAGCCATTAAATGAAACAAATACCGTGATGGTTTCTATTGAGGACTTAGTCACTGAGGACCCCAGCCTTGAAGGTATTGAGACGCTTCCTCATAGCTGGAGAGCTATCCGAAACAGTGCGCATGATACTTGGGATATTGGCCCCTCTGATTAGTTCAGATAGCTTACAAAATACGCGCCTATCATTGATCACACGTCAATAGCGAGATAACGATCAATCCTGTGATGATCCAATTGATAGAGCTGATCCAATAATTGAAACTGAAACGAACCTGGGCCCACGCTGTTTTTAGCGGCCAGCTCTCCAGCAATACCAAGACAAGCAATGGCTGCAACACTGGCTTCCCAGTAACAATCTGTTACGGCAAGAAATGCGCCAATCAGTGCGGTTGCGGTGCAACCCATTCCGGTAACACGGGCCATCATAGCATCTCCATTACTAATCTTTGCCAGACGTTCTCCATCGGCAATAAAGTCAAGCTCTCCGGTTACAACTATGGTGAGGTTATGTTCTCTGGCCTTAGCTTGTAAAAAACGTAAAGTTGACTCACTTCCACTATCACTATCAACACCTTTACCACCCAACTCACCGTTGAATAGGGCGGTCATTTCCGAAGCATTACCCTTAACGACCGATGGTTTGAGCTGTAACAATTGCTGATTGGAGGATAATCGAAAAGGAGTCGCGCCCACACCGACGGGGTCAAGAACCCATGGCTTATTTATTGTATTTGCTGCTTTTGCTGCGCCAACCATACTGGCAAGTGTTTGACTGGTAAGTGTGCCCGTATTAACGACGAGGCTGCCTGAGAGAGCTACCATCTCAGCGACCTCCTCATGCGCATGTGCCATAACAGGCGATGCACCGATGGCAAGCAGAGCATTAGCCGTTGAGTTCATCACAACATGATTAGTGATATTATGTACTAAGGGCTGTGTTGATCTTAGCTTTTTGAGCAGGTTTGAGATGATCAAGTGCATAATAACTCTCTCAGATCAGGATAATAACGAGGTAAAAATACCAAATATACAAGTACTTTTTCTGTATGTAAGAGTA
The DNA here is from genome assembly GCA_028728195.1 of Endozoicomonas sp. (ex Botrylloides leachii). Classification (GTDB taxonomy): domain Bacteria; phylum Pseudomonadota; class Gammaproteobacteria; order Pseudomonadales; family Endozoicomonadaceae; genus Endonucleibacter. The sequence goes on from JAQYUY010000075.1 coordinate 8,082, forward strand.
ATACGGATAAAACGTTCTATGAAGGGGTGGCTAAAAAAAATTGGGTGATAAACCGTGAAATCAGTTCAGGCTTTTGTGCATGCAACCAATGCCCTGTGCCAGAAATTATCTTCATACAGGCATTAGGAAAAAGAGATAGCACCCTTAGACGGTGCTCTGGAAGAATATAATCAGACTCACTGGCTTTCAGAAATAATATATCCCCTATAAAGGGCTTGTCAGATGACTGGCCTGCCATAATGTTACTGTAGTTCTTTTTGATAGCATTGAGGTTCATGCGCCATTGGTAGTGCCCTGCTGCATTGCGGTATATATTTTTTAATAGAAATTGTCGGATATCTTTTTCATCAACGTAAGTTGCTAGTAGCTTGTCGGCATCTGCTCTGCTATTTAGTTCAGTTATATTAATGGATGACAAGGCATTAAGAATATGGTTATGTTTTCGTTTATAAGTTACAGGTGCAATATCCAGTACAACAACTTTTCTAATGCGTTCAGGTATTTTTAGGGCAATAGCCATGGCAATTTTACCACCCATTGAGTGACCAGCAAGGTCAACGGTTTCAAGCTGTTGATCATTCATATATTCGATGATATCAGCAACCATATGATCATAATCCATCTCATCTGCATGCGGAGATCGGCCATGATTTCTAATATCTAAACTATGGACTCTGAAAAAATCGGCTAAACGTTTATTGATACCCCCCAGATTTTCCTTTGTCCCAAACAGTCCATGCAAACTGATAACGTCAGCACCTTCCCCTTGCTGTCTTCCATCCAACTTCATTTGAATTTCCATGCAATAAAATACAGTGAATAACAATGCTAGGCTTTGTTGCGGTAGCTATGCAACTATTAGTAACCGTTTTCAGCTTACTTGGGTTAGGTTTGAAGATGCTATGAGAAGTTCCATTGAAGTGTATTATTATCAGCAGACTGAAACGGCAACTGGTATCTTGAAGCTCAATAGGTATAATCTTTAACCGTAATGAGCAAGGTATTCACCTTAGGGAATAGAAAATAATACACGTCAGATATTGCTTACATGCAGAGGTGATGGCAGCCAATATACGGATGGCCAGCGTAATAGGGTAGTTAGAAAATGGGTTTTTCGTGCACGACATTAGGAATCAGAACATGTATCCGTTAATCGAACCAGAGCTATTAACTCTATTACTTCATGATGAGCTTGTCCGTGTGCTAGATGTTAGATTCAATCTATCAGATACTCAACAAGGCCGTTATTTGTACCAACAAGCGCATATTCCTGGTGCTGTTTATGTTGACCTTGAACAAGATCTTTCAAATCACGCTATGATAGGGCGAGCGGGTCGTCATCCGTTGCCTGACCCTGCTCGTTTTCTGGAGAAAATTCAGGCGTGGGGGATTCAGCAAGCATCCAAAATTATTATTTATGATGCTGGAAATCATGCTATGGCGGCTAGAGCTTGGTGGTTATTACGCTGGATGGGCTTGACTAACGTTGCAGTGCTCCATGGTGGCATGAAGGTTTGGCGGGCAGATAACTATCCTTTGGATGCAGGCAGGCCTGTATTTAAGCGAAGCACAATTAAGTTACAGCCGGGTCATATGCCAGTAGCTAATATTGAGACGATTTTCAACGGGCTAGGTTCAGCAAAGTTCAAACTGATAGATGCTCGATCCGAGGAGCGCTTTTATGGAAAAAGTGAGCCTATTGACTCGAGGTCGGGCCATATCCCAGGCGCTATTTGCCACCCGTTTACAAGAAACATGGATAAGCAAGGGCGTTTTTTGTCAGCACAGCAGCTAGAGAAATTATTTATCCCCTTACTTGACGGGCGTGAGGAAAAGATTTTTTATTGTGGTTCAGGTATCACTGCTTGTCACAATATTCTAGCTATGGAGTATGCAGGTTTAGGTACAGGCACACTTTATCCTGGCTCATGGAGTGAATGGGTTATTGACCCAAAGCGGCCAGTACAAGGTTATAATCAGACGGTTACCGATACACACTAAGGGGCCGCTTCGGAACTAACCTCTACTGAGAAAAATCCGATATCTTGATTCTTATACCATCTTGTGAGAAAAGCATGAAACAATGGCACTTAGATAGCTGGAGAAACATGCCTGCTCTTCAGCAGCCAGAATACGCTGACCCTATGCACCTACAACAAGTAGAAAAAACACTAGCAGGCATGCCACCGCTTGTATTTGCAGGAGAAGTCCAAGCGTTACGCAGGGAATTAGCCGAGGCAACACATGGGCGAGCTTTCCTTCTTCAGGGGGGAGATTGTGCTGAGAGTTTTTTGGAATTCAGTGCTGGGACTATCAAGGATACGTTTAAAGTGCTAATGCAAATGGCCGTCGTCTTAACCTTTGGTGCCAGTTTACCGGTTATTAAAGTAGGTCGATTAGCAGGACAATTTGCTAAACCACGAACCTCAGCAATGGAAACCCAGAACGGTGTTTCTCTACCTATTTATCGGGGTGATATTATTAATGGCACCGATTTTAATGAAACATCGCGCACGCCTGATCCTGAGCGGATGATGAAAGCTTATCATCAAGCATCTTCGACGCTGAACTTACTGAGAGCTTTTGCTCAAGGTGGACTAGCTTCTCTAGAACAAGTACATGCTTGGAATCTTGATTTTATTGCCAGCAGCCCCAACGCAGCGCGTTATGGTCATCTAGCCGATAGAATTGATGAAAGCCTTAATTTTATGAGGGCGTGTGGGATATCTTCAGAGCATTCAAAAGTACTGAGTGAAATAGCCTTCTATACATCTCATGAAGCATTGCTGTTGCCTTATGAGCAAGCGCTTACCCGAAAGGACAGCCTGACTAATGACTGGTATGACTGCTCTGGGCATATGTTATGGATAGGCGATAGAACGCGTCAGATCAATGGTGCACATATTGAATTTGTCCGAGGTATTGAGAATCCTATTGGTCTGAAAGCAGGACCGACACTGCCGCCTGATGATCTACTGCGCTTAATAGATGTTATCAACCCACACAATAAAGCAGGACGGTTGAGTATCATTGTACGCATGGGCGCTGATAAAATTGAAGAAAGTCTGCCACCATTGATTCGCGCTGTAAAAAAAGAAGGTCACAACGTGCTATGGAGCTGTGATCCCATGCATGGTAATACCTTTAAAACAAGCACTGGTTATAAAACGCGAGAAGTCTCGCGGATTCTAAGTGAGGTAAAACGCTTTTTTGCTATTCATCAAGCTGAAAATACTTATGCTGGTGGTGTTCACTTTGAAATGACCGGTCAAAATGTAACCGAGTGTTTAGGTGGCTCAAAAGTGGTTACAGAAGCAACTCTTGGTAATCGTTACCATACTCATTGCGATCCAAGATTGAATGCAGACCAAGCTCTTGAACTGGCATTTCTTATCGCTGAAGCACTAAAGGATTGTCGAAAACTACATAAGCTTGGGTAGTGGGCTAACCCTTTGATTTCTCTATAATACACTGCATAGCGTATTATAAATTAGGTCAGAAAAGCGTTATAGTACGTCAAGTGGCGTATTTTTCTTATTTTAGGAATCATACTCTTACAGTGAAATCTAATAAAAAGTGACCAAGAAGCGTTTTGGTTTTGCAGTGTCTATTCTACAACCTAGGAATAAAAATCTTGAGCTAAAAAAATCCCATAGCAAAAAGCCAATAAAGATAGCTGATGATAAACGACTGTATGATGCTCAAGATTACCCTGATGTTTTTCAATGTAAGAGAGCTGAACGGTTTGGTGTTTTCCAGCGGGGGGAGTTGTCATGCCCTTAAAAGGCTAAATATTATATACCCAAGTGAATTCAAGATGCTCATTTTTCTTCCAAGCTTACTCCTTAAAATGAAGGGTTATAGCTGAATAAACGCGAGCATCTTGAAAGCGTTTGAGTATATGTCCATCCTTATAGGCAATTGAGGTGAAAACATATCGTTGCAAGAAAAGCGATTGTTACTATAAGTCAAAAAAAATTCATGGCAAGGCCATTGGTAAAATTATTAGCCGATAGTAGGGTAAACGGGTGCGAGCATCACCCCCGTTTTCAGTGCTATTTACTAAATAGTGTTATCTCAGTCTTTTTAAAGCTGCCTCTTAGTTTAACTTAACTGTATACTATAAATATGTTTCTCTGGTTTGTTTGCCAGTCTCTTATGTTCCGAGCCGATAATACCACCCTTGGAGGCTCCTCGAAGCAGTTGGAGTGCAAGTCCACCTAGTAGTGGAAAGCCCGATACTACTCAGCAGCCACCACCGTAACTTTACGGCCACGGGAAAACCTCGACAGCGGCAGATCGGAGAAACTTATTCATACTCTCTTATCTTCTCCATCAACTATCAAAAATCCTGCAATATCAGCTTGCCCCTTTTTCAGGGCTCGCATAGCTTCAATCCCTTTAATGGTGCATAAGCTGTTTTCATGGATTTAAACCCCAACATAGGGTTGATAATCCGCTTTATTTTTCCATGGTCACACTCAATAACATTGTTGAGGTATTTGACCTGACGATGTTATATACTCAAACGCTTTCAAGAAGCTCACCTCTATTTGGCTATAACCCTTCATTTTAAGGAGTAAGCTTGGAAGAAAAATGAGCATCTTGAAGTCTAATGGGTATAGATGTTTGGGGCACTTACCCTCTTTCTTCAGCTCTGCAAGGGCCATGGGATAAGTAGGGGCTTTGTCAGTATTGATTGTTTGAGGAAGATCTAAGTGCTTTGTGCCTCTGATTAATTTCCCTAGGAAACGCTTGGCAGCGTAGGTGTTACGGCGGGATGATAGGTAAAAATCCAGCGTATTGCCATATTTATCAGTTGCACGATAAAGATAGCACCACTTTCCGGCAACATTAATGTATGTTTCATCTAGCCGCCAGCTGCACCATGAGCAAGGCTTGCGGTAATACCAGCGTAGTCGTTTTTCCAACTCAGGTGCATACTTCTGTACCCAGCGATAAATGGTCGTATGATCAACTCCAACACATCGCTCTAACAGCACCTCCTATAGCTCCCGATAACTGATACTGTATTTGCAATACCAGCAAACTGCCCAAAGGATGACTTCAGGAGGGAAGTGTCGGTTGGAGAAAGGTTCTATGAGCGGTGTCTTGTGCAAAGAAAATATTTAAAGCATAACAGCTATATCCGAATCTCACTTTGCAACAGCGCCTTTATGCAACAGCCTGCGAAATATTGCCTCTGGCAACTACCTCCCAAAAAGGGCTGTTCTTTAAATAGCGTGCCAACGTACTGGGCAGGCTGTGTTTTGCATCCAGCATAATAAAACCTTTTTCCTGATAGGCTATAGGCGCCATCAATTGATAAGCGAGAATAACCATCTCTGAGCAGATAGCGTATTTAGGCGCAGAATTTTTCCTGCCCCTATATTTTGCTAACCGCCGTGCTGCCTCGGGACCAAACTTAGAGCTACCCATAAACGCCTTAGCTCCACGATATATGGGAAAAGGCCCCGCAGAGTAGCCCACTTGCTGCGTAGTCTGGGTATCAAAGTCATATCCATAGTCCTCCCTATACCCTCTAGACCATTGTTGGGCAATTTTAGCAGCGCCGGCAGCAATATCTCTGTGCTTCAATCGAAAAAAAACGATCGTTCTATGCGGAGCAGGTAGGCTAGAATAAACGCCGTATTCAGCAACAGAATGAGTCACCTGAGGAGGTTCGGGGCTGACTATTGCCGAATGAATAACTTTATTTAAGTTATCAATATAGATTCCTATGTCCCCAATATTTGAATTATCAAGTTTCAACTTCTGTGAGATAGCAATAGAAAAACTTTTGCTGCCCATGTTATCAGGCGGTAAATAATAATTTCTATACACACTACTACCCTTTGTCTTGCAATTAACTTTTGATACAATAACGGTGACTTATTCTAAATACGTAATACTTTGATCTATTAGCTAGTACCAAATCTTTTTAACTATAGTTATAGCAATGTTGTTTAGACAAGCTGCATAAAAAATAAAGGCACTGTTGCAAACTAGATAGAAAGTGTTAAAACACTAGCATCTGGGTGTGTTACAAACCAAACACCCTTTCTACTAGGCGCAATCTTCCCAAGGGATTCGCATAGTACCAATTATCAGCTTGCTCCTTTTTCAGGGCTCGCATAGCTTCAATCCCTTTAATGGTGGCATAAGCTGTGTTCATGGATTTAAACCCCAACATAGGGTTGATAATCCGCTGTATTTTTCCATGGTCACACTCAATGACATTGTTGAGATATTTGACCTGACGATGTTGTAGATATTTGGGGCACTTACCCTCTTTCTTCAGCTCTGCAAGGGTCATGGCATAAGTAGGGGCTTTGTTAGTATTGATTGTTTGAGGAAGATCTAAGTGCTTTGTGCCTCTGATTAATTTCCCTAGGAAACGCTTGGCAGCGTAGGTGTTACGGCGGGATGATAGGTAAAAATCCAGCGTATTGCCATATTTATCAGTTGCACGATAAAGATAGCATCACTTTCCGGCAACATTAATGTATGTTTCATCTAGCCGCCAGCTGCACCATGAACAAGGTTTGTGGTAATACCAGCGTGGTCGTTTCTCCAACGCAGTGCTGGTATTCAGATAGTCAACGCCATAGTGTCGTTAGAAAACACTGAAGTGCCCTTGACCTACCAGTACAGCATATAGTTATTCAGAGCATATTTAGTAGCACTTATTTTTTTATTAATGAGATATCTGGGTTAACGCTGAATACTGACATCTTCTTGTTTGACTAAAAAGAGAGTACATAGAGGAATGCCTCCCATAAGACCTATTAATAAGGTGAGATTGATTAAAAGGGGTAGTGGGCTAGCTTGTGCTATCATGCTGATTAATGCCGCACCGAGCATTTGTATACAGAGTAATAGCGCTGATGCAGTGCCTGCTATATGAGCAAAATTCGCTAGAGCTTTTCCAGTTGCAGCACCTAATAGCCAAGCAAATCCTGAACTGGTAATTAGCATAGGAATAATAAAACCCCACACGGAAGCACCTATTAGATAATACGCACCTCCCATGATAACTGACCCGATGGTCATCATAATCGCACCCACTACCATACAATTTTTTTCTCCTAAGATGTTCATGCAGTAACCTGCAACAATACTGCTGAACATCATTGCCAGTGCATTAAGACCAAAAAGCAGCGAAAAAAAGTACTGACTGATACCAAGCTCTCCGATCAGTATTTGTGGAGCGAATGAGCCATAGCTAACAATGACGGCCATTGCCCCCATGCAACATAGGCTGTTAAATACGAAAATATTGTTTGTAAGTAACGCTTTATAGTTAGAAAGCGGGAGTGTTGTACTAGTTTTAGTAATATCAGGATGTGTTTCAGGTAGTTTAAAGAGCACTAAAATAAAAACCGCTAGGGAAAAAATAGCCATGAACCACAAGCTAGCCTGCCATGAAAAACGCGCCGCTAAAGCGCTTCCTAGTAAGGGGGCGATGGCAGGTACAATGTTAAGCGCACCGTTTAAATAACTGTAGGCTTTAGCGGATTCTTTTGCATCAAGCAAATCACGCACCACCGCAAAAGCGACAGTTGCAGTGCAACAGGCGCTACCACCTTGTAGCACTCTTGCCAATATTAGCTGATGAATAGTCTGAGCAAAAGCGCCAAGAGCAGCGGTTACACCGTAAAGCCCAATACCCCATAAAGCAACGTTTCTACGCCCGTATTTATCGACCATAGGGCCAGCTATTAGTTGACATCCCCCCATACTTAACAGAAAAAAACTTAAGGTATATTGCACCTGATCTGGGGTAGTATTGTAATATTTAATAATGGCAGTGAAGGATGGGATGTAAATATCAAAGCCTAGCGGACTAAAAATAATCAACAGTAAAAGCAGTCCCATTACTTGGGTAAATGACTTATTTTTCAATTCAGTCTCCGCACTTCATAAGGCTGAAAAATTAAGTTAATTATTTGATAAATAATGATTTTAAGTCTTCAAGATTTTATCTTTAAGGCATTTTCTATAACCTATAGCCCGCCCATGGTAACCCAGATCAGATGCTGTGGCGAAGCGCTAAGCTAACCAAAGAATAGAAAATAAGCGCCAAAACAGATAAAATCGTTCACCTCTGAGCGGTCATGAAATTATCGAACCCCGAATAAAGGTGTGCTTCATATAACTTGTGGTAAGCTGCTCATTATATTTTTGTACCCATCGTGTGTTCTAACTACTGTAATGAACAGAGGCTATTGCAATGAGTTTCAAGGCAGTGCTGCGTGCTCGGATGGTCAGTGCAATAGCGTAGTTAGAAAAGATAATGGGTATTAACCTTTTTATATCAATCTTTGCTTTATGCAATGCTATGAGATCTTGTTATGAGTTTTGCCGCCCTAGGTTTGTCTGCCCCGCTTCTTAAAGCGTTAAAAGAGCAAAACTATACCACTCCCTCTCCCATTCAATCTCAAGCTATCCCTGTGATTCTTAAGCGGCAAGATATTATGGCCTCGGCTCAAACGGGCACGGGTAAAACGGCAGCGTTTACCTTGCCTATTCTTGAAATGTTATCCCAAAGTGCTAAACCACAGGCTAATATGTTGCGCGCTTTGGTACTAACGCCTACTAGAGAGCTTGCTGCACAGGTAAATGAGAGCATATCTCTTTATGCCAAATATTTATCATTGAGATCAATTGCCGTGTTTGGCGGGGTAAAGGTTAAACAGCAAATGATGCAGTTAGATCAAGGCATTGATATTTTAGTTGCAACGCCGGGGCGTTTGTTGGACTTATATAGTCAGCACGCTTTGGCATTTAACCAACTAGAAGTCTTAGTGCTAGATGAGGCTGACCGGATGCTGGATATGGGATTCATTCATGACATCAAGAAAATATTAACGTTGTTGCCCAAAAAGCACCAACGTCTGCTGTTTTCCGCCACCTTTTCTAAGGATATCCGGTTGCTGGCAAAAGGGTTATTAAAAAAACCCACGGAAGTCTCCGTTACTTTCCGCAATACCACAGCAGACAGTATAAAACAGTGGATTCATCCGGTGGATAAAAAACGAAAGCCTGAATTGTTAACTGAGCTGGTGGTTACCAATCAGTGGAGCCACGTATTAGTTTTTACTCGCACTAAGCATGGGGCTAATCGGTTAACCCGTTATCTTCAAGCTCAAGGTATTCATACGGCAGCTATCCATGGCAATAAAAGTCAAGTAGCTAGAGAGCGAGCGCTGTCAGATTTTAAAAAAGGTCATACTCAAGTTTTAGTTGCTACAGATATTGCTGCACGAGGCCTAGATATTGAGCAACTACCGCAAGTTATTAACTTTGATTTACCAGCGGTGCCAGAAAATTACGTTCATAGGGTAGGGCGAACGGGTAGAGCCGGCTCTCAGGGGCAAGCTATCTCGTTAGTCAGTGCCGATGAATTTAAACAGTTATCATCTATTGAGCGATTAATAAAAAAAATACTTCCCAGAGAAGAGATGGCCGGCTTTGAGCCAGCGCATAACTTGCCTGCATCGCACTTAAAACCACTTTCTTATGAGAAAAGATCAAAGCAATCCAGGGTCGAGCACAAGCGGCGACAACAGCCAAAACCGTTGGCTAGCTCTCGCACTAGACAACTTAGGCCTACTATTCAAGGACTTATGTAAATATAGAGGCTTTTTTCCCTAGAATATCAACGTGAATACCCATTTATTGGCTTATCAATTTTGTATTACATCGCTTTCTTTATGAAGCTTATTTGAAGGATGAAATTTGCGGATATGTTCTGACCGACTAGAGGGAGATCTAAACTTCTTTCCACAATCTGCGCATGGAAACGATGATTTCATTTTATGATCGCGTTCGATATGTAATTGCTTGTCCAAATACTTGGAGAACAAACAATTACAATATTGGCATTTAAAGTACTTGTTTGAAGTATGCTGTGTCTGGATATGTCTTAGCATACTTGAGCTGTGGCTAAACGCTCTATAACAATATGAGCACATATGGTTCCGTTCTCTCGTATGAGTGAGGAAATGTGATTTCTGTTGCTTGAGGTTGAAGAAGGAACGCCCACAATCAGCATATGGGCACTTAAAGGGCTTGATCTTTTCATGCTTGCGCAGGATATGTTCATTCTTGTCACGTAAACGGGTGAAACTACAATTACAACCAACATGTTCGCATGTATAGCGCTTTTTCTCTGAATGAGTCTTTAAGTGTGTTAGGAGTTGGCGGGTTCCTGAGAACTTCAGGTTACATCGTTCGCATAAAAAATCGTCTGCTTGATCTGCGGCAGGTTTACTGCTCGCCATACTATGACTGTTAATAGCCTCTTGATGAGGTTGCTCTAGATTGGCTATCGTATTGGTAAGCTTAAAAGCGTCCTCTACAATGCTTTCTTCCTCAATGTTTTGATAATATATTGTGATTGTCTTATCTATTTCTGGAGTATTTTCATCC
>JAQYUY010000076.1:0-13603 GCA_028728195.1 Endozoicomonas sp. (ex Botrylloides leachii)
AAATGTATGGTGGCAGTTTTTACATTGGTACCTTTGGCGCCCTTTTTGAAAACCGTATTTACGAATCGCATCATTGCCGCACATATCGCATATGGGGTGTGCGCAGAAGTTCTTTTCAATTCGTTCAATTAGCAGGGAGCCGTGGAGGTGATGACCATCAACCGCTGACTGGATAACATGAAGCTGCTCATCAGTGAGCAAAGTAAGGGATTCAAGAAGATTAATAAAATCGGAGTGTTTTATGGGACCATCCCCATGCATGGGTTTAGTTGAAGGATAAACTATCAACTACCCAGATGAACAGCGCCCAACCCCAAAAGCCCGACCATTCACAAAAGCATAGCAGCAGCCCAACCAAATAAAATCATTGGAATACTGTAATGCAAAAAGGTTGGCATAACCGTATCTCGAATATGGTCATGCTCTCCATCTGCATTAAGCCCAATTGTTGGCCCAATAGATGATTCAGAAGCAGGTGAGCCTGCATCACCTAAGGCACCTGCTGTGCCAAGAATCACAGCCGTTGCCATAGGTGAAAACCCCATATGAACAGATAGCGGTACAAAAATAGTAGCTATAATCGGAACAGTAGAAAAAGAAGAACCTATTCCCATCGTAATCAGCAAACCAACCACCAGCATAGATAACGCAGCTATTCCCTTATGATTACCAAATACATCGCCTACTACGTTAACCAACTGAGAAACATCACCGGTCTGACGTAGAACTTCACCAAAACCCGCAGCGGCCATCATAACAAATCCGGCAAAAGCCATGATTTTCATGCCTTCACTGAAGACACCATCTGCCTCTCGCCATGGCACAACACCCGTTGCTACCATGGCGATAAACCCAGCGGCTGCTCCCTGCAAAATAGAACCAGTGACAATCTGCACCACCAGCGCCAGACTAACGGCTATGACCACCGCCCAACGAGCTTTATGAGATACAGTAGGTTTAGGTTTGATTATCTCTTTGGTGTCAGGGAGTTTATACTGCCTAGGCTTTCGATAACTTACGAATACCGCCCACAATAATCCAACCAACATGCCAGAAACAGGCATAGCCATCGCTAAGGGCAACAATGAAGGGTCAAGAGAGACACCATTTACTGCAAGATTGCCACCCAAGATCTGAGTCAGGTAAATATTACCAAACCCAAAAGGAACAATGAGGTAGGTAGCACACAAGCCAAAAACCAAAACGCAGGCGACAACTCTTCTGTCCAGCTGCATACTTCTAAAGGTCATTAATAATGGCGGAATGAGTATTGGAATAAATGCAATGTGCACAGGAATAATATTCTGCGAAGCAATAGCCATTAAAAGTATGCCCAGCAATAATACCAACTTACCTCGGCAAGCAGACACGCCAGCCCCAGCCTGCAATTTTTTGGCAACACCGGCGGCAAGCCAATTAGGTATACCAGAATGAGCCAGTGCTGAAGCAAAACCTCCAAGTAACACATAGCTCAGAGCAATACTTGACCCACCGCCAAGCCCATGAGTAAATGCCTCCATTGTGGCAGATAAGCCCAACCCACCAACAACACCCGCTACAATCGCTCCAAGGAAGACTGCGAGTACAACATTCATTCTTGCTATACTCAGCGCCAACATGGTGAGCACGCCAACAACTACTGCATTCATCTATAACCCGACTATTACATTGTTATATTTAATAGGCTATTTTAGAACCCTTTAGCAAAAGCTGCTGTAAAATTTACATGATGCCGCAATAAGAGCCGATAACTGCCATCACCACAATGCCACCGATAATTTTCAATGGTGATGTACCTTTTCTAATAAATGAAAAAATTACCATAGTAAAAATTAATGGCAGCAGTTTGGGCATGATCGGGTCAAACAGCTCTTTCTGCAAATTAATACTTGCCTTGCCTACTTCAACAATAGCTGTCAAATGAAGCTGAACAAAAGAAGCTATCAACCCGCCGACTACCGTCAGCCCGACGATAGTCGCTGCATGAGAAAATTTCTGCGTATGCTCTTTTAACGCGCCTACAGCCTTAGAGCCCGCGTTGTAACCATAATGAGCCAGACTAAAACGAAGGCCAAAATTAATGGTATTAAACATCAACAAAAATAGAATAGGTCCCATAATGCTGCCCTTGATTGCTAAGGAAACCCCCAAAGCAGAGCAGATGGGTAATAATGTCAGCCAGAATAGCGCATCACCAATACCCCCAAGCGGCCCCATCATAGCCACCTTAATGGCGCGGATGACAGAAAGGCGTTCTTTAGCGCGCTCCATCGCCAACACAACACCCATGACGAAAGATACCAAGAATGGGTGTGTGTTAAAAAATTCCATATGCAACTGCATAGCACGGCTCATATCGGTATCATTTTTATGAATTTTACGCAGCGCAGGATTCAACCCAAAAAGCCATCCCGCAGCTTGCATGCGTTCATAATTAAACGACGCCTGCAAAGCAAGAGAACGCCAAGCCATTCTATTTACATCTTTAGGTGTCAGTGCTTCACCTACTGATTGGTCATCATATTGGTCGCAATCAAGTTTGCTGCTCTCTTGCGCCTTATTGAGCATGCGCTCAGCTTTTTTGTCCATGCTATTATCCGCTGAAGTATTACTATTATATGCCATTGTTCATATCTCCAGCTCGGCTAGGTGCTTGTGCTACGGCTTGTTGATTCTTAAAGTAATCAGCCATTGCCATAGCAATACCAATTAATGCAACGGCAATAACAGGCAGCTTTAGATAGGCTACAGCCAGAAAACCAACAATAAAGTAGGGAATGTAATTCTTCTTGAACATAATTTTCATCAGCATGGCAAAACCGATGGCAGGCATCAGTCCGCCTGCTACGCTAAGGCCGTGCATTAGCCATTGAGGCGCGATATCAACTAACCCTCTTGCTTTTTCTGCTCCAAAATAAACAGGAAGAAAAGCCAAAATAAAGTAAAAGCAAAATAATACACCCATGCCAAGGTAATTAACTAAATCAATGCCTTTCCAGTTTGCTTTAGCTGCCAGCTCATCACACTTATGCATAACCGGCGACATCCCAGTAAAAAACAATGTAATCATACCTTGAACGGCAACAGCAAAGGGAACGGCTACGCCAATTGCTGCTGTAGGCTGAGCATGAGCCAAAATCGCAAATGCAACACCAATGATACCGCCGATCACAACGTTAGGAGGCTGAGCACCAGCCAGTGGTGCCATTCCCATCCAGACCAATTCTAACGCAGCACCAGTAATCAATCCGGTTTGTACGTCACCTAGTATCAGTCCAACAATAGGCCCTGTAACCAGGGGCCTGTGTATATGCGTTAGTCCATTGAAAAGGTCAACACCTGCAATACCCGCAAGCGTTGCAATCATAAGTGCTTCCAATAACATGATGAACCTCCAGAAATGAGCATTCAGCAGAAAATAGCTGGAACATGATGCATTATATGGAAATAATCAGCTTTCAATTTATTCCATATCCATTCATTGCTATTACCATCAGCGGATAGGATTACTTAACCTGGCTTGCCCATCTCAGGAAGGGTAGCAAGCCAGCAAAACTGACTACCTTAACTATTCCTGAGACCACAACAGCAAAAATAAATATTGCGACATCGGTATGGCCATCTACAGAAAATAGTCATTAATGATCAAACACGATGACTACTACCGCACATATCAATTTTATTCCGCACTACGGCTGCCATTGCATGTTTAGCAGGCTCCATATATTTGCGAGGATCATTCGCATCAGGATTAGCCAGAAAGTACGCTTTCACTTTATCAGAGAATGCAATCTTTAATTCAGTCGCCACATTTACCTTAGCGATACCAAGCCCAATCATACGACGAACACCTTCTACATCGATGCCAGAAGCGCCATGCAGAACAAGCGGAATACTAGTAACTTCACGCACATCTGCTAAACGGTCAAAATCCAACTTGGGTTCGTTTTTATAAAGACCATGTGCCGTACCTATAGCAACAGCTAAGGAATCAATACCTGTTTTATCAATAAACTCCGCAGCCTGTAACGGGTTGGTATATAGCGCATCTTTTTCATCAACGACCAAGTCATCTTCTTGCCCTCCAAGACGACCAAGTTCTGCTTCAACAGTGACATCTCTGGCATGAGCATATTCAACTACTTCACGAACGATTCGAATATTCTCTGAAAAACTATGATGAGAACCATCAATCATCACCGATTTCACCCCCATATCAATAAGTGGTTTAATTTCGGCTAAAGACTCATGGTGATCTAAATGCAATGCAATGGGAATATCATGAATTTTAGAGGCAGCTTTGGCTATGGCTAACAAATAATGAGGCCCTGCATACTTAACCGTGCCAGGCGTACCTGCCAGTATCACAGGAGAACGCATTTCTGCTGCCGTCTCAACAACGACTCGCACCGTTTCCAAGTTATGAATATTAAATGCAGGCACTGCATATTCATTTGCTTGAGCATCCAATAACATTTGCCGAGTTGAATAGATAGCCATTAATGAGTCTCACTTAAAGCAGAAAAAACCTGCTGCCCACGAACCAAGGTCAGCAATACATTAAAATCGTTGTCCATTACAGTTAGACTGGCTTCCTTACCCGAAGCAATACTTCCCAAACGATCATCAATACCCAGCGTTCGAGCAGGCACCTCCGATGCCATTCTTACTGCATCTAGCTCAGGAATACCGGCCTGTTGTACCATGCTTTTAACGGCTCTATTTAATGACAACGTACTACCAGCAAGAGAGCCACTGCTTGTTCGTACGATCCCATCTTTTACGGTAACTGCGAGCTCTCCCAATTGATAAACACCATCAGGGAGCCCACCTGCACACATGCAATCAGTAATAAGAGCTAATCGTTCAGTGCCTTTACATTTCCAGCTCAGCTTCAAAACGGTGGGGTGAACATGAATACCATCAGCAATTATCTCTGCTACAACATCATCGCTGGCCAACATAGCTCCGACACAACCAGGCTCTCGATGATGCAAACCCCGCATGCCATTATAAAGATGCGTGCCAATGGAAGCGCCAGCTGTTATACATGCATCTATCTGATTCCATGTAGCATTAGTATGCCCCATTGCTACATGGATACCTTTACTAGTCAGTAGACGTGTTGCATCGACAGCGCCCTCTTTTTCCGGGGCAAGCGCTACAACTTTTAATGCTTCACCGGCAACTTCCAATAAATCGTTAATGTAGTTATCTGAAGGGGCTAAGAAAAACTGTTCGGGGTGCGCCCCCTTGTTTTTTGACGTAAAAAATGGGCCCTCAACATAAGCACCCAGAATCTCTGCGCCCAAAATAGATTTTTCTTGCTGACAAGATGTCATAACGTGTTTCACGTTGGCCAAGGCCATCAATATTTTTTCCCACGGTGCTGTAACCGTGGTAGCCATAAAACCAACGACACCTGACATCGCTACGCCTTTAGAAATAATACTCAGCGCTTTTGGTGTTGCATCCATGGTATCGGCACCACTGTGACCATGAATATGCATATCAATCAAACCAGGCATCAGCTTACAATCACCAAAATCCACTGGGACATAACCCGACTTAACCACAGCATTAATTACATCAATCCGTCCCTGAGAGATATGAACATAAACGTTTCTTAGAATGCCTGTCGGTGTAAACACTTGTGAAGCCTTCAGCGCAAAGGCACCATCATGGCTAAAATGAATTTGAGGCTGAGCGTTAAAGAAAGCAATCTCACGCTCCATGATTCAAATTCCCTCTTCCATTGCGTAAGTTTTTTTAGCACTTTTTAATTTTTGCTTAAGGCTCTTAATATTATCAACACCTGTTTCCATTAGCTGCGCCACCAGCTCACTCAGCTCCATTCCTTCTCGCTCAAGGCATGCCTCTGCTGCCATAACCAAGCTCGTACCCGAGATAACATCAGCCTTATCGATCGTTGAAGCTATATGGGCAGAACGCTGAAAAGGAGAGCCTCCAGGAATGTCTGTCAGAAATAGCACACCCTCACCACTATTTACTTTATTTACTGCTTCACGGAGTTTTTCTTCCAGCTGATTAGGTGACATAGATCCCAGAAAATCCACATACTCAACCTGTGGACTATCGCCAGCAATAGCAATAACCGCAGACTGGTAGCCACTAGCAAAATTAAGGTGTCCCGTAATTACAAGGCCGATCATTAGATATGTCCTTTTGATTGAAACACAATCACAGCAAAGCCATCACATCAATAGGCTCTTCTTCTGGAACCCGCTGAATAGTACACTCTATGCCCATGGCTACCAGTTCGCGGAAGGCTGAAATATCACTGTCGTCTACAGAAACAATCTTATGAATTTGGTTTTTACCTCCACTAAAGTGCATATTACCTACGTTCACTTTGGTAAAAGGAACACCTCCTTTAGCTAAACGCAGTACGTCTTGGGGTGTTTCCACGATCATAATTATTTTCTGTTCTGGACTAGCTTTATGGATTACATCAATGGTTTTTTGAATAGAAAAATATCGGGTTGTCATGCTAGCAGGAGCTGCCATATCCATTAGCTGTTGTCGGACAATATCTTCAGAAATATCATCATTTGCAACAAGGATAAGGTTTGCACCCGCATGATGGCTCCAGGTAACCGCTACCTGCCCATGAAGCATGCGATTATCAATTCTGACCACCTTAATATTTGGTGTGCCCATAGCGAAATACTCCTGAATCTAATAACATGCACAGCTTTTTATAATGTAGATCAGATAAGAAAAACCTTGTAGTTGATAGCCTTTATTTATTAGTGAATATGTAATAAATAGGACTATCATAGGTCTACTTACTAGGCTAAAGTATATGAAATTTTATCGTTAATTTATAATTAAATTGTCGCATTACTGGCTACTAGCAACCAATAACCAAGCCCCCCTACAAATATTTTATCTGCTTTGAAAGTCATGGATAATAACACCCTGAACAATCCTATTAACCTCGCCAGATGGGCACGGGTTATCCGGTTTTATCTGCAAGTATATCGACTTAAAAAATGCAAGAACTTGAGCTAGAACAATAAAAGGAAAACAAAGCCAAATATTTTCATACCTTTCGGCATCATCTAGCTCAATGATATTTCCTTTTATAGCGCCATCATCTTTCTTTTGTGAAATGGCCAGTATGTAGCCAGCCTTATTATCTCTACGCAGCTCAGATAGCAAATCAATATCATATTGTCGTGTATATTCATCGCTGCTTAGAAATTCAACAACAACAGTTTTATTGTTAATAATAGACTTTGGTCCATGCCGAAAACCCAAAGGCGAGTCAAATACAGAAACTATTTCCCCTGCTGTTAGCTCCAAAAACTTTAAGGCGGCCTCCTGAGCTAAACCCTGCAAACTAGAGCTACCAAGAAATACCATACGGTCAAAATCTCTCTTTGCTAGCTCTTTCATAACACAACACTGTTTATCTAGCAGTTGTTCAGTTAATTGGCTTATTTGATCAACTCGACCCACCGTCGCTTGATTGGCATCAAAAATACACAGCGCGCTCAACATCATGCTGGTATAGCTGCTAGTCATTGCAAACCCTTTGTCGTTTGATCCTTCTGGCATAACTAAATAAAGCATGTTATCCGCTAGTTCACTAAGTTTGGCTAGCTCTCCTGCGGGGTTGCACGTTAAAATCAGATGATAGCACTCATGTAAACATTGACTAGCCAGCTTCACTGCAGCAACACTTTCTGGACTATTACCAGAACGTGCAAAAGAAATAATCAATGTTGGTACCTGTTCAGCTAAGTAATCTGCTGGAGAAGCAACTATATCAGTAGTACTGATCGCCTCAAACCGACGACCCGTAACTCTAGATAAGTGAGGAGCCATAGCTTTACCAGCAAAAGCAGAAGTGCCAGCTCCAGAAAGCAAAACTCTTAACTTTTGTTTTGCCAGAATCGGGTTTAAAAACAAATTAATTTCAGGCCGTCGCTTTACTATTTCAGCAATGGTATCACGCCAAATCCTTGGTTGTTGACTTATTTCTTTAGCTGTATGCTCACCACCGAGATCACGAAGCACACTTTCTTCCACACCTAAATAAATGCTCATGGCTTATCCTGAATAGCGCCAATGATAGAGTAGCTATTGCCTTTTTAAAGCGCCTTATACCCATCATCTTGTCTAATAACGGTAATGAGCATGGTCATCTAAATAGCAGCTCTACGTTGGCA
This sequence comes from Endozoicomonas sp. (ex Botrylloides leachii), assembly GCA_028728195.1. Taxonomy (GTDB): domain Bacteria; phylum Pseudomonadota; class Gammaproteobacteria; order Pseudomonadales; family Endozoicomonadaceae; genus Endonucleibacter. Next base: position 8,199 of record JAQYUY010000076.1, read on the forward strand.
TTCTTTGCAATAGCCCTGCCATTATTCTTCATTCCGCCTTGTTATAGAATTCGGCTGCCGGTGCTCATTACCGTCGTTAGAAAAGATGATAGGCATTATTTGCTTCAACGACTATTTACAAAAATCATAAACAGCCCCTAAAGGCACACAGCCCTTCGGGCAACAGCATAGTTGCGCGTATGATTATACTCAAATTGATTAAATATGCAGATAGTAAGACGATGGCCAGCTCTTCTACTGAGTGTCAACCTAAACAGAGTTCCTGAATATGACAGCTCAGCCTGAATCATTTGAGTGCCCCCGCCTTACTAGGTAGTAAAGAAAGGCAATATCACTTTTCTGCTATAGGCTAAAGTAACTTCATCTTCTCTTGCTCTTGCCTCAACCGGTCTTTATTGCGAGCCTGCTCTTTTAAGTTTGTCTGACAAGAGTTTCTGTAATCTTCCAAAATTTTATTTTTTATCTCCTGCCCTTTTTGTTTTAGCTTTTCAGCGAAAAGCTTATCTCTTGTTTTTAATGCTGCAACTTCCGCTCTTTGTTTGCGATAGCTGTCTCTCGCCTCTATTAGTTTTCTAGGTAATTCAATGGTAACACTATCCTTTATAATAGTTATAAGACTCACTGGTTTTTCTTCACCAGCAGTAGGCTTACCTATGCAAAATCCATTTTCTATATAGCCATGACCATTAACTCTTTGTTTTATGGTAGGGGTATTGGTATTAAACTCTGGCCCTTTAAATAACTTAATAATTGAATATAAAATCCCATCTACTTTAGATGTTCCTACTGATACGTCTTTAGCACCAAAAAAAACATCATTGGACAACTCAAACAAATAGTCAGAAATACTATTTTTAATAATATTAAAACGTGACTCGAACTCATAACTATCTATATTATCTATATTCTCTAAAAATTCATTAACATCATTTTCTAGACCAATAAATTTTCCACTTAAAAACCCGTTGAATATTTCCTTACCGCCTACCTTTTTTCTTATGTCATCTAATATTTTATTAATCGATTCAGCATAAATTTTAGCTTCTAATTTAAAGTTAATGGTCGCAACATCTAATTTAACAAATTTACCCCTCTCTAGCGTGAGCATGCTTGTGGTGAAATCTTCACCTGATTTATTAACCGCCGTATCAAGCTCACTCGATAATTTGTTAAGGAAATTGGGTCTTGCAACCGTACTTTCTAATAACTCCTCAGACTTTTCATATCCTCTTAAACTTACTCTTGTTATATTGCTAAGCACCTGCTCAAATGATTCAGTCATATTATCTTTCACGAATTCTCTAGTGGGGTAATCTTTTGAATAGTTATCTAAAATAACAGCTGTTTTTTCATATGCTTCCTTAGCTTTTTTGTAATGAACAAAATAGTTTTTAATTTCATCCTTATGTCTTACCCAAGAGGTGTTATCGGCAATGTTAGTTAACATAGCTTTTATATTATCATTATTTAAAATATTTGCATTTCCAAATTTATATAATTTTAATACCTCTTCACTGCGACGTGATACATCCTGAGCAGAAATTCCGAATGAACTATTATCCTTAGTCTTCTTTATAACATAATCAAGCTTTATAATAGCAGCCACATATTCCATTAATTTTCCATGTGTGCTTGACTCTAATTTACTCTTATCACCTATTACAGTTTTATTAAATTCACTATCAACTAATAATTTTATTTCTCCACCATATTTATTTTTAAACTCAGCTGACTCATTTCTGGCCCAGTGTTCTTGTTTGGCATACATTTTTTGTAAGAAATATTCTTTATCACCTTCAAAAGCCCAGCTTTCATGCCTAGCAGTAAAGGCATTATTTTCTCTTTGAGCCATTGCATTAAAAAGTAATAAATGCGTCTCTAACTGAAATAGTTCTTCCGCAATCAGGTATTTATTAACTGCTTTTTCTATTTTATTTAGCGTGGTTTTATCTGAAATAACCTCTTTAAGGTCTTGAATCAAATAAGAACTTACTTGATTAGCCTCCTGCTTTATTTTATTTTTTATGTCATTTATTCCATCTTCTGAATTATGCTCTATATGCAACCTTGTATTTATTGATGATTGGATCTTACTGCGTATTGATTCAGATAAGCTTTCATTTTCTAGCACTTGATCGAGTTTAGTTTTAGCTTCATCAAGCTTATCAGCGCAAAGCTTACAGTCTTTAGCATATTTCTTCATAGCTCGTGATGATGAGTCGGAATTTATGATTTCATCTAATTCACTTGTTGTCACCATTAGCAGAATATCTTGTCGGTTATAAGGTTCTGAGCTCGCCCTCGTGCCTCGCCCTGCCCACTGTTCAACTAAATCTGAACGTCCATGTTCTGCAGCCCCAAACAGACCCGTTATAACAAATGCTGTCTGTTCGCCTTGAATAGGATCAGAGCCTATGCCTTGGTCATAGCCCAAAATACTATCGTGTGTTCTTGCTCCAGAATTTTTTAATGACGTTGCATCTGATGGGTTGATAACTGCCCCTAGTCGAGTTTCATCTTTACCGCTGTATTCTAGGCGATCAGGATCATAGAGCATGGTATTCCCATCACCATCAATATAACTTGTTGTGAGTACTACTTGCTTTTCAGTGGATTTATCTTTATTACTATCCCGAGCTGACTTTAAGCTTTCTTGCCATTCAGTTGCCAGCTTCATATGGAAAGAATTTTCTCCTTTATTAGCCGTCTCACGGGTTACTGTATCTAAAATAATAATACCTCGATTGCTGCCCAAGTTCGCAACCATCTTAGCGGCCATTTCATTTTTATTATCTTTACTTAGTACTACCTTCCCCTCACTTAATCGGTCAAAGGCTCTTAATCGAGTTGTTTTTATATTTTCATTAAGCTTCTTGGCGGTTTCTTCATAAGTACTTGAACCTGCAAAAAGAGCACCAATAGCCGCAGACCCTTTAGTGGCAGATAGTCCCGTAAATAAAAAGCAATTACTCATAACGCCAATGGCTTTTTTACACGCACTATCTGGTGTGACATTATTGCTATCAAGCCCAACCATTGTGTTTTTTATATTCTGAATAATACGGTCTTCATCGTAGGCAGTATAAGGCAGAGGCCCAGAAACACATTCATCACCAAAAATAATACCATTTGAGAAAAGGTCTCGAATTAAATTAAGTAATTCTTTTGATTCAGGTGTTAAATTAGTGACTAATAAAGCCGATTCGGTTGCATGCAATAATAGCTGAAATGATGAGAATGATAATAAACATGCACTACGCCTAGATCCAACTTGATTATTTAAATCATCAGCAATCGTATTTATATCAACACCTAACAATAGGTTATATATTTTTCTTAATGACTCTTCTTTTGTAAATGTTTCTTTCCCATACTTATCTGTTAGATTTTTTAATACTGGCTGCATTACTTTAATAACTCTACCTTTTTGGCCTTCCGCTACTGCTAATGAACTTCTAAGTTGAGCTTCATTAGTATCAGGCGCAATCACCATTACTGGGTGCGTTATCTTAAACTGATTATCCTTTTTAGTAAGACTGTTCAATGCATTATCTACCATAGCCTCCATACATAATGTTTTTCCCCCACCAGTACCCTCCATTAAAAACAAGCGCGTTGGCTTTTCATCACGTATTGCATTACTTTGTTCTTCTAACAGCTTCGGTACAACGTCAACCTGATTTTTCCTAAGCTGTATATTTCTACTTTCCATAAAACCGAGCAACGATCTAGCGGGATCTGAAGCATAACTCATATTTTTTTTGTTATTAATAAGGTCATTTAGCTCATCAAAAGAATTTTTTATTTTAGCAAGCTCTCCATTTAACTGGCGTGCCGCATTTTGAAAAGTAATTCTGTTAGTAATATCTATTTTTTCTCGTTTAAGCTTTTCAATTTTTCCTTTATGTTTACACAGCTTGTCAATATGCTGATGCAATGTGTTTTCAATCCATGATACTTGGGTTAAGTGATGCATCGTTTCTATATAGATATCTTTATCTTTATCATTTAGGCCACTAGGTATTCGGCCTTGAACCCATAATCTCTTTGCATCGTCTATATCACTTATATTAGTGTCTGCTTTAACTAAATATTTTTTAACTCCCTGATATAATCTCGCTCTCTCACCCTTTAAATTTATTTTTTCAAAATTTAACTTACTAATTATTCTATCTATTGATTTAATATTATCCGTTAAATTAGCTTTATCTATATTGTCATCAATAACAACATCACTAAACCCAGATAATGTTCCTATGAAGTCTGATATAAATTTATCTCGGTATGTGGACATAAAAGAAAATAGCTTCGATTCTGATGGTCTATTTTCTTTTAGTGTTTTAATGAATTCTTTATCATATAACGTAAAACCATGAGATACCTTTGGACTAAAAAACCCGCCGCCATCTTTTGCAGAGCGACTGGCAAATGCACTCTTCTTCTTATATTCCTCTTCTGCTTTAGTACTCTTCGATGAAAGTTTATTACTTAAACGACTTATGGCCTTGTTAGGTTCAGAATGAATATCATCCATACCCTTATGAACAATAAATCCTGTAACTTTTGATAGATCCGTTGCATATCCTTTTATTTTATTTTTATTATTTTCCTTAAATTCATCTTTCAAATTACGTAAGCAATCCTTTAGAGCTTCTTCTCTATCTTTAACATTTATCCAGACAGATGAATTCTTTATCTTTCTCAATTCATCTGTAATTTTTTCTATAAATTTATTAAGACCATTTTCATCACTTCTATTGTAATCACACCATTCTTGATATGCCTGAATTAGTGCACCTTTTACCGCTTCATCATTACCTCTCTGAGCAGAATAGGCCATCGCCAAAGTAGCATAGCCTATATATTTTTGCTCGCTGTGCTGCTCAGAGTTAAAATCGTTACCGAAAGATTGACACCGCCATTTTTTCTCAGCTGTTAACGTGAATAACAAGCATTCATCTTTTAGAGGTACTAAAATTCCTTCACTTTGCTCTTCAACTCCACGCCCTGTATTACGTACTGGTATAAAGCCATTAATGCACTTTTTACCGTCTATATTTTTATTGAAGAATGGAATTTTAATATCAGGGTTATTAAGCAAAATCTGAGGTGATACCTCCCATACTGATTTAGTTAAACCTAAAATTTCAATAGGGTCAGCTTGCTCATTGGTTCTAATACTTAATGCTTGTTTTGTAAACTGAGGCAGGCCACAGAAAATTTGCCCCGTTAAATTATGCTTTTCTCCCAGAAGCACTGAGCCTATCGGATTTAACAGTTCGCAATGTAGCTTAGCATCACTTTTAGGGCCAATAACTTTTTCATTAATAACCGTTTTTGGGACAGCAGCATCTAATAAATCTTTATGATGATGATCAATAATATAATTATTTTTATCTAGCGTC
>JAQYUY010000076.1:13613-18514 GCA_028728195.1 Endozoicomonas sp. (ex Botrylloides leachii)
TTTTGAAATGAGACTAATTATTTGATTAGCATATTTATCAACTCTGTCTATATTTGTTTTTCTATCCTTTTTATTTTTAGAATAATGTAACTTCAAAGCCTGCCTAATAAGAGAGTTTGCTGTGCTAATATCTTTAAGCGTAGCTATAAGCAGTGCAGAGAGAGGTATTTGTTCATTAATTTTAAACTCTTGCAATAATGAAACAATTAGTTTTTGACTCGCCATACCATAGGCTTCAATGCTTGAAGTATTACCGGCTATAGCTTGATTACCTAAATAGAATAATGAAAGGCTTGTTTCAACCCATCGCTTAGCAAAAGCTGGATTACTACTTATTAGCTTTTTAGCCGAATTGATTAAACGATTATTTTCCTCAGGAGCATGCAATTTCACTGCTTTATTAAGTTGGCTAGTCATTGCTTTAATATCGCTATGCTCTTCTAGTGCCTTTATAGCTACAGGTGATCCTTTAATACCAGAAAACTTAATACTAATTTTATTTTTAGTGTCCTCTAATGCCTGTTCAATATATCTTTTAGAAGCTTCAGAGATAAAGCTTGATCTATTATCACCTGATGCACCTATTCCCCAATTTTCAGGATGTAAGAGTTTAATAATGTTATCATATTGAGATTTTAAGTCGTCAAGATCATCTGATGCTAATTTGTTAGAAACGTGCTTATCCATATGAGCATAAACTGCAAGGCATACAGCTTGAATTATTCTCCCAGCCATATATCCCTTAACATGAGAGCTTGTTTCAGGATTATAATTCCCCCCATTGCTATCAATAATAGCTTTACATAAAACACCATGTAGTGCCTGCCAAATTTTATCTGGATCAAATGTAGAATTAACAAAATATTCCTTAATTTGTCTCTCCACTATATTGGGAGTATTTACTTCCTTTCCTTTAATAATATCGGTTATCGCTTTTGTTAATAAATTTACATCTTTCAGTTCATCCGTAACATGATGACCTTCTTTAGACACCATTAATGGATGATTTATAGCATATTGCCTATAAAAATTACTCCCCTCAGCGGAGAATTTTCTATGGCAATCTTCATAAATATAGGTTGCTATTTTTTCAAATTTTTTACTATAACATATTGCGGTATTATTAATATTAGATAAATAGGTAATAAATTTTTGGACAATATCTTCTATCTCAGCTCTATTATCTTCACCATCTAATTTATTATTCAGACTTTCCACTTGCAAAACGAATGATTTTTTAAATTCATCAATTATTTTTTTCTTTTCAGCTATTTGGGGTAAGTAGTCTGGAGGGAATGATCTAGTTAAATCACCCACCTTAGTTTGATCTACTTTTTTTATCTTTTCTAATGCCTCATTCCACCTAGTATTTATTTCGTTACAACCTCCTATAATTTCGTTTATTACCCTTGTTGTGCTTGTACGTGTAACGTTGTTAACAGATTCCTTTGCCTCGTCAAAACACTTTTGCTTATCCTTATCAAGCGCAGAAATTTTTTCATTAATTTCTGCTAGGTCTCCCTCTACGTCAATGGAATCATTAAGAGATAAGACCAGATTAATTTTTTCGCTTCTTTTAAATTTTTCAAAATTATTTTTAATTTTCCCAAAAAATCCCCTTAATTGAGCAACATATTTTTCATTTTTATCTTGATTAAATCTGCTAATATATTCTGACAACCCAGTTATTTTTTTTACTACATCTTTATAGGATAATGCTGGTTTATTTTCTTCAATCTTGGCAATTTCAGCTTGAATTTTATGCAATTCTAAATCAATTTTTTTAAATAAATATACGGCTTCGTCATCATTTTTATACTTTGCTATCTTATTTTGTAATAATCTAATTTCGTTAATTAATGCATGAGCAGCAGGCTTTGCTTCTTCACTGGGTAGGCACTCTTTAAGAATAGAGTTAGCCTCATGATTTAATAAATTTAATTCTTCTACTATACGACTAAAAATTTCACCATGAGAATTATTTAGTTGAATTAAACCATTAACACCAGACCTATTTTCATCTACAAATTCATCTTTAATTTTTTGTTGTAATTGAGCAATATTACTATCAATTTTATTAGCTTGTTCCTCAAATTCTTCTAATGACTTATGAAAATCTTCTATATTTATTTCATATCTTGATTTTTCCTTATCATCAAATTCTGATGGATCTATTTCATATATATTATGTTTTACATTTTCAGCTACTTCTTTGTATTTTCTTAATTCATCATAAAAATATTCATTACCTAATTTTATGTCTTCAAAGTCATCTTTATACTTATGTATCAGCGATTTAGGAATATCTTCATGGCTATATTGAATAGATTCTTTAACATTACTTGCTTTGATGATGAATTTATCTAAGTTATCATTTATTTTATCTATTTGCTTTTTTAATTGTTTCAGAAAAATTTCTGCATTGCGCCTATTCGTTTTATTTTTTTCTTCTACTATATCCTTGACTGTTTCAAAGGTCTGTTTCGCTTGCTTTAATATTCCTAAATATGATGTTACTTCTTGATCAAAGTTATTGATATCATTTCTAGCGCCGGCTATTGAATGCTCGATTGTTTCATTATTGGAATGAATATCATTATTACCTTTTTTAGATGACTCTATTATTGACAACACATCATCTAATCTTTTATTAAAATCAATAATATCATTTGTTCCCTGATCCTGAATTCTCTCTAAATATTTAATAGAATACATGACTTCTGTAAGTTTTTTTCCTAGTGCTTCATCTATTTTACTAGATTCATTTACTTTAAAATCATTTACTTCTGCTTCTAGCTTAGTTATTTCTTTTTTCTTTTCTTGATAGCTTTTATTAATAGATTTAGCTTTATTTTTTATACCAGTAACTTCTATTTCTGCTTGGTTACATTTGGTAAGCCATGCTTTTTCTAATGCTTCTTTTAACTCATTAGCCTTAGTTGAAAGCTCTGTTATTCTACCAGCATTTTCATCCTGTGTTTTATTATCCTTACCAATATCAGATTTAATTTTTTCAATAGTTTTCTTAACGCTTTCTTTATATCCATGGACTGACTTATCAGAATTAATACTATCTATTTTAGTGACTTCTGCATTAATTTTATTCTCATACTCTTCAGCCTTTGCTAATTGTTCTTCAAGTTTATCTTCAAATTCAAAAATAGCATTCATGGTATGTTCTTTTGAAGATTCTTTTCCTTCTTTTACACATTCATATTTTCTAAAATACGTGTCAGTATCATTATGAATTTCTTTAATAGCTTTTTGGTTTTCTGTTATTTTGTTAATAACTTCTTGGGCTAATGGCTTAGTATTAATGCACTCATTTTTTAATTTATCAATATCACTTTTATCTTTATTTTCTATTTCCTTATTAATTTTATATAAATCACTATTTATATCATCCAATAACACTCCAAAATTTCTTAGCTCTTCCTCAAGTATATCAATATCTCTTTGATGAGAGCTAATCTCTTCTTCTTTTATGGGCATTACGTTTTCATTATTATATGTGCCACTTATTTCTCCTGAAATTTGTTTAAGGCCAATCATAGCCTTTTCAGCTTTAGCTACTAGCTCATTTCTTTTATTATCAGCGCTATTAATGTTATGCTCACATTGATCTAGCAATATTTTTATGTCATCACTTTCACCAAACTCATTTTCTCTAAGTGCATCTAAATTAGTTTTAAACTGCTTAATGCCTTCATCAGCTAAAGCATTGTTAGATTTAATAGCTTGAGTACGATCAAGTAATAAATTAATACTATTTAGTTGTTGTTGAAATTTTTCTTGGGACAAAGCTTCTTTAAAGCTATTACACTCTGCTATAAACTCATCAACATCACTATTATCAACTATTTCAGAAGAAATATTATCACTAATAACTTCTTCTGCTTCTTTAATAGCAGAAAAAATACTGCCATCTTCTATACTTGCCTGCTCTATCTTGTCTTTTACCTTAGCTATGCTTTCTAAATTATTTTTTAAATATCCTATTTTATTTCCATACTCTTCATCTAATTGACTAAAATTTTCACTTAACTCAAAAAATCTATCCTCAAAATCTTTAGCTATTTCAACTGGATATTCTTCATAAAAACTATTAGCTTGATTATAGTTATTTTCAGCTTGATCTATAGCCTTTTCTTTTTCATCTATTTCTTCTTTTTTAGCCATTATCATAGAAGAAAGCTGATCTCCTATATTTTTGGCTTTTTCTATAATTTGATTTTTTATTCCCTCTTCTTTCTTACTAGCTTTATTTAAAATAGATTTAATCTCTTCGTTAGCAATTTGAATATCATCAATAGTTTTTTTTGTATCTTTTATTTCTTGTTCTGCAATTTCATATTCTGCATCAACATCACCCAGATTTTCTTTTGAGGTTCCTATTTTATTAGATGCTTCATGTAAATTACTACGAGCACTCTCAATATTTCCTTTTATTTCATTAGCTAATCCATTAGCTTCATCTAAAAAACCATCAACAGATAAGATCAAATTTTCTGTTTCTTTAAAATCTTCTACTCTATAATACCCAACATTATCTTCTAGACTTTTTATTTTTTTAACTTGCGCTTCATACGATTGTTCAGCAGCGTTGAGCTGATTTTCTATATCAGCAATTTCATTATCTTTATATTCCAAATTTCTAAAAAAAGCTTCCTGTTTTAACCTCAACTCTTCTTTACGTTCAGCATCATTTTTCTGATCAATTAAACTATCAAGATCATCTGAAAGGGCTTCAATACTTTCTCTTACATTTTCTTGATGAGATAAATCTTCATTCTTTCTATTTTCAATAACATCACTAATTTCTTTTATCACCGCATTATTTTTAAGTTCTTTTTTTGCATTTTCAATATTATCTTTTATATTCTTATTAAACGCATCCAACT
>JAQYUY010000077.1 GCA_028728195.1 Endozoicomonas sp. (ex Botrylloides leachii)
TAATCGGCTCGTCTAATTGAGAACGCTCCCTAGGAAAATATATAAATATTATTGTTTACGGTAGCATATTACATAACTTCAGCTTCCTTGTATCAATCATCAACTTAAGACTTTACAAAAAATAAATAGCCGGAATAATTAAAGGAAGACAACAGCATAACCTTTTACAAAATGATGAATATAAGCTAACTGATATATTCATCGATAACACCCGCATGCAAGCAACGTTTTTAGATAATAAAATCAACTTAGGAAATACGGTAGCTATGGCATCACATTGTATTTACCCCTCTTTGAGCTTTAATCTTGGCGATACCATTGACCTGTTACGAGAGCAACTGATTCAGTTTACCGCTAAAGAAATTTCACCTTTAGCAGCTACTATTGACGAAAATAATGCTTTTCCTGAACACCTTTGGGGTGCAATGGGTGCAATGGGGCTGCTTGGTATTACTGTCGAAGAAAAATACGGCGGAAGTTGTATGGGATACACCGCTCATGTTGTTGCAATGGAGGAAATAAGTCGCGCTTCAGCATCCGTTGGCTTAAGTTATGGTGCACACTCCAATCTATGTGTCAATCAATTACGTCTTAATGGTACTGAACAACAAAAGCATAAATATCTTCCTGCTCTGATCAGTGGTAAAACTGTGGGTGCTTTAGCTATGAGTGAGCCTGATGCAGGCTCTGATGTTGTCAGCATGAAAGTAAAAGCCACCAAACAAAGCAATGGCTACCTACTCAATGGTAATAAAATGTGGATTACCAATGGGTCAGATGCAGGCACTTGTATTGTCTACGCTAAAACCGCACCAGAGAAAGCTGCCCATGGCATCACTGCTTTTATTATTGAGCGTGAATTTTCTGGTTTCAGCCATGCACAAAAGTTAGACAAATTAGGTATGCGAGGATCCAATACCTGTGAGCTGATTTTTCGAGATTGCTTCGTGCCCAATGAAAATATTCTTGGGGAAGTTAATGGTGGCGTCAAAGTATTAATGAGTGGCCTTGACTACGAACGAGTGGTCTTAGCAGGTGGCTCGATCGGTATCATGCAAGCCTGTATTGATAATGTTCTTCCTTATATTCATGATAGGCAACAGTTTGGAAAAAGTATTGGTGAGTTCCAGCTGATACAGGCCAAAGTGGCTGATATGTATACTCAACTCAATGCCTGTCGTGCTTACCTTTATACTGTAGCTGCAGCCTGTGATCGCGGTGAAATCTCTAGAAAAGATGCTGCTGGCGTGATTTTATATTGTTCGGAACGAGCAACACAGATGGCACTGAATGCTATTCAAGTTTTAGGCGGCAATGGTTACATAAATGATTATCCTACCGGTCGATTATTAAGAGATGCCAAACTTTATGAAATAGGTGCAGGCACATCAGAGATTCGCAGAATACTGATAGGTCGTGAGTTATTTAACGAAACCAGGAGTTGATCATGACTATTCTAGAGTCAAATATAGCCACTGACAGTCCTGATTTTTATCAAAACCGCTACCAGATGATTCAGCAATTAGAACAATTAAACAAACGTTATCAAACAATTCAGCGGGGCGGTAACGAACGGGCCCGTCTACAGCACCAGAAAAAAGGTAAGCTATTAGCCCGGGATCGTATAGCAACTCTTCTTGATCCTGGCTCACCCTTTTTAGAAATAGGACGCTTCGCTGCAGAAGAGGTTTATGATGAGGTTGTTGCCTGTGCGGGTGTAGTAGCTGGCATTGGTCAGGTTTCAGGTATTGAATGCATGATTATTGCCAATGATGCAACTGTAAAAGGCGGCACTTATTATCCCCTCACGGTTAAAAAGCATCTTCGAGCCCAAGCCATTGCTGCACAAAATCATTTACCTTGCGTCTATTTAGTCGATTCTGGTGGTGCTAATCTACCTAACCAAAGTGATGTATTCCCAGACCGAGATCACTTTGGTCGTATCTTTTTTAATCAAGCCAATATGTCGGCTAAAGGGATTGCTCAAATCGCAGCAGTTATGGGCTCCTGCACAGCAGGTGGTGCTTATGTACCTGCTATGGCCGATGAAAGTATTATTGTCCGTGATACAGGTACCATATTTCTAGCCGGCCCACCGCTGGTAAAAGCAGCAACAGGAGAAGAGGTATCTGCCCAAGCGTTAGGCGGTGCAAACCTTCATTGTCGTGAATCAGGGGTTGCCGATTACTATGCCAATAATGATGCACATGCCATAGCCATGATACGTCGTTCAGTCAGTCGATTAAATCGTATAAAAAAACCTCCCATAGATAGACAAAAAGTCATTGATCCGTTGTATAAGGCAAACGAACTTTATGGCATTATTCCTGCCGACTCAAAGCAACCTTATGATATAAAAGAGGTTATTGCTCGCCTTGTTGATGGGTCAGATTTTGATGAATTTAAAGCCCTTTTTGGTGAAACTTTAGTATGTGGCTTTGCTCGTATCTACGGTTACCCTGTTGGTATCATTGGAAATAACGGCATTTTATTTTCTGAATCAGCACAAAAAGCCACACACTTTATTCAGCTATGCTGCCAACGACGAATACCGCTGCTATTCCTACAAAATATTAATGGCTTTATGGTAGGTGCTAAATACGAAGCAGGTGGCATTGCTAAACATGGAGCCAAAATGGTACATGCTGTTGCTTGTGCTAAAGTGCCCAAATTGACTGTGATAATTGGCGGTAGCTTTGGTGCGGGAAATTATGGCATGTGTGGTCGAGCTTATGACCCCAGATTTTTATGGAGCTGGCCTAATAGTCGTGTTGCCGTCATGGGACCAGAACAGGCTGCTGATGTATTGGTTCAAGTAAAAAAAAACGCATTACAGAAAAAAAAACAACAAATGTCTTCTGAAGATGAACAGCGGTTTAAAGAAGAAGTTGTTGAAACTTATCAGCAACAAAGTAATTCTTTATACGCCAGTGCACGTCTTTGGGATGATGGAATTATTGATCCAGCAGAAACCCGAGAGATATTAGGGCTCAGTTTGTCCGCTATTTTGAACGCTCCCATTGAACAGAGTCATTTTGGGGTTTTTAGAATGTAATCTAGTGTGTACCACAAATATCAACATAAAGGACACCAATGAAAAATAATGAAAAATTGATTCTTGAGCGTAATGCTAACGGGGTGGTTCAATTGATATTGAACCGCCCTGAGGTAAAAAACGCTTTTGATGATGAGCTTATTGAACAACTTAAGAGCACGCTAAAGTCACTGGTAAAAGAACCGGTTCGCTTATTAAAAATACAGGGCAGTGGCGATCACTTTTCTGCCGGTGCCGACCTCAACTGGATGCAAAAAGCTCAAAAACTTCGGTTAAAAGATAACTACAAAGATGCACTGAAATTAGGAAAACTTTTGAGGTATTTGGCGCATTTCCCTGCACCTGTTATGGCGGTTGTAAAAGGTTCTGCCTATGGCGGTGCACTCGGCATGATTGCAGCATCAGATATTGTGGTTGCAACGCAATCAAGTCAGTTCTGTTTCAGTGAGGTCAAGCTTGGTTTGATGCCAGCGACGATCAGCCCCTACATTATTCGAGCAATCGGTGCAAGGCAAGCTCAACGATATTTCCTAACCGCGGAGCAATTCAATGCAGAACAAGCCCAACATATGGGGCTGGTACATGAAATTATCTCTGATACGGATCTGGAAGCAAAAGTAAATCAGCTAACACAACAATTGATGCAGGGTGGGCCACTAGCTCAAAAAGAAATAAAAAAACTTATCAGAGAAATCCGATATAAAAAACTAGGTGATCAGTTGGTTGCCTTAACCTCAAAGCGCATTGCTGATATTCGCATTACCGATGAAGCTAAAGAAGGGTTATCGGCTTTTTTTGATAAGCGCCACCCTAAGTGGAGGTAGCCATGAGCTGGGCCAGTGATAACAATATCCACCGATTATTGGTAGCTAATCGAGGAGAAATAGCATGTCGTATTATAAAAACAGCAAAAAAACTGGGGCTCGAAACCATAGCCGTTTATTCTGACGCCGACGCTGATGCCCTGCACTGCATTGAAGCTGATCATACTATCCATATAGGCTCATCTTCACCAGCGGAAAGCTATCTTAATAGCCATCGTATATTGGCAGCTGCTCAACAACTCAATGCTGATATGATTCACCCAGGGTATGGCTTTTTATCAGAAAATGCTGATTTTGCTCAGTGCTGTCAGCGCAGCAATATCATTTTTATCGGACCACCAGTTAAAGCGATTGCTGAAATGGGTTCAAAAAGTCGTGCTAAGACTATTATGTCTCAAGCAGGTGTCCCTATTATTGCTGGTTATCATGGTCAAAACCAATCCACATCCCATTTACTTAAAGAAGCTAAGCAGATTGGCTTTCCTTTATTGATTAAAGCCGCCAGCGGTGGTGGTGGCAAAGGCATGCGAGTCATTAATGATGTGGCTGAATTTAATAACGTTATTGAATCAGCACGTAGAGAGGCCATGTCATCTTTTGGTGACCCTATATTATTGCTAGAGTCTTATTTACCAAGCGCCAGACATGTCGAGGTTCAGATATTTTTTGACCGCCAAGGGAAAGGCGTTTATCTTTTTGACCGTGATTGTTCATTGCAACGACGGCATCAAAAAATAATAGAAGAAGCGCCCGCACCTGGACTATCTGACTCTATCCGAAAAGCCATGGGCGAAGCGGCTGTAACGGCAGGATCTGCAATCGGTTATGAAGGGGCTGGCACAGTAGAATTTTTACTGGCCAATGACCGGTTTTATTTTATGGAAGTCAATACTCGACTTCAGGTTGAACACCCCGTTACTGAACGCATAACTGGCATTGATTTGGTTCAATGGCAAATTAAAACAGCTTGTGGCGAGCCTTTACCTTTAGCACAAAATGAACTTATTTGTCAGGGTCATGCCATTGAGGCAAGGATATATGCAGAAGACCCTTCACAAAATTTCCTACCTTCGTCAGGTCGTCTTATTCACTTAGAATGGCCACAACATGATGATATTCGTATAGATGCCGGCGTACAACAGGGCGATTTTTTTAGCAGCTGGTATGACCCAATGATGGCAAAAATAATTGCTTGGGGTGAAAATCGCCAAGCATCAATTCAAACATTAATACAAACCCTTGAAACAACCTATTTAACCGGATTTAAAAATAACCGCGACTATTTGTTATTACTCATTAATCATAGTGACTTTCAGCAAGAAAAACTTAGCACTTCTTTTATTAGTCAACATATCAATAAGCATGCATCAACACTAAGCCGCCTACAAAAAAAATATTTATTATCCATTGCGGCACTTTATCAATACCACATGTACGGGGCCAATATCGACATAGCTTCTTCAACAGGAAGCATGCCATCAATACACTACTTTTATCTTGATGAGAGTGAATATTGTATTCAGGTTGATAACAATAATGGATTTTATCAGTTGCTATTGGCTGATGAACATTATGCAATGAAGGTTAGCTGGAAAGAAGAGAAGCAAGGATTATCCGGTTTATTACATGACCAAAAAACAACACAACGATTTCGTATACTGCCTTTACCAAGGCAACAGCTGGCTGTTTTTTTACCTGACTGTAGTGCAACTCTAAGCTTACCAGGTGCTCAGGCTACAATAAATAAAACGGCTGATCAGCTATTAACTGCACCAATGAATGGCATCATTACCACAGTCAATGTCAAAAAAGGCACGACAGTTCAAACAGGTAACATCTTATTAACCATGGAGGCCATGAAGATGGAATACGCTATTAAAGCACCCCATGATGGTGTTATTGGCCTAGTTGAAAGACAACCGGGAGATCAGGTTGGATTAGGTGATATTTTAATTGCTTATCAGGAAACAACAGATGCAGCAGGTTAAGACACCTCTTAAAAAAATCAAACTGGTTGAAGTCGGGCCAAGAGACGGACTGCAAAATATATCACCGATACTACCCGTCGAGGCCCGGGCAAGACTGATTGATAACCTCGCCCATGCCGGATTAAAGCACATTGAAGCAGGTAGTTTTGTATCGCCTGTTAAAGTGCCTGCTATGGCTGACTCAGCTAATGTATTTCAGCTGATTAATCGAAAACCCGATATTGTGTATTCTGCATTGACTCCCAACCTGAGGGGGTTTGAACAGGCTATGGAAGCACATGCATCGGAGGTTGCGGTATTTATTTCTGCCTCAGAAGGGTTTAGCCAGCATAATATTAACTGCTCTATTGCAGATAGCCTAACACGCATTAAGCCAGTGATTGAAGCAGCCAATCAATACAACTGCAAAGTTAGAGGTTATATATCCTGTGTTATGGGCTGCCCCTATGACGGTAAAGTGCGCCATGAAGAGGTTGCTCAGTTCTGTCATGAACTGATTCAGATGGGCTGCTATGAAGTCTCCTTAGGTGATACTATTGGCGTGGGTACACCCTTACAAGCAAAAGCTTTATTCCATGCAGTTGCAAAACTTGTACCAATTGAGGCTATTGCCGCTCATTTTCATAATACTTATGGCCAAGCATTGGCTAACCTTTACGCATTGATCGAAGAAGGCTTGCTTACCATTGATTCGGCCATTGCCGGACTGGGTGGCTGTCCCTATGCCCCGGGTGCATCAGGCAATGTCGCTACAGAAGACGTAGTCTATATGCTCAACGGCATGGGTATCATATCCGGTGTTGATCTCCAAGGGTTGGTTACCGCCGCTGAAGATATCTGCCAATGTCTTGGTGTTAAATCAGCGGCCAATGCCGGCATAGCTCTTTCTTATCTGCGTTCAATATAATACTAAGCATCTTTTCTAACTACGCTATTGCGCTGGCCATCTAAACACCAACACTGCGTTGGAACGCCTCGCAATAGCCCTGCTATTACTCGTCTTTTCGCCTTATTCTGAGGTGATGAATCAAACCCATTGAAAAGCCATCTATTATGATCCACTGATAAATAGGGAAAATAACTGTTTAACTGTGTCTGAATGCGTCAAATGCTACTAAAATAGGACGGATCGACAAAGTGCTGTGGGTTATGTCAATCCTGAACAGAATAATTCACAAAAATTGTACTGAAGGGTGTCCATTTTTAGTGCACCACATCAGCTTGCTCTTGTCATAATATTAGGGTTTATTTGAGATGTATATTGACAAAATGCTCGCACCAGAGCAACCGGTTGATCGTATTCTTCTAGTGGATGATAACCCAACAAACCTGCAAATGTTGTTGCAAACATTAAATGGCCGTGGCTATAAGTTGCTCATTGCTAAAAATGGCGATAATGCCCTCAGAATTGCAGCAAAAGCCAAACCGGCTATTGTTCTGCTCGATATTATGATGCCAGGCATGGATGGCTATGAGGTATGTCGTTTGTTAAAAGAAAATCAGGAAACAAAAAATATTACCATTATTTTTTTATCTGCTCTTGATGATACAAAAGACAAAGTAAGAGGGCTTAAAGCGGGCGCTGTGGATTATATTTCCAAACCTTTTCAGGCAGAAGAAGTCATCGCCAGAGTTGATACGCAATTAAAAATCAAGCGGCTAGAGTGCGCATTGTCTGCCAGAAACCGTCAGCTTGAACAAGATAATGAGCGCATTTTAGAAAGCATCAATGAAGGCATCTTTGGTCTTGATAATCAAGGGCATATCACCTTTGCTAATCAGGCAGCGGCCATGATGACTGGTTGGCCTATAGAAAAACTTGAAGGTGTTAATTTAATTGCCCTGATGTTAGATATCGGTAAAGGAGAACCACTTAGTAGCCAGTTGTTGTCACCCATACAAACAGCTTTGAATAAAGGAATATCAAAAACCGTTGAAGACGGTATTTTTTGGCATAGCGATGGGCATTCATTCCCTGTTTGTTACTCTTGCACGCCTATTATGGAAGATAGCATGGCTAATGGTGTGGTGGTTGTTTTCAGGGATATTACCGAAAAAAAGAAGCATGAGGCTGCTTTGAAACAAGCCTTAGATGAACTTGAAGAACAAAAAGATAAACTTACCCATGTATCTCGGCTTAGCATAATGGGCGAAATGGCGGCAGGGTTTGCCCATGAAGTTAACCAACCATTGACAGCTATTTCTAATTACGCACAGGTCAGCAAACGCATGATAGCCAGTCTAGGCATTGAAAATGAAGGATTAAATGATGCGATAACTAAAATTAATAAACAAGCACGCAGAGCAGGAAGCATTATCTCTCGTATTAGAACCTTTGTAAAAAAACCAGATCATGTATTCGATCGTATTGATCCCAATAAAATGATTCAGGACGCCTATAAATTAGCGGAAGTTGATGCAAGAAATAATAATATGGAGATTCATTTAGAACTGGGAGACAACCTGCCTCAGGTTAATATTGACGTCGTCCAGGTGCAGCAAGTGGTTCTAAATCTTATTCGCAATGGCATGGAGGCCATGAGAAATGAAGCAAATAGAGCTATTGGTGTCATTGTTCAAACAAAACAGATTGATGCGCACTTCGTAAAAATCTCTGTGATAGACCGGGGCTATGGACTGGCAGAAGGCGCCGAAGAAAAACTGTTCACCCCTTTTTATACTACTAAGACCGATGGAATGGGCATAGGGCTTTCAGTTTGCCACTCCATTATTCAGTCACACGGTGGCAAACTCGACTTTTACCACCACCCTGATGGCGGCACTGTATTTGAGTTTACTTTACCCGCTATTGATTAATAACCTGAATAAAGCTCGAGCATACACCTTCCAGAAGACACGTTTTTTTTATTCTGCCAACTATGGCACCTTGACATGCAATGTTAAGGCTGAGATTCTGGGCGGTTATAGGCTATAAAAAATAGCTAAGAGAACCTTTTTTTCTAATAATTGTCATAGAGTTAATGCGCAGTATTTTAAATTGAATGCTTAGCGAACTCTTTTTTAAACAGTACTTGAGGTACTTAATACAATTTATGCGTTCTGATAAACTGAAAAAACTAGTAGTAGATGCTCTTAACGAGCTAAAGGGCAACGATATAATTAGCATGAATGTCGCTGACCTTAGCAGTGTAACGGATCACATGGTCATTGCCTGCGGTACATCCAACCGACACGTAAAGTCTTTGGCAGATAATGTTATTGATAAATGTAAAGAACAAGGTGTACACCCGTTAGGAACGGAAGGTATTGAAACATCTGAGTGGATATTGGTTGACTTAGGCGATGTCGTTGCACACATCATGCTACCGGCAACACGGCAATTCTATGATCTTGAGCGCCTATGGGATATGGACTGTGCTGCTAGCGGCGATCAATCCTGATGCGTATCCGGCTGATTGCAATGGGCTCGAAGATGCCCCGTTGGATCCAAGAAGGCTATGAAGCATATAGCCGACGGTTGGTGCAAGATGTAAAACTTGAGTTGATTGAAATCCCCTTGGGGCACAGAGGGAAAAATACTGATATCAGCCGCTTACAGAAGAAAGAAGCCACACAAATGCTGGCAGCTATTGGCCAGGGTGATCAAGTGGTTGCACTAGAAATTATGGAAAAACCGTGGTCTACAGAAGATTTGGCGGACAAAATGAGAGGTTGGCTATACTCTGGTTGTAATATCAGTTTATTAATTGGTGGTCCTGAAGGCTTGCATAGTCGGTGCTCCCAACAAGCCGACACCCGTTGGTCTCTATCACCTTTGACGCTTCCTCACCCTTTGGTACGCATTATTATTGCTGAGCAGGTTTATCGTGTCTGGAGTATGTTACAAAATCACCCTTACCATAGGTAAATGCTAAGAACCCAAATAGGTTCTTTTACCGAGGAAGTATTGTCTCTGACCATAGAAATGGTTCACGATAAAGTCAACGAAAAAAATTGATTGAGTAATGCTTTTATGCCAGGGGATACTTTAAAGGATTATAAAACCGAGAATAAGGTGGTAAATACCCGAGTCTGGGTGGCTTCCTTTTTCATGTTATTACTTGTAACCGGTCTTATTTCTCGTCTCTTTTATCTTCAAGTCATTCGTTACAAAGATATGTCAACGCAGGCCGATGAAAATAGGATTCACTTGCGGCCTTTACCGGCAAACAGAGGCTTAATATACGACAGTGAGAATAACCTGTTAGCAATGAATCGCTCAAGTAAAACGTTAGCAATTGTTCGTGAGCGAGTAAAAAATATGGATGAACTGCTGGCAAAAATCAGCCAGCTAGTACCTTTATCAGAAGGGGATATCAAGCGTTACAAAAAACGCTTAAGGCAGAGCCGACCTTTTGAGGAAGTTCCACTAAAGTTTGATCTAACAGATGAACAAATAGCACGCATTTCTGTCAACCTATTTCGCTTGCCTGGCGTGGAAATTAACGCAGAACTGGTACGAAGTTACCCTGAAGGCTCTGCATTTGCACACAGCGTTGGCTACGTGGGCAGAATCAATGACAGAGAACTGCAAAGAATCGATGCTTCCCTTTATAGTGGCACACACAGTATTGGTAAAATAGGGTTAGAAAAATACTATGAGAGTGTTTTACATGGTAAGCCTGGTTATCAAGAGGTGGAGACTAATGCTACAGGCAGAGTGCTTCGTGTATTAAAAGAGCAACAACCAGTACCCGGAGAGAATTTACACCTCTATTTAAACTCTCACCTTCAAAAAGTAGCTATCAAGGCAATGAATGGACGGCGAGGCGCTGTTGTTGCAATGGATCCGAAAACAGGAGGGATACTCGTTATGGCCAGTACACCCTCTTTTGATCCAAACCTGTTTGTTACTGGTATTGATTCGAAAACTTACAACGCCTTAAATAGGAGCATTGAACGACCCCTGTATAACCGAGCAAGCTTGGGAGAATACCCTCCTGCATCGACCATTAAACCTGTCATGGCTTTAGCGCTGCTGGCGAATAAGATTGTTAAACCTTCAGATAAAATCTTTGACAGAGGCTGGTTTCAACTGCCTGGCAGTGAGCATAGATTTCGCAACTGGAAACGCAGTGGGCACGGTTGGGTTGATCTGTCTAAAGCAATTATAGTATCCAATGATACTTATTTTTATACTCAAGCCACTAAGCTAGGTATTAATAGATTGCATAGTTTTGCTAGCCAGTTTGGCTTTGGTCATCGTACAGGTATCGATATTGGTGAGGAACGCCCCGGTTTGCTACCTTCAAAACAATGGAAGCGAAGGCTCTATGGTGAGCCTTGGTATCCGGGAGAAACGGTCATTGCAATTATTGGTCAAGGCTATATGCTAGCGACTCCCCTGCAACTGGTCGAGGCTGCTGCCTTAATTGCTAACCGAGGAAAACATGTTCAACCTAAGCTGGTAAAAGAGGACATTCCTAGCCTTAAACGAAAAGAATGGGGTGGTGATATTCATATCGGTAACCCCAAAAACTGGGAAGTTATTATTAAGGCCATGGAGGAGGTTGTTAGCTCCCCTAAAGGTACAGCGTATTGGCGTATTGGCCGCGGTCTAAAATACTCAATGGCGGCAAAAACAGGTACAGCACAAGTTGTCAGTATTCCACAAGGCGCTGAATATGATCCGGAAAAACTAAAGGAATTCCAGCGAGATCATAGTCTTTTCATTGCTTTTGCGCCGGTTAATAACCCTAAAATAGCAATTTCTGTAGTGGTAGAAAACAGTACCGACTCCGCAGCTGTAGCCCGAAAAGTGCTAGATGCCTATCTGCTGCCCAAGCTGAAAGAGGCTAAAAGGAAATAGATCATGTTCAACCAGGATTTTGTCAGACAACTAAACGGTATCGATGGCATTAGCCGAGATCCTAGCTGGTCCGTTCGCTGGCATATTGATTTTATACTGTTTGGCCTTCTGCTATTAGTATCTATCGCTGGTCTATTTGTTCTCTACAGTGCCACGGGTAAAAATATGCATGTTATCACCCGCCAATCTATCTATCTTCTGGTCAGCTTTATCGGGATGATTATAATTGCTCAGATTCCACCACGAATGTTTATGCAATGGGCGGGCCTATTTTATGCTGTAGCTGTCGTATTGCTTATAGTCGTATTAGTTCACGGAATTCAGTCCAAAGGAGCACAACGTTGGATTCAATTACCCGGTTTTCGTTTTCAGCCCTCTGAAATTATCAAGCTAGTGATGCCTATAGTAATGGCGGCTTATCTAGCAAAGCAACCGCTACCGCCATCTTTTAAAAATATATTGGTCTCACTGTTTTTACTTGGCGTACCAGTTGCCTTAATTGCCAAACAGCCAGATTTAGGCACTTCTTTATTGATAGGTGCTTCTGGTATCTTTGTTTTACTGCTGGCTGGTTTAAGAAAACGTATTATATTTTCAGCTATTTTATTAGCGATACCGTCTATTTTCGTGCTATGGCACTACTTAATGTATGACTACCAAAAGCAGCGAGTTTTGACTTTCCTCAACCCTGAGAGTGATCCATGGGGGGCTGGCTGGAATATTATTCAGTCAACGATTGCAATTGGTTCCGGCGGATTATACGGCAAAGGATGGATGATGGGAACTCAGTCACATTTGGATTTTTTGCCAGAAAGTCATACAGATTTTATTATTGCTCTAATAGCTGAAGAATTCGGTTTTTTTGGGTGCATATTATTACTAGCGCTCTATGCGCTGATCATTGGTCGAGGTCTCTTTATTACATTTAATGCACAAACGCTGTTTGGCAAGCTACTAGCAGGCAGTATAACCCTAACATTTTTCGTTTATATTTTTGTTAATATTGGAATGGTCAGCGGGATTTTACCTGTGGTTGGCGTACCTTTACCTATGATTAGCCGAGGGGGAACTTCCCTCGTTACCTTAATGGCTGGCTTTGGCATGCTGATGTCAATTCATACCGATCGAAGCTTTTTGAGACGAACGATTTAATGTCATGGCTCTGACTATTACCCCTTAAAGTACCGCCACTATCAAACCTGACTAAGCCCAGCTACTTACTATTTGTAAGCCTTTGGGCTTGCTCTGTCTGGCTGTTTGTAATGAGTATGCTCCGGACTCTAGAACAAGACTCATATAGTCACTATAACCCGCTATAGACCACAGTTATTTTTTTGTAATACCTGTTCTGCACGATAGCTAGAGCGAACAAAAACACCCGAAACCACTTCAAGAAAGCCTTTATCCAAACCCCACTGCCGGTACATCTCAAAAGCCTCAGGAGTGACATAGCGATCAACTGGCAAGTGGTGACGTGTGGGCTGAAGGTATTGCCCAAAGGTGACAATATCGACTTTGGCGGCCCTCAAATCATCCATTGCTTCCAAAATCTCATCTTCTGTTTCCCCCAAACCTAGCATCAGACTGGTTTTGGTGAGTACAGTGGGACGATACTGCTTAGCGTATTCCAAAACAGCTAGTGTTTGCTCATAACTGGCTCGAGGATCACGAACCGGATGGGTTAACCGGCGAACGGTTTCAATATTTTGGGCAAAAACGACGATGCCACTATCAACAACTGTTTCAATGGCTTTAAAGTTACCTTGAAAATCAGGCGTTAATACCTCTATATCTGTTGTTGGATTTAATGCTTTAACCCTTCTAACAACCGATGCATAGTGTTCAGCACCGCCATCATCAAGGTCGTCACGATTAACAGAAGTCAACACAAGATACTTAAGTTTCATGTGTCTTACAGTCTCTGCCGTGCTTTGCGGCTCGTCTTTATCCAACCATTTCTTCGGATTGCCTGTATTAACAGCACAAAAACGGCAAGCACGGGTACAGACATCACCCATCAACATAATAGTGGCAGTGCCAGCACTCCAACATTCATTAATGTTAGGGCACATTGCCTCTTCACACACAGTGCTCAACTTATGCTTATGCACTGTAGTTTTAATATCTTTGTATTTTTTACCATAGCGCGCCTTAATACGTAACCATTCGGGTTTTCTTTGAATAGGTGTAGCACTGCTATGGTTAGCCTTGATACCATTTTTAATGGCTGTTATACCATTGTCATTAACAAACTTTGCACCGCTCTCGATTTGAACAGCGGGAATAAGGTTTTCATCACCCATAAAGTGGACGCCATCAAAGGATCTGTTTGGGTTGTCAGAAACAGCTACGGGCTAACTGTAGCCATTCATTTATATCGTCTCGCGCGTTAGGAAAACCGAACTATCAGCAGTGTACAGATAGTCTGTGTAACCCAACTCAGTTAATAGGCATTTTACCAATGCGCTACTGACGGTTGCCAATGTTGCTACCGAGTAAAGTGCCTTAAGTGTAACGACCTGTTGATCTGGGTAGCCACAGGGGTTGATTCGTTGAAAAGGCTCTAGGTTCATATCGATATTCAATGCTAGCCCATGATAGGAGCACATTTTTCGAAATCGAAGCCCCAGTGAGGCCAGCTTAGCATCACCCACATACACACCTGGTGCATCTGCCTTAGCATGAGCATGAATGCCGTAACCATTCAACAAGTTAATTACACTGTTCTCAAGTGCTGTCACAAGCGCTCGAGGACCGCTACCTATTCTACGCACATTGAGCATCAAGTAAACTACCAGCTGTCCAGGTCCATGATAAGTCACTTGCCCTCCTCGGTCTGTTTTAATCACAGGAATCTGGCCAGGGGTCAATACATGCGCCATCTTACCCGCCTGCCCCAGTGTAAAAACCGGCTCGTGCTCAACTAACCAGATTTCATCGGCTGATTGGCTATCACGCTGCTCAGTGAAAGCTTTCATTGCTTTCCAGACAGGTTCGTAAGGTTGCCTGCCCAGCTGACGAATAAGAAGTTTCTGGCTCATAGAACAATCTGGACCCGACCGCTGGCTTTTAACTCAGCATTTAACGCTTGGAGTTGGTCAACCCCAGTTGCTGTAATGACGACAAGAACAGAAAGAAATTTCCCCGTTTTGCTGGCTTTGACATCTGCCTTACCGTCAAAATCAGGCGCATATTTTTTTACTATGCGTATCACAAAATCTTTAAAGTCTGGTCCAGCAGCACCTATTATCCTGATTGGGTAATCACAAGGGAACGTTATTTTAGGTTCACTGGGGTTATTGTTATCAATGGTCATAATATTCCGTTATCAATATTAAGTAGCCTTATACGATCAACTATTGCTAACGTTTTGGGCAATTTACATAAATGTGCACCCGAAAGCCATTGATGCTTTTCGTTGTCCACAAAAAATACTGGGCAGCCTCTTAGCAAAGAAAGCTGCCCAGTATATCAAGCAAAACAGACCTGTTGCGGTGAGCTATCTAGGCAAAAAGGCTTGATAAAAACATCAAAATGCTATCCCATAGTCGCTTGAAAAAACTGCCTTTTTCTATGGTTTGTTGCGCCAACAGTGGCACTTCAGTAACTACTTTGTCATTTAGTGTAACTTTTACTGAGCCTAGAGCTTGCCCTTTCTCAATGGGGGCAACCAAGTTTTTATCCACTTCCATGGTGGCTTTCAAGTTTTTACCTGTACCGCGAGGAACCGAAACAATAAGGTCTTTAGCGAGACCTATAGATAATTCGTTTTTATCTCCTTTCCAGACCCTTACATGCTCTAGGGCAATGCCACCTTTTTTGACATTAACATTCTCAAAGAAGCGGAAGCCATATGTTAGCAGATTTTGTCCTTCTTCGGCGCGTTGTTTTTCGCTATGTGCGCCCAGCAAAACAGCAATCAAACGTCGACCATCTCGTTTCGCTGTAACTGCCAAATGATAACCTGTTGCAGCAATATGCCCTGTTTTTAGACCGTCAACGTAAGGATTTGTCCATAACAGTGTATTTCTGTTTGGTTGCCTTGCTAAAGGCTTTCCTGTTTTATTATCTACGCCATACTGAAAATACTTATCACTATAAATACCATAATATTTAGGGTAATCATGCACAATATGTCTTGCTAAAATGGCCAAATCATAAGCGGTCGAGTAATGGTTGCGTGCAGGCCAACCCGCGGCATTTTCGAAGTGAGTATTCTTCATACCCAGTTTTTTTGCCGTTGCATTCATGATTTGAACAAAACCACTTTCGCTTCCGGCAATATACTCTGCCATTGCTACACTAGCATCATTACCTGAGACAATAATAATACCTTCCATCAGCTTGGAAACAGGTACTCTGCTGCCAACCACAAGAAACATAGTTGACCCACCCATTGACCATGCTTTTTTACTGATCAACACCTTGTCATCACGCTTAATATTGCCTGCAGCCAGTTCTGACTCAGCAATATAAGCCGTCATCATCTTTGTCAAGCTGGCAGGGTGCATTTCTTCATGCGGTGCTTTTGATGCCAGCACTTCACCGCTATCAGCATCAAGCAACACATAACTTTTTGCTGCCAGCTTGGGGGGGGAAGGAATCAGTGCTGGGATATTTGCCTGCGCCTGTTCAGCACTTACACATAACACGACTAAAAATAGTCCGACAAAATGCTTTGCCGCAGATAAAAATCTATTCATCCAGACTTATTACTCTCTATTAATCAAAACCGCCAGCTAACTCACTCATGAGTGAAGAATAAAATGTTCAAATTGAAAACACCTTATCAATAAGCTGCTGAAAATAGCAATAGGGATTATGCCTAAACTACTTGATGAGTATTCAGATAACTCCCTCTTCAGAATCAACGCAAGAAGCTGATTACAACTTATTGCAAACGGCTGCTAAGGAAGCCTTACTCATAGACGACAAATGGAGCATCAAAACGAGCATCAGCTAACGCTTCTAGCAATTTATCCATTTGTTTTGGGCTTTCAATCGGCCCAACCCTGACTCGATAATAAGCATCTGCGCCATCCTTATGACTAACGACATTTGCTATTACACCTATTGTATTAAAAAGCTTACGCCTCATCAATTCAGCATTTTGATAGTCTTCCAGTGCCGCTAGTTGAAGATAAACCCGTGACCCCTTCTCCTTTGCCTCCTCTGATTTATTCTCACCCTGTCGCTCGCTAATCAATACGTTAGAGTCTATTCCCTCTACCTTTACATTAGAAAGGCCATTATCGGCAAAGCCTAGTTTCTTTGCTGCAATATAAGACACATCAATTAACCGGTCATCGTGAAACGGGCCACGATCATTAACCCTAAGAACAACCCATCGATTATTATCTAAATTCGTCACCTTAACATACGACGGAAGAGGTAACGTTTTATGAGCCGCCGTCATTTCAAACATGTCGTACACTTCACCATTGGCCGTTTTTTTGCCATGAAATTTAGTGCCATACCATGAAGCTATACCTTCTTTAACATAACCATTGGCTGATTTTATCGGTTTATAAGTCACACCCATTAATTCATACGGAGTGTGTTTAACGCGACCATAATGCGGTTTGGGAACCGCATTTGGAATTAGAGAATCATCTACATGCAGATGATTTTCTGGCGGGCCATCAGATATACTATGGGTGCTTGAGCCCGATGTAGTACAGCCCTTCAGTAGAATGATTGTGAGGTAACCCAATAGCCAGCAAAACCCTTTTGAGAATCTGTTTTCCATAAAAATAGTAATCTTGTGCAATCAAAGCTACCTGTTAATACATTTGCATAATGAAAGAATTATCTATTCATTGAACATCAGAACAATAACTCCCCTTAAAATAATACACCCTATTCTTACTACACTAAAAAAAATAGCGGATTACCAATATTAAGCCCTATTACCTATCGTTTTTATAGCAGCATTATCAGCGTTAATCATTTTTTAAGCATGTATGATCAGGAAAAATGCTTACTCTCTTTCATTGCACCTCTAAATTCATACACTCAGAAGATACTCATCGAGTTTGGCAAACAGCTATTAAAACAGGTTTAATTGTTTTTTGA
>JAQYUY010000078.1 GCA_028728195.1 Endozoicomonas sp. (ex Botrylloides leachii)
CGAACTCAGAAGTGAAACGATGTATCGCCGATGGTAGTGTGGGGCTTCCCCATGTGAGAGTAGGTCACTGTCAAGCATTTATTGTAAACCCCTGATCAATTAAGCGGTCAGGGGTTTTTTTATGTTTTTTTGCCCTGTGACTTTTATTATCATCAATGACCTGACCTGACCTGAGTTCGACATAAGCAGCTGACTTTATCTAGCATAGCTGCCAAGCTAATCAAGGTTGGAGTAGAACACTGTGGGCGTAAACATATTCGCAAGCAGTCACTATCCGTCAGCGAAGTGGCAACGATCGTCATTATGCTTCATGCTAAAGGCTGTCGTTGTCTGAAACATTTCTGCATTAAGCAGGTTTGCAGGTATTGGCGCAAGCACTTCCACGGGCTAATCAGTTATAACCGCTTTTTTGCAGACTCAATATGGCAAGGTATTTGAGATTTCCTACATTAATTCGATAGGCATTGCTGTCTGTGAAAAAAGCCGGGCTCTTTACCATAAGGTGTTTAAAGACGAAGCAGGATGGGGAAAGTCTTCTGCGCACTGGTATTATGGCTTCAAGCTGCATCTGACGATCAACGATACAGGGGAACTTTTAGCTATTAAATGCACATCCGGAAATACCGATGACCATGCCGTTCTTGAGGGCATATTCTGTCACTTGTTTGGCAAATTATTTAGCGATAAAGGTTATGTATCCAAGGCAAAGCAAAAACTACTAAAAGAAAAATACGATGTTGATCTGATCACAACCCGTAGAAAAAACATGAAGCCTCAATACTTGTCTCTCTTTGACAAAGTACTCCTGAGAGAGCGCGCAATCATTGAGACAGTTAACGATCAACTGAAGAACATCTCTCAGATAGAACACACCCGCCATCGTTCAAAATTCAATTTTATGGTGAACTTGCTGGCAGGGCTTGTAGCTTACATGTTCCAAAAGAAGAAGCCATCTTTGAGCATTCAACATTCAGGATTGATTCAAGTTGCCTGATCATTGTTATGCCGAACTCAGGTCATGTGGTTTTAAAGGAACTGGTTATCACTGCTGGCGCACGGTTATTGATGAGGTGTTCCATCTCCAGCATGTCAATGCTTATCATAGCCAATTGAAAAGCTGGATAAATAACTGGTTTAAAGGTGTTGCAACAAAGAGTCGCTCAAAATATCTGGGCTGTAGGCGAGCGTTGACTGGTGGAGGACTGATGTTGTTTTCTTTTATCAAAAAAATAGCGGGGCATTGGGTTTATCAACTAGCAAGCTGAACAGCGCCCCACCAAAAATCCGACCGTATTGCTTTCATCTCCTGCGTCACTTTAAACTTTAGTGATCAGCTTAAATGTTTAAAATAGTTAAACTACTAACTAACCCAGATAATATAAGTTGTAAAACTCCTAGTATCGAGGTTGCTGTAAAAGCATATTTTTTATCAACTGAAGCTAACGATTTTGCTATGAGCGATGGACCTATCAAGCCAAAAACAAAAAATGCGGGGTATATCCCAAAAATAAAAAAATCTTTATAAAAAGAGCCGAATCCTGCTAAGGAGACAATAAAAATCGCCCAATTTGGAAGCGTGTACTTCTTACTTGCAAGGTAAGAACCTATCAAATAAAGAAAGGAGGCGCTAGAAATCACCAATCCATACTCAACCAAAGAAAATCCTAAAAAATTTTGTATTATAAATGGAGATACACTTATTATTAATATTTGAGCAGAGTAAACAATAGTATAAAGCAAGCCATATTTCATATAGAGATTGTTTTTACAAAGATCTACGACTGTTTTTCTAGAAAAAACTAACGCCTCACTTTCATTTAGAGACTCATTATTGTTTTTTACAGTTACTATTATAGAAATGAGCGCTACTGCACCTAAAGTAAAAAACGAAAACCTCCATGAGCCTAAAACCTGCAAACCTGAACCTATGAGGGGTGCTGCAATAGGAACAAAGGATACAACCAAGTACAACCGCGCCATTCTTTGTTGTAGCTTATCCTCTTTGTTATCAACTCTTAGTAAAGCCTTGCTGGTAACAGAGCAAATTCCAGCCCCCGCTCCTTGAATTACCCTAGCTATTAATATAGTGAACGCGCTCTCTGCCCACACAGCTATAATAGAGCCAAGAAGAATAAAAAAGCACCCAAAAAAAATTTTATTTTTATGCACTCCCTTTAAACACAAAGGAGTTGATAGTTGAGCTATTGCATTTGCAATTAAAAAAGCAGAGAATGACAAAGCTATAATACTTTTATTTCCAAAGTCTTTTTCTATAAAAGGCAAGCTGGGGACATATAAAAATGTTGAAAGAACAACAAGAACTGAAAGCAAACAAGAAACAAGAAGAATATCATCTTTCTTAAATAACATGATTAAAAATACTCTCTACAAGAAGACTGTGCCCTTTAGGGTTTAAATGGTAACCGTCAAAAATAAAATACTCATTCGCATTCTCGCTCCAATTAACAGGAATTAGATCAACCTTACACTCTAAAAAAACCTCGTTATAGTTATCAATTATTTTTTCTATTCCTGTCATTTTTTCTTTTAATCTGCTGGAGGCAGGAGGAATTGGCGTAAAAAATAAATATACTTCATTACTTTCAGCCATTTTCTTCATCAGTAAAATATTTTCTTTGAACTCCTTCCTGTTAATCCATTGGTATGTTAAATATCGTGAAAAAATAGGCAGCAATTTTTTATTAATAAGATTTATTGTATATTTAAAGTACTTTCTTTCCCTCAACGAATACAGAATCCACCTAGGAAGTACTCTTGGAGAACAATCAACTATACCAAATGAAAGAATAACTTTTTGATACTCGCCAGAAAATAAATCGTTTTTTAATCCTCTAAAATTTAGTATATCTTTAGATGTAAGAGATCTAATTAAAAAAGTATAACCAACATATTTTTTTTCAGATAATCTCTTAAGAATCCTAAAAACCCACGTATCCTTTATTGCACATTCTTTATTTGACAGCCCATTAGAGTCTGTCACAATAGCAAAACTATTATTCATGAAGTACAAGCTCGCTCACAAATTTTCACCCCATTGTTAACCGGCTCTGCTTTATGCATTACAAGTTGGTTGTCCCATATAAGGATGTCATTTTTTTTCCATGAATGTTTATATATATTGCTCTTGGATACAGAATGATTTAATAAGTAAGAAGTTATATTATTAGACTCTTGCAAGTCATAACCTTTAATTCTTGTTAAATACTTTTCATTTAAATATAAAGATCTGATTTCATTTCTTGAGTTTCTCAGTACAATATCATGTTCTTGATCTGGGAACGGATTAAAAAAATTTAAATCTAATTTTTTTAATCCGCGATCATTATATGTTTTTTGATATACCTCTCTTAGACTATGCACACCTATCATTTTTTCAACAAACTTCTTTTTATCACAGTCAAGCCTCTCATAAGCAAGTTGAGTATCTATAAAAAAAGTTCTCCCTCCTTGGGAAGGAGCTTCATTGCATTTTAAGAAAGTCATCCTTGCAGGTTGGGCTAAGAAAGTACTATCACTGTGCCAGTATTTACTTGCACTTGAAAATCCAAAATCAGAATTGTTACTTATTAGCCCAATACTTTTACTTTCTTTTGACCTATATTCAGGCGGCTGAGCTAGGTTCGGTGAACCAAAAATACAAACTAACTCCAAAAATCTACAAGTATTTATTTTTGAGTTAACAATAATTAGTATCTTACAAGTTGATTTTAAAGCAACTATCTCATGGGCAGAAAGGCAAGATAGTTCTGAATATTCTATTGATGATACTAACGGGATTATCATAGTTAGCTCCAGATAATATTTTTTTCATACCATTCAAGAATTTCTTTACGTTGCTGTAAAATTAATTCAGTAGATTCACCTTTAAACACAACTGCTAGCGAATAGTCAAAAGTATTTATATTATCTTTATAATAATCACCCGAAGATGTTACTCGGCAATCCCACGCGCAAATATATGATGCAAAAGGTGATGTACTAAGAACTCTTTCTAGCCGTGTATTCTTTTTTGGCTTAGGTATAGCTAACCAAGCAAAAAGAGACTTATCTATAACTATATTACATACATAAGACTCATTAGTTTGCATTTTCAAAGATGTTTCATATAAGTTAATACCAGTTTTTTTCTCAAATACTTTTGTAACTTTTGCTCCCGCTGGCCTAAGAGCAATTTCACAGACATAAATTTTAGAACCAACAGAAAAAAATTCCGCATGAAAAACAGTTTTTCTATCATTTATATAATAAGCAACTTGACTCATGATATTACAAATAGAATTATATGTATTATTTTTAGGTATCAAGTAGCTTCCTGTGTCATACCCTTCTCGATATGAGCTGCAACCTCTAAAATATTTAGAAACCTCTATAATCTTCAGCTTACCCTCAGAAAAAAAACCGTCTGCATGAAACATATCTCCATTAATCCATTCTTCAAAAATAAAAGGAATTCCAGAATCGGGTAAAAAGCCTGAATCTTTTTTGTAGTACTCTATGTAAACTTGATTAAGATCGAATACATTCTTTATTTTTTTTATGCCAACTGAACTAGAGCCGCATATAGGTTTACCAATAATAGGAAAACCAACATTTTTAATAAAATGTAAGATATCCAAGTGATGATTAGGTAAGCAAAACCTAGGAACTTCAATCCCTTTTTCTTTAAGCCATGATTTCATATAATATTTATTTCTGAAAGTCATGCTTAAATGGCTACTATTTTGATCTCTCTTAAAAAGAATATCTCTTAATTTTTCTGCACGTATAAGATCACGTTTATGCATAGCAATCACCCCAGATAATAGGTGATTTGACATGATTTTTTCACATATTGAGTCTACTTCTATTGACTTATCAAATGAGTCTGAAACATAGACCTCATTGTAGCCTGAGAAATCTTGACTAGATAAATATTGAGGTATAATAGTTATTAAGTAATCATTCGCCAGATGCTGGCGATAATTAAAAGTCGATGGCGGAAGCCGGTTTATAATCAACCATTTCTTCAAAATTTATTCCTCATTAACTTAAGAGTGTTATCTTTTTTTAATTTTCTCCTTGCTATCAATAGGGATTCGATAACAGCTATTCAGTTCAAACAAGTCTAATGATCTTATTTGAATGCCTAGCCTAGATAATTCTTGATCTAGCCTGTAATTCAGGCCATCTGCCTTTATAAAAAAACAAGTTAGTATCACTTTCATAAAAAATCAGATTATGATCATCAAGAATCTTATATAAGTATTTTTTTTGTTGATTATTGTACTCTTTAGACTTCTCAACATGATGCTGGTCGTTAATAGCATAAACTGCTGAAAGATAAGCAATGTTATTAACTGCGTATGGATTTTCTGCTCTACAATAATTTAGTCTATCAATAACATACTGATTTGCTATGGCGTAACCAATTCTTAAATCAGCTAATCCATATATATTAGAAAAAATTATAAGTATTATTATATTGCCCTCATTAAAATAAGGCATTCCTGTTGATATATTTTTATGTGAATATTCTATATAAGCTTCGTTAAGTACAAGGACTGTATTTCGCCCTTTTATGTTGTCTACAATTTCACGTACTTCTAAGTTATTTAACCCTATTACAGTTAGGTTATTTGGATTACAAAAATAGATTAGATCAGGATATTTTTTTATGTTTTTGCAAAAAGATGAAATATCTAAAAATCTATCATCTTTCAGCTGCAACTGTATCAACTCTTCATGTTCACCAATTCTTTCTTCCATCTATTTAAATGCTATATATATGTTAGTACGTATCAAAATTTTTTATTGATTTGGGATTATTTTAGAAATAATTGAGTTTATTTCATCTATACCACTACCAAGAAATATGTTGCTGTTATGAATATTATAAAGGCCTGCTATTTTTTCCTTTAGAGAAATATTTTGGAATCCGGATGGATAAAAGCTAACATATTTTTTATTTTTATCTAAATAAAAAATTTTTTAATTTCTAACCAAAAAAAACAAATGTGTATTTGGAATAGGTAGGTTTATATGTTTTTCAAGATGAAGATTGCAAGCCTTAAACTCATTAAGATACTCTTCTAGTAAAAATAATTTTTGTTCCTGCATAGAGTGAGCTAATTCGAACCCCGAAGTAAAAACCCTATCACTATAGTTAGAATTAGGATTGCTAAGAGCAGTATCTGCGAAAATAAATTGCCTGGCTTTGGGAAATTTTTTAAGCAATACAGATAACATGTTTTCTTCCTTACTTGCTCCAAAGATATCATGAAGCATCATAAAACAAGTAACTGTATCAATATCTTGATATACTTTTTGTGTCCTCAATATGTCCTCTGTAGATATAACTATTCGATCATGAAAACCTTTATTTTTTACGTTTTTTGTTGCCAAGATACTAGCATTTGAGTCAATTTCAATCCCAATACCTTTAGAATTAGGAGAGATTTCGCAGAAATTAATCAGCCTATTTCCATTACCACAGCCGATATCAGCTATTCTTTTATACGAAATTGTTTTCATAAGCTGAATGATATGACCCCCTATTAATCTATTTGCAAGATCTGAACCTTCAGCAACAAACTGCCCCTTCCTTAAATTTTTAAAAGAAAGTTGGTCAGCTATAGAGTAGTTAATAAACAACTCTCCGTAACCGCCGACAAGCCATATAAAAAAACCTAGATTGTTATAAATGTCAGCTCCTGTCTCAGTTAGTTTGTAATCACCATTTTCTAACTCAGAAACTGGTCTAAAATAAAGTCACGTTACCCGTCGTTTGGTGACACTGATGAAAAACGCTGATTTCCCACAGTTGCGTGAATCTGTAACCCCCTTCAATGAAAACCAGAAAAAAACTCTTCTCACGTACCTGTCAGATAAGCAGGCCAAAAACAATTTACCTCTGTTGTATCAGGGGCTGGAGAGAAATTTTCTGCCTCACCTTACTGTAAGCATTGTCAGAGTGAATCAGTCCAGCGCTTTTGCTTTCAGTATGGACGGCAGCGCCTCCGCTGTAAGTCATGTGGAAAGATCTTTAATTCCCTAACTGGCACAGCTTTAGCAAACCTGCGGGTTTATCGAGCTTTGGACGACTGTTTGGAGTGTATGATTTCATCAATGACACTTCGCTCAGTAGCCAGAAAGTGTGAGATTAGTATGGACACCTCTTTTCATCTGAGGCTCCGGATCATGGCGCTCTCCGCTTTTTTTGCGGACTCGATATGGCAAGGTATTTGAGATTTCCTACATTAATTCGACAGGCATTGCTGTCTATGAAAAAGTCGGGATCTTCGCCATAAGGTGTTTAAAGATGAAGTGGTGCTTTTTATAGATACTACCTAGCCTACACAGGCTGCCAAAATCACCTCCCGGTTAGATTCTCAAAGGGGTCGATAAAATCATCAACACGCCGGCAGTCGTAGCCGGGTGAATATTGTGGGTGCGATGGAACTGAACAATTTATCAGCGGCTATTTTTGAAAAATTTAAGGCAGTTAATGGTGAGGCTATTATAGCGTTTTTCAGAAAGGTCAGGGCTGTATATAATAAAAAGTCTTTTATTCACATGGCGTTTGGTGGCGCGGGTTATCACCGGAAAAATTAGGTAGTTGAAGAGGCAGAAAAGCTGGGAATAAAGCTACATTATCTTCCACCTTACAGTCCAAACTTGAATTCGATAGAATAGTTATGGAAAGTCATAAATGAGCATGCGCGGAACAATCATTACTGTGCGAAGCCGAAGGATTTCCCACAGAAAATTAATGACTTTTAACAAGGATAATAGCCTCATATTGAGAGTGGGCAGCTACAACATAATTTCTTGTTGCGTTAGGTGCAAGAGATGCTAAAACCGCCCGCACATGTTGATAAAGCCAAATGATTTTAGTTCAGTTTCACCCTTGGAAGCCACTTCCATAGAAGCAACAGCATGATGAGCGCTGAAGTTAGCTGGGTCTATTGTAGAGGATTCTGGTATTAATAAGGCAACGGTTTGTGGGGTAACCAATGCTAATGGTATTGCCAGCACGCTAGCTTTCAGTAAGGATTTTTTTATTTTGTTGCTCATCCTTGGCTCCTTTTATTATTGATAATACACCTATAGATTAGCAGAGCTTAGGTAGGTTGTGGTGGGCTATTGAATACGGGCTGTGTATCAATGTTGCTAAGTTCAAAACAATATTAAAGGTTTATGGGTTTATTTATACCTATTAATCCTCAAGAGACATATTTTGCTCGACACTAAAGTCCTAAAATGCATGGTCATAACTGAATAGAGGTAGGCATCTTGAAAACGTTTGAGTATAAAAGAGAAAAACCGCGATTTAGATCGTTGGTGCAGTGGCGTACGCACATCTTGTGAGCCGGTATCGCCAAAATAAGCTGTTTTTTGAAAAAGCAGTTTTATGCAACAGTTCTTTTTGGTGCTTTTTTTATATGCTCAGTTACTGTTAAGTTTCGCGTAGGCGGGTAATAAGGTTGACGCCTTTAATAATTCTTAACCGCTTAATAACTTGAGCCAAATGGAGGCGATCACGGACGCTGATCAGCATTTGAACCTGGCAATAACGGGCATCTTTTTCTTCCATGCTGATTTTTTCTATATTGCCTTCAACCGCTGTGACACTGGTAGCGAGAGAGGCCATCATACCTCTGTGTTGCTCT
Organism: Endozoicomonas sp. (ex Botrylloides leachii); assembly: GCA_028728195.1. Taxonomy (GTDB): domain Bacteria; phylum Pseudomonadota; class Gammaproteobacteria; order Pseudomonadales; family Endozoicomonadaceae; genus Endonucleibacter. The sequence continues at coordinate 8,670 of JAQYUY010000078.1, forward strand.
AGTTTTACATGGAGTTCTACAATAAATTCACCTTTAACATCTTTATCCCAAACGACTTCAAGTACTTTGTCAGGGTTATGGCGAATTTCGACAATATTAAGGCAAGCTTCTGTATGGATAACAATACCGCGACCAGAGCTTACATGACCAACCACGGCATCACCGGGAATTGGGTAGCAGCATCGACCAAAGCTGATGACCATGTTTTCTGTGCCTTTGATTGCTAAAGGAGCCTCAGGATGCGATGTTTCAAGACGAGTTTTGTCATCTTCAGATTCAAGTAACATTCTAGCAATAACATAGGCCATGCGATTGCCTAGGCCAATTTCTTCTAGCAGATCATCGAGAGACAGGATACCTAGTTTCTTTAGTTGTAGTGCAATAGTATCTTTGTCCATAAGGTTAAGGGAGATATCAAAGCTGTGCAGAGCCTTATCCAGCAGTCGCTTGCCAAGAGCAATGGATTCGTTCCGTTGCAGATTTTTTAGGCGATGGCGAATATTAGAACGGGCTTTACCGGTAATAACAAAGTTTAACCATGCCGTATTTGGTTTTGCGTCGGAAGAGGTGACAATTTCAATGGTTTGGCCGCTTTGTAATGGCTGGCTAAGTGATGCTAGGCGCTTATCGATTCGACAAGCAATACAGGTATTACCGACGCCCGTATGTACGGCATAGGCAAAGTCAATAGGTGTTGCGCCTTTAGGGAGCTCCAGTATATGTCCCTTTGGGGTGAAGACATAAATTTCATCTGGGAAAAGATCTATTTTTACATTCTCGATAAACTCAAGCGAGTTACCCGCATGACGTTGTAATTCAAGTAAGCCTTTTAGCCATTGACGGGTTCTGGCATGACTACCTGATAAAGCTTCGGCATCGCTTTTATATAACCAATGGGCAGCAATTCCGTTATTGGCCATATCTTCCATTTCTTGTGTGCGGATCTGAATTTCAATAGGTACACCATGCATGCCAAAAAGTGTGGTATGCAGTGATTGATAACCGTTAGCTTTAGGAATAGCAATGTAATCTTTAAAGCGCCCAGGAATTGGTTTATAAAGATTATGGGTGATACCAAATGCGCGATAACAGCTATCAACATTATCAACAATAATGCGAAACGCAAACATATCCATAATTTCAGAGAATGATTTGCGTTGATTGCGCATTTTCCGGTAAATGCTATAGAGGTGTTTTTCTCGACCTACTACACGGCCTTTTAACCCCTGTTCTTCCAGACTAGAGGCGATGGCTTTTTGAACTTGCTCAATAAGGTTTTTACGGTATTTTCTGGCGCGCTTGACGGCATGGTCGATCATGCGAGAACGCATGGGATACATTGCTGTAAAGCCGAGATCTTCAAGCTCAACTCTAAGGCTATGCATACCAAGACGGTTGGCGATGGGGACATATATTTCAAGCGTTTCTTTCGCAATGCGAAGCCGTTTTTCAGCACGCAATACGCCAAGGGTACGCATGTTATGCAGTCGGTCAGCTAATTTGACTAGGATAACGCGGATATCTCGAGCCATGGCTAGAGCCATTTTCTGGAAGTTTTCTGCCTGAGCTAGCGTTTTATTTTCAAATTGCATATGGGTTAGCTTGCTAACTCCATCGACTAAGTTAGCTACGACATGGCCAAACTGCTTTTCAATAGCACGTTTTTCTATCCCAGTATCTTCAATGACATCATGAAGCATTGCAGCTATAAGGCTAGAATGGTCCATATGCATATCGGCTAAAATAGAAGCTACTCCTAAGGGATGGGTTATATAGGGCTCCCCACTTCGCCGAGTCTGCCCATCATGAGCTTGTTCGGCAAAATGATATGCTCTACAAACAAGATTTACTTGTTCTTGGGTGAGATAAGACGTTAAGCGGCCGGCAAACTCGTTAATGGTTAGCAAAGCCCGCTCCTCCGATACGATAACATCAGGCAGAGATAGTAATACAGTATTAGCGCATTATTGTCCGCTTACTCCTGCCAGAAACATAGCAGCATCATCTTCATGAGAATGATGCTCATCCACGTTTTTTGCATTTACTAAGCCTTCAGCAATTTCACGTAAAGCTACAACGGTAGGCTTGTCATTTTCCCATTCTAGTTTGGGGTCTTTACCGCCAATAGATAGCTGGCGAGCACGTTTAGATGCAACCATTACTAACTGAAATCGGTTATCTACGTTATCAAGGCAGTCTTCAACAGTCACTCGAGCCATATTTACTCCATCACCAAGGGTTAAATCATGTTCTGAACTATGCATTTTACTTTACGACCCAAAGGCAAACAAGCTTTAGCTTTGCTATAGCTATGAGTTTGTCATCCTTTAAGGTTGCATTTTATTGTTTTCCTTTATTTATCGCGATCATTTATTAGTTGTTGAGGCTTGGGCTTGCTGTAGATGGTGTCTCCTAGTTTTTTTATTTTCTTTAATTTATTAATAAAAAATAGAATAATAGTTCATCATTAAAGTATTTTTATCCTGCTATATGCCTTCTGGCAACGTTAAAGAAACCATTTTACTTACAGATATAATCAGTGATAAATCAATAAAGCGTAGTTATTCACTGGAGCGACTGATATGGCGATTAGCTTTGATACCGCACTTGGTATTCATCCGCAGGCACTGGCATTTAAAGGATTAAGGGCAGAAGTTTTGGCAGGCAATCTTGCCAATGTTGATACGCCTGGCTTTAAAGCAAGAGATGTTAGTTTTGAGGCAGCACTAAAAAGTAAATTAAAATCATTTGGAAAAAATGAAAACCATATCAAATTTAATCTGTTCAGTAGCTCTGAATCATTACAGTACCGTATTCCTTATCAGAAAAGCAGTGATGGTAATTCTGTTGAACTTGGTGTTGAGCAAGCTTCATTTGCTAAGAATAGTCTTGATTTTCAAACGAGTTTAACTTTTTTAAAAAAGAAGCTTAGCTCTTTAGAGTTGGCAATAAGAGGAGTGATGTAATATGTCGCTTGATAATCTTTATGCTATTTCAGGATCTGCACTTAATGCGCAAATGGTGAGGTTAAACAGTATTGCTAGCAATATTGCTAATATATCCAGTGCAGGTAATTCGCCAGAAACCACTTATCAGGCATTGCGCCCTGTATTCTCTGCTATCTATGATCAAATTGGTAACGGCGCAGAAGGCGCACGCGTTACAGTTGATCAAGTATTTAAAATGCCTGCCAGTGATAAGAACCGCCGTTATGAGCCAAAAAATATGCTAGCTGATGATGAAGGCTACGTATATTACCCCGATATTAATGTTATTCAGGAAATGGCAGATATGTTATCTGCAACCCGAAGTTATCAAAGCAGCATAGAAGTAATGACCAGTGCTAGGAAACTTCAACAACGATTACTTGGTCTGGCAGAATAATTAATTAATTAAATTATTTTATTTAAAATAAAAGAGGTCAATAGTGACGGCAATAGCGCAGGTAGATAATTTAACGACAAGAACTAATCAAAATAATTCTACGGTTTTACAGCCAACACAAAATCAATTTATGGAATTATTTATTGCACAACTTAGAGCGCAAGACCCAACAGCGCCATTAGATACCAATCAAATGCTTTCTCAATTATCCCAAATATCATCGGTAGAGAGTTTAACTTCTATTGATACAAGGATAGATGGCTTAACCTCTGCACTAGAACAGTCTCAATTATTAGGTGCAGTACAATTAGTAGGCCATGAAATTGAAGTGGCTACTAATAAAATGAGTATCCAAAGTGAATCAGCCATTAAAGGTAAAGTCACGCTTCCCATTAATTCAGATGATATTCTATTACGTGTTTATAACTCTAATGGTTCTATTATTTCCTCTAAATCACTTGGAGCAAAATCAAGTGGCACACACTCTTTTGAATTAGATGCTTTAGCAGCAGGAAATTATACCATTACAGCAACCGGTATTAGTGGTAATGAAGCTTATGCTGGGGATGTAAGCCTGCTTGCTAAGGTAACGAATGTTGAAGCTGGTATTAATGGAGCCAATGTGAAATTAGGTGAGTTAGGTAGTTATCCATTAGGGTTAGTCTCAAGAGTTGGTGGAAAAAATTTTAATTAAACAGTGGAGGTAAATTATGTCATTAGCAATTGGACTCAGTGGTCTTAATGCAGCTAAAACAGATTTAGAAGTCACCAGTAATAATATTGCCAATAGCAGTACAATTGGATTTAAAAGCGGGCGAGCTGAGTTTGCTGATGTGTATGCCTCTTCTGTCTCCAGTGGTAATAATCAAGGAGCAGGTGTGAAAACGGCTAATATTAGCCAACAGTTTGCTCAGGGTACTATTAGTTATACAAATAATGCTCTTGATATGGCAATTAATGGTAAAGGCTTTTTTATTATTAATAACAATGGTGAGCTAAATTATACGAGAGCGGGTTTTTTCTCTCAGGATGCTGAAAACTTTTTAGTCAATAATGAAGGTGGTAGGCTTCAAGGTTTTTCTGCTGATGCAGACGGTAATATTTTAGCGGGTACACGCACAGACATTCGTATTGCACAAGATAGTATGCCCGCACAGGCAACAACAAATGTTACTAGCTCTGCTAATTTGGATTCACGTAAAAACGAATTTTCTATTGATGGTTTGACTAATCATACCGTAAATCCAAGCGATGCAGGGTCATTTACAGATTCTCTAGCTTTTGATGTGAGTGATAGTTTGGGTGGTAATCATACCATTACGCTTTATTTTAGCAAGCTTGGCTTTAGTTCTAATATACCTACAACACCTGACAACACATGGCAGGTAGATATGTTCCTTGATGGTAACGCTGCATCCACTCAGCGAGTGGGGTTTAATTCATCAGGATCTTTGGAAGGCATAGTTGATAATACGGGGGCGTTGGGTACTCCTGCGGTTCGAGAACTAAATCTCAGTGCTGTTATTGGTGGGGCTGATAATTTAGATATTGATATTGATATTTCTGGTTTTAGCCAGACTGGTACAGACTTTTCCGTAAATGAGGTTAACCAAAATGGGTTTCCTCCTGGGCTGCTGACCGGTATACAAATCAGTGAAGAAGGCATTGTTCAGGCAAGGTATTCCAATAGTCAGGTGAGAACACAAGGTCAAATTACATTGGCAAATTTTGCGAACCCCAATGGCTTAATCAATATGGGTAATAGCCTTTGGGCGGCTAGTCCTGATGCGGGTATCCCAGTAACTGGCATCCCAGGGACAGGCATTGTAGGTTCATTAGAAACAGGCGCTTTAGAGCAGTCCAATGTTGATCTTTCAGGGCAAATGGTTCGGTTGATTGAAGCGCAGAGTCATTTCCAGGCTAATGCGAAAACGATCGAGACGAATAACACTTTGATTCAAACACTGATGAATATCATTTAGCAGGTAAGCATGGAAGCTTATTATGGATAAAGTTCTTTATATCAGTACCGCTGGAGCCGCAATGGCGATGAAGTCTCAGCAAGTTCATGCTAACAACCTAGCTAATAGCAGCACGACAGGGTTCCGCCGAGATTTTGCCAGCTCGTTTGCTGTAGAGCTTGAAGGAGATGGGTTTAATAGCCGTGTGATGCCATTAGTCAGGGGGCTAGGTAGTAGTTATGAGGCGGGAGCTCTTAAGATGACAGGTCGACCGCTTGATGTAGCGATTAATGGCGAAGGCTGGTTTAGTGTGCAACTAGCTGATGGTGAAGAAGCGTATACCCGTGCAGGGGACTTTAAAATAAATGTAGAAAATCAACTAGTTACCCAGAAAGGACTTCAAGTAATTGGTATCAATGGTCCTGTACAATTGCCTGCATTTGAATCCATTGATATTGGCGCTGATGGTACTATTACGGTGATTCCTGAAGGGGAGGAGCTGCCTGTTGAGGTAGGGCAATTAAAACGAGTAAACCCTGAGCCAGGGCAGTTAATTAAAAATTCAGCTGGACTATTTGTTTCCGCTGCTGGTGGCGAGCAAGCGATTGATCCTGAGGTGCTATTGAGAGCGGGTTATTTAGAGTCGAGTAATGTGAGTCCGTTAAATGAGATGATATCGTTTTTATCGCTAAGCAGACAGTTTGAGGCACAGATGAAAATAATGAAAATGACAGGTGATTTGGCTGAAGCAGGTGACCGATTGGTAAGAGAACAGTAATTGGAGCGGAACTAAGGAGGCAAGGATGAATGCTGCACTTTGGGTTAGTAAAACGGGGTTAGCTGCTCAAGAACGGCAAATGGCAATTATTTCTAATAATCTTGCCAATGTAAATACGGTTGGTTTTAAGCGTGATCGCGCTAGTTTTGAAGATCTTTTTTTTCACATTGAGCGCCAGCCCGGCGCGTTAAATGATCAAGATAATCAGTTGCCGTCAGGGTTACAGCTCGGGACTGGAGTAAAAATGACTGGGACTCAGAAAGTATTTACCTCAGGCAATTACGAAACAACTGATCAGGCACTTGATTTAGCGATTAATGGTAATGGTTTTTTCCAGCTTACTCAGCCAGATGGTACCACAGTCTATTCAAAAAACGGTCAGTTTCAGCTTAATGCAGACGGTGAACTGGTTAATAGCAGCGGTATTCCCCTAGAGCCTAATATTGTTATTCCTCAGGATGCTACAGGTATCAGTATCAGTGATGACGGTATTGTTGTAGTCAACCAGCCCGGTAATATCGAGCCTGCTGAAGTAGGGCAAATTACGTTGGTGAATTTTGTTAATCCAGCGGGTCTGTTATCCAAAGGAGGAAACCTTTATCAAGAGACGGCTGCTAGCGGTGATCCTGTAGAGGTTATTCCTGGCCAAGGAGGAGCAGGAGCAATAAAACAGTTCACGCTTGAAACATCTAATGTCAGCACAGTAGAAGAACTGGTCAATATGATTTCAGTGCAGCGTGCTTATGAGATGAACTCTAAGGTAATTGCTGCGGCAGATAAGATGATGCAGTTTGTCAATCAGACACTATAAATATATGTTTCAAGATGCTGAAATAAAAGGAATTAAAATATGAAATACGGTGTTTTTTTTCTAGCATTTCTTATTGGGGGCTGCCAGTTACCACAGAAAAAAACATCGGTTGCTCAGCCGGCATTCACTACGGCTGCAAAAAACTCGGCAATTACGCCTGTCTCGCCAGTGCGACAAAATCAAAATATTACGCCTACGGGTAGTTTGTTTGACCCTCGTTACAGTAGCATGATGGTGTCTGATCGGCGAACGTACCGTCTTGGCGATATCCTGACAGTTAAACTCGAAGGCAATACTGATATAAAGATGGGAGGAGGGAGTGCGATAAAGAAGGAAAATGCTATTAATATCCCTGATCCTACGATTCTTGGGCGTGCCAGTGCCAGTATTCTTGGCGGTGGCAATTCACTTGCCTTTAATATTCAGCCTTCACGGGAGTATGGAGGTGCTACAAGCGCAAATAGGACGAATGCATTGAAAGGTGATGTTGCCGTAAGGGTCATTGAGGTTTTACTAAATGGCACACTAAGAGTTGAAGGTGAGAAATGGTTAACGATTAATTCAAACCGTGAGCGGATCAAAATCAGTGGTTTAGTACGCCCAGAAGATGTTAAAACTGATAACACCGTGTCATCAACACGCTTAGCAGAAGCTAAGGTAGATTATGTAGCGCTGGGCATTAATGCCGATACACATGAACCAGGCTGGTTAACAAAAATGCTCAATAGTGCTTGGTTCCCTTTTTAGGACTTTTGCAAGGAATTAGCAGAAGTTTAATGATGCAATGGATGCAACATATGTTTTGGAAAAAAACAGCATTACCTTATGCTCTGACAGTCTCATTGTGCTTACTGCTGGTAGATACAGCACATGCCCGTCGATTATTAGATATGGTTGATGTTGAAGGTGTACGAGCCAATCAATTGATTGGCTATGGCTTGGTTGTTGGTCTTGATGGCACCGGTGATAAATTAGCTTTTACCAAACAATCTTTAGCCAACATACTACGTGAGTTCGGCCTCACGATTGATGCTAATAGAGTGAATTCAAAGAATGTTGCTGCGGTTATTGTGCATGCTTCTCTTCCGCCTTTTGCGAGGCCAGGTCAAAAGCTAGATGTTACAGTATCTTCTATTGGGGATGCTAAAAGTCTCCGTGGAGGTACATTGCTGCGTACGCAACTTAAGGGCGCTGATTCTCAAGTGTATGCAATTGCTCAAGGGGGTTTGATTATTGGCGGCGTTTCTGCTGAAGGTCTATCTGGTAGAGTAGATAATCCCGGTGTGGGCAGTAAAGTTCAAATCAATAGTACTAATGCTGGTCGTATTCCTGGTGGTGCTTTAGTGGAAAGGTCGGTTCAAACCGCATTCAATTATGGAAATAAGCTGGTGCTAAATATTAAGGAGCCAAGTTTTACCACTGCTCGGCGTATTGTAAAAGCAATCAATGAATACTTTGGTCCAGGTGTTGCCTCTGCTAACAATGGCGTGTCTATTCAGGTTTTAGCTCCAAAAGATAGTAGTCAGCGAGTTGCTTTTATGTCAGTACTAGAAAGCATACAGGTTAACCCAGGCGATCCTGCTGCCAAGGTGATCTTTAATTCAAGAACCGGTACCGTCGTTATGAGTGAAAATGTTCGCCTGCGACCTGCGGCAGTAAGCCATGGGAATCTGGTTGTTAAAATTCGCCAAATAGCTAGTTCTAGCCAGCCTAATCCTTTTTCTGAAGGCGGCAATACTGAAGTGATTACCAATAGCGATGTGGCGGTTGAAGAAAAGGATGCAGCAGTATATTTGATTCCTGAAGGTGTCACGCTTGCGGCAGTGGTAGCAGCGATTAACGGCGTAGGTGCTACTGCCACTGACTTGATGTCTATTCTGGAAGCATTGAAAGCTGCAGGTTCTTTAGAAGCAGAGCTTATTGTCATCTGACCGAGGTTTTTTAACGCTATGATTTCAACTATTAGTTCACTGGATATGATAAGTACTGCTGTAAATAATACGGATCAAGTACCCCAAGATTTAAAAAGTGCAGCGCATTCATTTGAATCTTTATTTATTAATGAATGGCTAAAAAGTATGCGTAAAGCAAATGAGGCAATGATGACAGATGGTGAAGATAATCCCATGATGGGAGATGACGTTCGTTTTTACTATTCTATGTTTGATTCACAGCTTGCACAGCATTTAAGCAGTAATGGTGGGCTAGGGATCGCAGAAACGCTTATTCGCCAACTAGACTAAACAGCAATCGTCGCTTGAATGGTTAATCGATTCTGTAGATACTTTGGGGCAGCCATAGCCCCGTAGTTGCTGAATTACTGATAAGTTTCCATGATTTTTGCATCATTCATGTTGAACCCTAAGCTGTCAAAAACTCTATACATTAATATTGGTTGAGCTTACTTTTAAAGCATACCTTGCCGTTGTAAGCTTTAGGGCGTTCATGACCTGAATAGCTTCCAGTGTAGAGCCACACAAGAAGCTGCATCACATCTTAACTTCGCAACAACTGTAATGTCTACTGCCGAGCTAGGGAGACAAATTTTTTCTTCCATGGTATCAGCTGATGAAAATTATCCACAGAATGGTTCAATAAAAGATAACGGTAAATACGGTTTTCGTATTATGCTAGATTTGATCACTATTTTATTTTTTCAGAGTATTTAATTAGTTAAGGCATAAAAAAATTGGAAAATAGTGAATTTTAGCTAGACTATTTTTACTTATGATAAGATAGTCTATGGGTAATATATAATGAAAAAAATTTATCGCTATTTTTTTTCAGTTTTTCTTTTAATATGCAATTTATTTTTTGCATCTTGTCTCTATGGAAGTTTATCAGCAAATGAATGGATAAAAAATTACCAAGATTCTAATTCTGTGTTTTTTGCAAGTATCAATAATGGTGAAGAATTACCTGAAGAATTTTGGATAAATATATTAACTAATTTAAGTGGTGAGCTTGCAGATAAAAGTGGATTATATTATTCAGGAAGTCAGAAATATTGCTTGTCAGATAGACCACATCATTATCCTCCTGATAGGACAATGACAATGTATCCAAATAAAAAAGTGATTGAATTCATTATGAATCAAGCGGTAAGACTAAAAGATTCATACAGTGATAAAGTATTCATATTTTTTCCAATGGCTGGTGCAGGGTTCTTATCTGGTCTTTGTAGGTATTACACTGATATTAATTTATTTGAAGAAAATTACCTTAAATATGGGATATTATTTAGTCACAAGATTCTAGAAATAAAAAGTGATAAGGAAATAGAAAGCTTTATTCAACGTGTAAATGAGCATAAGAATAAGTATCAGGGTGTTTACATACATCCTTATGATATAAGGACATGTTGTGTTAAAAAAAGTTCATTTTTTTTTGTTGATAAGGCTAATGTGATACCACCTGAAAAAAGGAAAAGTTATGATGAAGATCTTCCTTATTCATTTGACGGTTTCAATAAAAAAGTAGGCAATAAAAAAAACAAAGTGATAATGGTTTTGGATGCACCTCAGTATTATTTTGATGGGAATCCATCACCTTTGCATGAAGCTATTATAAAGTTTAAAGAGCTGTTTTTAGAAAGGGGAATAATTATTTACTATGGCATTGATGGCTTTGAAATTTCCAATAAAGCTACTGTAGTGTTAGATGATGTTAAGAATGAAAATAGACATCTTATAGATGATAAGTATGTTAAAAACGAAAATGGTCGTCTTATATTTGAAAATCCTTTCTTGAAAGAAATTTTAGAGATTGGAGGCTATAACATATTGAGTCATGAACGAATAACAGGAAGATACAATAATGAATGTTTGATTGTTGCTAAACCTATTTTAAATAACAGGGAGACATCTAAAGACGTAATGTGAAGTAGCTCATATTTAGTAATTTATAACTAACTTATTTCACAGCTTATTGTTATCTACTTTTTTGTATTTTAATGATAATAGGTTATACAGTTTGAGTTGAAGTATTCTTGTTTCTTGAATTTAGCATTACTTTTTTTAATAAAGACATTTTTTTTGTAGCCGATAACGCTTTTATCTTCTCACTTAACTTTAACGTTAAAATAAAGCAGGGCAGTCGATGAGCTTACTTCAGATCGGAACATCAGGATTATTAGCCAGTCAGAAATCCTTATCGGTAGTCAGTAATAATATTGCTAATGCCGAAACCGAGGGTTATAGCCGCCAACTGGTTCAATACACACCCAATTATACATTTTATCCGACATTGGGTGCCTTGGGTACAGGGGTTACTGCAAATTCGGTCAATCGAATAGCTAGTAGTTTTTTGACGGCAGAGCTTTGGGATAGTCAGTCAAGATACAATAACAACGAAGTGCGGGCTCAGTATTTAAATGAACTCGATCAGCGATTGGGTAATGAAAGTTTATCGTTAGCGACTGGGTTTGACAATTTTTTTACAGCACTTAATGGTAGCTCTATTGATCCCTTTTCTTCCAGTGCTAGAAGGGTTGTATTAACAGAAAGTGAAGCACTAGCTGAGCGGTTTAATACGCAGTTCAACTATGTGGACTCTCAGGCCATTATGATAGGTCGGCAGTTAGAGGCGACTACGGCACAAGCCAATAGTTTGTTGGAAAATATCGCGGAGTTTAATAAAGAGTTAATTGCTTTATCTACCAGTGATCAGCCTGCTAATGAACTACTGGATAAGCGTGACCTTGCCATACGACAGTTATCAGAATTAGTCACCGTAAATGCCATGGAGCAAAAAGACGGCACTATTAATATTTATATGAAAACAGGACAAGCGCTGGTCTCAAGTTCACGATATAACACACTTAATGTAGCAGGGGTAGTTACGGATACTGATGGCTTTAATGTGATGCTTAATACCGAATCCCTTGAAACACAATTGAACAGTTCTATCGGAGGAATCCTTGGTGGCCTGTTAGGCTATCAAGCTAATGAGCTCGTTCAAGCTCGTAATGAGCTGGGTCGATTGGCGTTGGTATTTTCTGATCAAGTAAATCAACAGCTGCTTGCCGGAGAAGATCTTAACGGTAACAACGGTATTGCGCTTTTTAGTGATCTAAATACACTTGCTGGAGCTTATACGCCTTTAGATAGTGTATCTTCAGCAGTTAGTACTTTACGTATCGCAGATACTAACCAGTTGATGGCAAGTGATTATGATCTTCGAGTTGATAACTCTGGGAATTACAGTATCACCCGAAGACGCGATAATGCCATTATTAGCTCAGGTTTATTGTCTGGAGGATCGGTGGACACGCTGGCATTTGATGGTGTTGAGATTGATATTGATGGTGCTGCAACAGATCAGTTTTATCGCTTGTCTCCTCTTCGTTATGCAGCTAGAGATTTCGGAGTTGTGATGAGTGATCCTGAAGAGCTTGCTTATGCCCAGCCCGGAGGTGGTACGGGAGATAACCGTAATCTATTAGAGTTGATAGGTTTACAACAGAAAAAAGTAATGAATAATAGCCAGACAACCTTAGGTCAAGGTTATGCCTCTTTTGTCAGTGATATTGCCGTACTCACATCAAAGGTAAAAACAGAGCTGGAAGGAAATACTAAGCTGTTGAATCAGGCAGAAACGGCAAGAAGCTCATTCAGCGGTGTTAATTTAGATGAAGAAGCAGCTAGTTTGCTGCGCTTTCAACAACTTTATAGCGCTAATGCTCAGGTAATCTCGGTTGCTCGTACTACATTTGACAGTTTGCTGGGTATTTTTTAATAGGATTTAAAATCACTTATAGAGGATGGAACCAATGCGTGTAAGTACCCATAATTTTACCGATACAATGGTCAGGCTAATGCAGCTTAATTTGCAAAACGTGACCAAAACCTCTAATCAGCTATCAACGGGAAAAAGGTTGCTACAGCCAGCTGATGATGCCGTGGATACGGTAAAAATTTTACATTTAAATGATGAGCTGGCAGCTATCCGTCAATATGAAAGCAATATTAAATCGGCTCAGGGAGAGCTTCAGCAACAGGATATTTTATATAGCAGCATGAACTCTTTGCTAGCACGTGCCAGAGATCTTGTACTGCAAGCGACCAATGGAACAAACAACCTAGAAAACCAGTTAAGCTTTGCTACAGAGCTTGATTCCCTTAATGAAGAACTCGTCAGCTTGGCAAACTATCAAACGGCTGATGGGCAGTATCTTTTTTCAGGTACAGATACTATACAACAACCAGTTACAGAGACTGCTGGTGATTATATATACAGTGGAAATAGTTTATACCGCGAAGTGCAAGTAAGCGCTACTGCAAAAATTCAAATTTCTCAGCCGGGTGATGAGTTATTTTTTGATGCTTCAGCACCAGCTCCATTAAATAGTATTTTTGATTCGCTAAAGGCAGCTGCTAATGAATTAAGAAGCCCGACTAATCTCTCAACAGTGATGTCAGATACACTTGCATGGATTGATAACACCACAGAAAAAATTGGCGAGGCCCAGACTAGAGGTGGTGGAGATTTGAATCTTCTTGATAATATTTTAGAAAGTCATGGCGACATGGCATTATTTTCTAGGCAGTTGAAATCAGAGCTTGAGGATGTTGATATGATTGCAGCTGCAAGCCAACTCAGTCAGCAGCAGGTCATTTTAAGTGCTAGTCAGCAAGTGTATGCTAGCATTAAGCAGCTATCTCTTTTTAATTACCTTTCCTAGGGATAGTAGGTTGGTACTCTGTTCATAGCGCTATTAGATGGATAAATGTCGTATAAATCCGCTTTTTTGTTTGCCTTTACTTAAACCATGATCTATTGCCTGTAAGAGATTTAGTCTTTCTCGGTAGGCTCTTTGGGTGCTCAAAAATTAATGCGTATATAAAGAATTAACGCATTGGGTTGGTCTGGTAGATTTAATATTTTCTTCGCTATGCCGATTGAATAATTGTCAACTTTTCCGATCGGTATAGGTTTTTAATGTCGAAAGTCAATCGTTCAGGATTAACAAAAACTGGAGCAGTATCTAGAACTAAGGATCGTTCGGTTAAGCAACGGCCTGAGTCTGGTTCTACAGGACTCAAAAAAGAAGATTTTGAGCTCAGCCCCGAAGCTCGTCATATGGATGAGTTATTTCAGAAAATGGTAAATATCGGGGATATTGATGCTGCAAGAGTGGCAAGCATTAAGCAGGCTTTGGCGAAGGGTGGGTTACCTATTGATTACCAACAATTAGCCAGTAAAATTTTTGAGCTGTCTGATGAGATTAACAATGACAAAAATCAATAATGACATGACTTCTCAGGCACTTGAGACTCAGTTTATTGCTGTATGCAGAAAAATGCAGAGCAATTTTCAGGATGCCCTTGCGCTATCTAGGAAGTTAGAAAAAGTATTAGAGACGGCTCACGTAACTATGCTCAATCGCGATATGCCGAATTTGGAAAAGTGCCTAGCTCAACAGATGAAACTATTAAACCTGCTTCAGGTCAATGGTGCCCTTCGAGAGCATTGCTTAAGTCAAATTGATTGTAGTGCAGACCGAGCAGGCATAATGGCTTTTTTTAGTCAGGCAAGAGAAAAACTATCGAGCATTGTAGATACCGCTGGTAACTATTCCACAATGCATCAGTTTTGGCTTCAGTTAGAAGATGTTGCTACCCGCTGCCAACAATTAAACCATGCTAATGGCCGTTTGCTGGCTAGGCTGGCCGCTAACACCCGGAAAATGTGTAATCTTGTAATGACTGGGCAGGCTGGAATGACATACGACAAGACAGGGCTGATGGTTAGCCCACTGGATGAATAATGTTTGTGCAACAAAGTGCTGCGTTTATTTTTGGAATGTCTTTACTAACAGCTACCTTTGCAATGGAGACCCCGTTGACAGGTCTTGCAGCGCAGTCATTACAGCCTAACGATAACACCGTGGTTGTGCAGAAAAAAATAACAACTATTTATCCTGATGCATTAGAAGGGCCGTTCTGGAAGCTTGAATCAACAAGCCAGACGTGTCATTTGTCAAACCATGTTCTAGGAATAGGTCGGGTCTTCTTAAAAGCAGAGGCAGGTAATGTTGAAGAGATTAGTTTACAGCCCGATCCGTATAGACAGCAGCATAGACATGTGCTGGTGGGTACTCAAGCGCCAGCTTGGAAACCTAAAAGTCCGATTCGTATTTTTCAATCAAAAGAGATAGCAGCAGGTAAGCATTTTGTTATGCCAGTTAGCGTTACCCAGCTTGTGGCTATGATAAAACAGGGAAAAGAACTGGTGATTGATATAAATCGAAAATGGGATGCTAATGTACGCATTCAGGTACCCTCAGTTCAAGTGCAGAAAACTATTGCGGCTTTTTATCAATGCCAGAGCCAGCTCCCTGCTCTTAATTATCAGCAGGCTCAATATAAGCAGCTATTTTATCATCCTAATCAGGGAACGCTTGATGATAAGCATAAGCAATGGCTCGATAATCTTGTCGAGTATCTTGGCGCAGACCCTAGAGTTAAGAAGATACTTATTGACGCTCATGCTGATGCTTCTGGCAATGACCTCATGAATTTAATGCTTTCTAAAAAGCGCGCACTGAGTATCCAGCGATATTTAATTGAAAAAGAGATTCCCATAGAGAAAATTCAGATAAAATACCATGGCGAGCGTTATCCCGTAGTAAGTAATAAAACTCGCAGCGGTAGGGATAAAAACCGACGTGTCGAAATCAAGTTATGGCGGTAAAGAGGTGAAATGCAGTAGCCGTCTGATAATGCTGATGAGCTAGGTTATAGGTTGATTCAGCAGCATATAAAATATTAGCTGATTGCACCTATTAGATTAATCCAGCACCTACTTTTTTATTTGATAAACTTGATCAGCAAATTTTTATGACTTTACCGCCGCGATGCTGAGCTTTAAATAATAAATCCACATTACTACTCGAGGGTTCAAAATCTTTCACAATATCAATTAGTAAATTACGAGCTGTTGCACTGGCCTTGTTTTCGACTGCTTGGTGCATGCTGCGTAGCACGAAATCTAACCGTTGGCGCGATACAAACTCTTCATCCGCAGTCATAATGCGAGGGTGTAAAGTGCCGCTGGCATTACTTCCGATTAATAGCTCTTCATAAAGCTTTTCACCTGGACGCAGTCCTGAGTAAACGATTTCGATATCGCCTTGCGGGTGATTGGTATCTTTTACTGTTCGTCCGCTTAAACGAATCATCTGTTTGGCTAGATCGGCAATTTTAACCGGCTCGCCCATATCCAATAGAAAAACGTCACCGCCTTTAGCCATACTACCTGCTTGAATTACCAGTGATGCAGCTTCAGGTATAGTCATAAAATAGCGGTTAATTTCTGGATGAGTCACGGTTACAGGCCCACCAATAGCTATTTGTTTCTTAAATAGCGGTACTACGGAGCCAGATGAGCCAAGTACATTACCGAAGCGTACCATTGAAAAAATAGTTGATGAGCCATTTTCCGATGCAAGCAATTGCACTACCATCTCGGCTAGGCGCTTGGTCGCGCCCATAACGTTGGTTGGACGAACCGCTTTGTCGGTTGAGATCAGAATAAAACGTTCAACATCGGCTTTTTTCGCTGCAAGTGCCGTTGTTTCTGTACCAAAGGTATTATTTTTGATGCCTTCTAGCACATTGTGCTCTACTAGGGGTACATGTTTATAGGCTGCTGCATGATAGACTGTCTTAACATTGAACTGCGAAAATACTTGATAAATAAGACCGTAATTCAGCACTGAACCTAGTATTGGATAGATGGAACACTTGGGATTTATGTCTTGAGCTAACTGCAATAATTCAGACTCTATTGCATAAAGCGCAAATTCATTCTGCTCAAACAAAATAACCGATTTTGCGCCATTGCTGACTGCTTGCCGAGCCAATTCAGAACCGATGGAACCACCTGCGCCTGTAATGCATACTGCTTTAGCAGTGATGCTGCACTCGATTAACGCTTTCTGAGGCGTTACCTGGTCACGGCCAAGTAGGTCCTCAATCTCAACCTCGCGAATTTCATCTAGTGGCTCGCTAGCGATAATCTCCGGTATTAATGGCATTATTTTAATATACACATTTAGCTCAGATGCTGATCGAATAATAGCACTACGGCGCGCCTCAGTTGCATCAGGCAGTGCTAGCAACAGCATATTAACCTGATTTTCTTGAATCAAATCTGCCAAAGTTGATGGATCATAGACGGGCAGGCCTTGCACCTGACTGTTCCATAATCCTTTGTCATCATCTACGAACGCAACAGGTGTATATTCAGCAGCTCCTTGCAGCAATATCGCCAATTGTGAACCCGCATCGCCGGCGCCATAGATAATTACACGAACGCGATTGGAGTAATGCGATATTAACCAGTGATAGTAACTGCGAATTGACAGCCGGCTGCCGCCTAGATAGAGCCAAGCGCTTAATCCAAAAATGATTGGTACTGAACGAGGAACATGGGTTAAGCCAAATAATTGTGTAAAAATATATGCCCCTGCAATGACTAACCCGACACCTAAGGCGATTGACTGCAAAACTTTTACGTTCATAAAGCGTATGACGGCTCGATAGAGACCAAGTTTAATAAAAACGGTAACTCCAAACAGGGGGATGAATATAAATAGTGGCCAAGATGGTTCAAGATGACTAGCAGGCCACCAATTCGAGAAGCGAAGAGCAAAGGCTGCCCAAAGACAAAATACAAGAGCAGAGACGTCTGTAAAGAGCAGGATTACCCGCTTAGCATTGCGCGAAAGGCGCGTCAAAATTGAGTTAGAATCAGGCACTATGCTGAATCCGGGTTCTGGTGCAAACTAATACAACCTCCAAATCGACTATCCTCTCTCTTGAGTATTTCAACCCAACTTAACTGGCACTGAAGTAATATAACACATGCAATCAATATATTGCTTTATATGTGGGCCTGCTGCTGGTAGATTCTTTACTATCTACACTAAGAAATAGAGAGCAAGAATGAGTCTATAAACCAGACAATACAAACAGTTGATATAAGAACAACGATATCAGATGGAGACACTTCTTGAAAAATATTTTTTTCAAAAAAGGGGGCAGAGTATTGGCACTGTTGCAAACTAGACAGAAAGTGTTAAAACACTAGCACTTGGGTGTGCTACAAACTAAATACCCTTTCTACCAAGCGCACCCCTCCCAAGGGGTTCGCGTAATACCAACTATCAGCTTGCCCCTTTTTCAGGGCTTGCATAGCTTCAATCCCTTTAATGGTGGCATAAGCTGTTTTCGTGGATTTAAACCCCAACATAGGGTTGGTAATCCGCTTTATTTTTCCATGGTCACACTCAATGACATTGTTGAGATATTTGACCTGATGATGTTGTAGGTAGTCGGGATGACAGGTAAAAATTCAGTGTATTACCATATTTATCAGCTGCACCATGAGCAAGGCTTGAGGTAATACAAGCGTAGTCGTTTCTCCAGCTCAGGTGCATACTTTTGGACTCAGCGGTAAATGGCCGTATGATCAACTTCAACGCCTCGCCCTAACATCATATCCTCTAGATCCCAGTAGCTGATACCGTATTTGCAATATCAGCGAACTGCCCAAAGGATCACTTTAGAAGGAAAGTTTTGATTGGAGAAAGATTCCATGAGCGGTTTCTTATGCAGAGGAAATATTTAAGGCATAACAACTATATCGGGATCTCACTTTGCAATAGTGCCAGAAATTCAGCCGCAGTGCTGTTATTCAGATAGCCAGCGCGATAGCGTAGTTAAAAAAGCAGAATGGTATAATTCAGTTTTCCGCTACCATTTGTTATTAAGCAGACTTATGTAAGATGGCTCGATATATCTGTTTAACGGTAATAAATTTGCTTTCTTCGGGGCTATCACCAGGCAAAATAGCGACAGAAGCTTTAGCCGATCGAAACATCTCTAGGGCTTCCAGTAAGGTGGTTTCAGGCTCCAAAAAAATGGCCTGTTTTGCAAGATCGCCAATAGTTTTGTGTTGCTCGCCATTGAGAACCGCTCGGGCAAGGTGTCGATAAAGCACAATGCCTGTAGCTCGACCCTGAGAAATAACAATATAGCGCTTATAGTTAGAATGCTTGACTTTTTCGTAAATTGACTCAATGGTCGCATCTGATGGCAGCCATATCATTGGCCCTTGATCAGCCAATAAATCTGTTAGTCGGCGATTATGTATATTAAGCGCATGCTCGGCAATGAAACTTTCTTCACGGCCTATCACGCCACTTTTGCTGTAGTATTTTATAATACTTCTTAAATCATCTCGGGTGATTTTATCTGCGCGCTTGAACCTCAACATTCGCGACCAAAGCATGACACACCACAACAATGGTTTTAACAGTCGGCAGGCAATACGTACAACGGGCGCTAATGCTTCCAATACCTGGGGCGCAATTTGTACTGCAACCAACTTTGGCAGTACTTTGGCAAAAACCAACATAAAATAGGTTAGCAATCCAGTAAATAATGTAAGTGTTAGGTTATCAAGATGGCCTGCTGCTAGAGCACCAACCATTGAACTGCCAGCAATACTTATAATGGTTGTTATTAGTACTATAGACGACAAGTGATCGCTTTTGTTGTGAATGACATATTTTATATCTTTCTCGCGCAATGGGTTCTTACGTAGAATTCTGGCAAGTCTCAAATCATCAATACTGATGATCACAGCCTCAAGCATTGAAAAAAAACCAGTGATTAAGATAATACAAACAGCAACGACAACAACTAGCAGCATATCTATGCCTCCCTTGGCAGCGTCTCAAGTAAAAAAACAAAATATCCGACTTGTTATTTATCGGCAGATTACTTATGAGGTTCAGCCGAAATTCAAGTACACTAATCCAGTATTTCACAAATATGCCTAATGTAGATTCCCTTTATTTAACAAAGAGACAGTATAATCCCATGGCTCGGTTTATATACTCATGCTTGCTGTATTTGATCACACCTGCGGTGTTGCTCAGAATGTTATGGCGTTCTCGGAAAACATCAGCTTATCGTAAGCGCTGGGGAGAACGACTGGGTTTTTCTCCTCGCCTTACAAGGCAGAATCCTGTCATCTGGGTACATGCGGTTTCTGTAGGTGAAACCATTGCCAGCGCTTCTCTAATTAAAGCATTACAACGGCATTATCCAGACCATTATTTTCTAATTACCACCATGACCCCTTCTGGCTCCGAGCGAGTAAAGGCCATCCATGGTAACGCACTCGCGCATAGCTATATTCCTTACGATCTTCCATGTGCTCTATCACGTTTTTTAAATCGCACCTCGCCGTGTATAGCAATCATGATTGAGACAGAGCTATGGCCAAATACCATTGCTGCCTGCAATAAAAGAAACATACCTGTCATCGTCGCTAACGCCCGTCTTTCTAAGTATTCAGCCAAAGGCTATTCAAGGTTTGGGTGGATAACTCGCCCAATGCTACAACAACTCAGTATCGTTGCTTGCCAACATACCGATGATGGTGAGCGCTTTCTAAACCTCGGATTACAAAAAGAGAAGTTACATATTACCGGCAATATTAAATTTGATATTCAAGTCTCAGAAGAAACCAAACGATCAGCGGCTGAATTGCGCACATCTTGGGAAAAGGGGTTTGGCAAGCCTGCTCAAATTTTTATTGCCTCTAGCACGCATGCAGGAGAAGAACAGCTGATTATTGATGCATTCATACAGTTAAAGCATCAACATAGAGATTTACTATTAGTGCTAGTACCGCGTCACCCTGAACGATTTAATACGGTATTCCAACAAGCTTACCATAATGGACTGAATACAATCCGATATAGTCAGCATGAGCGTGTTTCCTTTGATACGGATATTATCCTTGGTGATACTATGGGTGAAATGATGAAGTTTTTTTCTGCTTCTGATATAGCTTTTGTCGGCGGCAGCCTTATTGAAAGAGGAGGGCATAATGTACTAGAGCCGGCTGCCGTTGGCCTTCCTATTCTTACTGGTGCTTATACATTCAATTTTCAGGATATTACCTCTTCTCTGGAAAAAGCTAGAGGGCTTATTAGAGTAAGAAACGCTAATGATTTAATTATTGAAATTAACAAATTGCTGATGGATAAACATTACCAAAATAATATTGGCAATAATGCAAAGTACTTTGTAGAAAATAATCAAGGGGCATTAAATAGGTTGCTTTCTGTAATTATCCGTCAGATTGCTACTAAAACAACAGCAAGCACGGTTAGAACGAACTAACCGTGCTTTAAAATAACAGCATTATTTTATTCCAGATGAAATACTTTCACCTTTTTTAAAGGTGATCCATTTGTTTAGGTCTTGTATGTCAGATGGGCTTAAAGTGCCGGCTGACTGTTTGAGCTTCAGTGTGTTGATAATAAAATCATACCGCGCATTCAAATAATCCCGCTGGGAAGCATACAGCTTTTGTTGAGCATCCAACACGTCGGTAATGTTTCGCGTACCCACCTGATAGCCACTTATGGTTGCTTTCAATGCGCTTTCAGCGGAAATAATGCCTTGCTTTTGCGCTTTTACCCGATCAACATCAGAATTTGCCGTTAAAAAATAACTTCTGGTATTTGAATTCGTTTCACGCAATAGTTTGTCAAAATTTTCTTGAGACTGCTCCATCTTGTAGGTTGCTTCACGAACTTGAGAGCTTGTCGCACCGCCTGAAAAAATCGGAACCGTCAGATTCAAGCCAAAAACAGTTTGATCACCTTTTCCGGTATAAAAATTATCCGTGTTAGGCACCTGACTGCCTTTGGTTAGATCTGTAGAGTTATATGTATAGCTTGCAAAAGCATCCACTGTTGGAGCATGACCAGACTTCTTAGCCTTAATATTTTCCTCTGCTGCTTGAACGCCTTCCTTTGCTGCTTTTAAAGATAAGTTATTAACAACAGCCTTCTGCACCCAGTCATTAGCAACCGCAGGTATAGGCGCTACGACAGGCATAGACTTCTTCAGCTTACCAATATGCTCAATAGCCTGATTGGTGATAACCCTGAGTTGTTCGTGACTAACAGAAACTTTATTTTCTGCAAGAATGCGAATAACTCTTGCATTGTCATATACTGCTCTTGCTTCAAGCACATCAGTTTCTGCAACTAATCCAACATTATACCGCTCAGTTGCTTGATCCAGCTGCTGTTTTACTGCTTTTTCTTCAGCTTTGGCTGTAACCAAACTATCTTCTGCTCGTAGCACATTAAAGTAAGCTTCTGACACCCTGAGAATAAGATTTTGCTGTTGATAAGCAAATTGATATTTAGCTTGGCTAGAAAATGCTTTTGCTTGTCCGTAACTGAACCAGCTATTTAAATTAAATAAGGGCTGAGTTAATGTTGCTCCCCAGTCGTAGGAGTTGAAATTCTTTTTGTTATTAGCTTGCTGCTCAAGACCTGTTGTTTGTTTATTGTATTGTGTATTAGCGGTTAAGCTCAAATTGGGAAGTAACTGTGCACGTGCTTGAGGCGCTTGCTCTTCTGTAGCCTTTGCACCGGCTTTGGCAGCAGCCAGTTGAGCATCATTTTGTATCGCCAATTTATAAACATCAATCAAATCATAGTTGGCTGCGCCAGCTTTTAAGCTTTGACTTGAGGAAGCTTGTAAGTTCTCAGCGGCTAAAACCTGCAAGCTTACAGCTGATCCAGCCAGTGTCGCCAGCACAAGAATCTTATGAGGGATTCGTATCATACACTCTACTCCTTCTTTAAAAGCCAGCGCTAAATTAAGAAATAATCAGAGAAAGCATCTGCCGTTGTTGCTTAGAAAACACTAGATGTAAAGTAGGATATAATGTCTAGGTTTCATAAAAAACAAAGCTGGCAACCTGCAATAGCATCATCCACGGCACTGTATTACAGTGTACAAATAATTTGCCTAGAATGCGTGGAATCATTGAGATAATCAATAATCAGCTGAAAATAGTGTCATCGTAGCATACAGTTAACACTGATCAATATCCAACCTTCTCAGTATCCTGTTATATCTAACCTCTACTCTTTGTCAGTGATACAATATTAACATGCCATAGGAAAAGTATTACCTAGCTCTATGAAAAAACAGATAGGAAATAGTCATACCATTTTTATGCTAACTCACCAGATGATCACAATATGCAGAAATTCGTGACAAAAAAAATTAAGAAAACGGATCTTTCCTATCACCACAGCCTCTGTGAAATAAACTATGCTCGACTTTTACAACTTATGCCTAATGATGAGGTCAAAGATTACTTTCAGTTCTCTGTTACTTATTCTCACAATAAAGCGAATCATTGCCATATTTTATCTTTTAGTATGTTGCAGCAGTCTCGATATACAACGGGTATCAGGATCAAGCTGGATGGTTTTTGGGATCAGTGGGTTGAACAACCAGAACTCGACGTTCGGTTATATCATGATGTTAAGATGGCAGAAGTTACCATGGCTCAAAAAGTAAAGCGTTTACCTATAGGAGTAGAGCCGTGCCATTTGGGAGTTTGCCAGCCTAATGAAAAACTGCTATTGAATCAGTTTCTTGCTGAACTACTAGACTTTTGTATTCAGGGAGGTCATGTTTCACATACTGTTTTCTGTCCAAACGAAAGGCATGAGAATATTTTTAGCCGCTATTAAGTCTATCTCTATCCGTATAACCATGAGTTATATTGCCTGCTAGTATACAGTTCAAACTTGAATCTAACCAAACTATTATAAAAGATGATGAATTGGGCGTGCTTGAAATAATAACGCTTGTCAAATCAAAGGGTTTCCGACAACGATAAATTATGTTTTGGGCGTTATATTACCGCAAATAGGTGTTTCATTAGTGAGCAGAATTAACGATTATGTCTAGATAATACGTCCTGCACCTTGAATTAACTTAGGTACATTATGCACATTCTTGTGACCGGGGGGGCGGGCTATATAGGCTCCCACATCTGTGTTGAGCTGCTAACGTCAGGCCATGATATTGTCGTTTTTGACAATCTATGTAATAGCGCACCTGAAGCGCTCAAGCGTATTGAACAAATAACAGGAAAGTACATCCCTTTCATAAAAGGGGATATTCGTGATCAGTCCCTACTATCTAGCACGTTCAATGACCATGATTTTGATGCGGTCATTCACTGTGCTGGCCTGAAATCTGTAGATGAGGCGGTCATGAACCCTCTGAAATACTACGAGAATAATATAAGTGGCACGATTACGCTTTGCCAAGTAATGGCTGAGCACAAGTGTAGGCATATTATTTTCAGTTCTTCGGCTATGGTCTACGGTTATCCTGATGGATTTCCTATAAAAGAAAATTTCCCCTTATCTGCAATCAATCCATATAGCCATTCTAAGCTAGTAATTGAGGAAATATTGCGAGAGCTCCACAAAAAAAACAATGACTGGAACATTGCCATATTGCGCTATTTTAATCCGGCAGGTGCCCACTGCTCTGGCATGATTGGAGAGAGCCCAAATGGCACTCCAAACAATTTAATGTCTTATATTTCTCAAGTCGCTACTGGTCATTCAGGGCGCTTAAAAGTATTTGGTGATGACTATCCGACAAAAGATGGAACAAAGGTTAGGGATTATATTCATGTAGTCGATCTTGCCCGTGGCCATGTCAGCGCACTGGAAAAACTACTCCATGAAAAAAAAGGTGTTCATGTATGGAATCTAGGTGTGGGAAAGGGCTTTAGCGTATTGGAAATAATTAAGGCATTTGAAGCCGCTTCAGGGGAAAAATTAACATATAAGGTCACCACTCGTCGCCCTAGTGATATAGCGATCTGCTATGTTGACCCAGGAAAAGCTGAAAGAGAGTTAGGCTGGAAAGCAGAATATACACTAGAGGATATTGTGGCTGACTTATGGCGGCGGTCAAAAACTTCTTAGCATTACCATTTATTTTATTATAAATACCAACTACATAGCCGTTGCACTTGCAGGCACAGATTTTAATCTATTACAAGCACAGCGCTCTAATGGGTTTTCTCTGAGCATCTTGTGGTTATTTGATATAATACACACATATTGGGCTTACGCATTGACAGCATGTTCAAAAATCTGATAATTGCATCCGTATTCATGATTAGCAGTGCCAGATAAAACAATACCACAGGGCGGTTAAGCCAGTTTGTTACATTGAACATTTTTAAGTTCGTAACGAATGCCCAGTAAAAAATCACATATTTGGCAGCATATTAAGTATTATATCTCCAGAGAATGCAGATAGTGTAAGTATTTGTGAATATTTATCAGCATCAGTGTGAGCTGCTTAAAAAGGTAGTTGGTGTTTTTATTGAGGCGTTTGCAAAAGATAAGGAACACCTGCCACCAAAATTGGCCGGCACCATTAATATGCAAGTCCTGACATAATATAAATATATCCGTAAGATAAAGAGACCATTAATGATCACAAAATGCTTATTCCCAGCAGCTGGCTACGGTACGCGCTTTCTGCCGGCCACGAAATCAATGCCTAAGGAAATGATGCCGATGGTTAACAAACCATTGATTCAATACGGTGTTGAAGAAGCCCGTGATGCAGGCATGAATGAGATTTGCTTAGTAACGGGTAGAGGCAAGAGAGCATTAGAAGATCACTTTGACACTAACTTTGAGTTAGAGCATCAGATCAGCGGCAGTGGCAAAGAGGCGTTGCTAACCGATATTCGAGCACTCATTACCGACTGTACATTTTCTTATACCCGCCAAATAGAAATGAAAGGGTTAGGCCACGCAATTCTCACTGGACAGACACTGATAGGCGATCAACCGTTCGCTGTAGTATTAGCTGATGATCTCTGCGTTAACCCTGATGGTTCTGGTATATTAAGGCAGATGACAAAACTTTATCATCAATTCCGCTGTTCCATCGTTGCTGTACAAGAAGTGCCAGAAGATGAGGTGCATAAATATGGCGTGATTGCCGGTACTGAAATCCGTGAAGATATTTTGCGGGTGTCGGATATGGTTGAAAAGCCTACGAAAGAAGAGGCGCCTAGCAATCTAGCTATCATTGGACGTTATATTTTAACACCGGATATTTTTAACTTGATTGCCGATACCGAACCGGACAAAGACGGTGAAATTCAGATTACTGATGCTCTGATGCAACAAACCAGAGAAGGCTGTGTATTGGCGTACAGGTTTAAAGGCAAGCGTTTCGACTGCGGTAGTGTTGAAGGCTTCATTGAGGCGACAAACTACTGCTATAGCAACTTGTATAAAGGCTAAAGTCTAGCGGCAGCCTTGCGCATTCATGCAGTTACTGCATTGTGATAATTAAAGCGGCTTAAGTGTAGCAAAAAACAATGCATAACAACTATTTACTATTATGTACGTTGATTATATATGGTTAAAAATCCTCTTCTCTTATTATTAAAAGGCGTTGCCATGGGTGCAGCGGATGTTGTCCCCGGCGTATCAGGAGGCACCATCGCTTTTATTACTGGGATCTATGATGAGCTACTTAGCAGCTTGAAGAAAATCAGTCCCAGCGCATTAGCAATATTATTTCGGCAAGGTTTTTTTGCATTTTGGCATCATATTAATGGACCTTTCTTGCTTACGTTGGGTTGTGGCATTTTATTAAGCGTCTTTACCTTGGCAAAAGGTATCAGTTGGATGCTGGTAAATCATCCTATCCCTGTTTGGTCTTTTTTTTCTGGATTGGTACTGGTCTCAGTCTGGCATATGCTTCGGCAACTTCCTAGATTAGAATTTTTTTCTATCCTCGGTCTTATTTCTGGTACAGGCTTTGCTTGGTGGTTTTCAGGTATGGCTCCCCTTAAAGCCGCAAACCCTGAGCTGCTTACCTTTTTTATCTGTGGTGCTGTTGCTATTTGTGCGATGATTTTGCCCGGTATATCCGGAAGTTTTCTGCTATTGCTATTGGGGATATACGAACCAGTACTACAGGCTGTCACTACCTTAAATGCACCGGTTTTGGTCGTGTTTGCTTCAGGGTGTTTGGCCGGTCTTCTGCTATTTTCACGCGTTTTAAGTTGGCTATTAGCGAATGCTCGCAATATTACGATGGGACTTTTAACCGGTATGATGCTTGGATCTATGAACCGTATCTGGCCTTGGAAACAAATAAATTCTGATCAAATAAGCAATGTGTTGCCACATACCTATGAACAGTTAACAGGCGACAGTTCTCAGTTAACTAGTGCTTGCATCGCAGCATTGGCAGCTGTAACACTTGTATTAATTATTGAGCGTATCGCTGAGCGCAGTTAACTGTATTACTGTCAGGTTAACTACTGCCTGACAGAATAATGCGTAGACATCCTAATACCAATCATCTTTTCTAATTACGCTATTGCACTGGCCATCCTAGCGCCAGCGCTGCGTTGGAGCTCCTCGCAATAGCTTGATTACTCGTCATACAGCCTTATTATGGGGTTCGGCTGCCCATGCCAATTATGGAAGTTAGAAAACACGATTGGTATAACGCTATTCTAGGCATCATATTTTTAGCTATCAGAGCAAGACGGAATGCTGAATAATATAAAAAATTTATCATTCTAATCGTTGTTTGAGTGTATTGCCTTATGGACACGTTTCAAATTATTAGTCTTGCGATTGTACAAGGGCTCACTGAATTTCTACCTGTTTCGAGTTCTGGCCATTTAATCTTGCCAGCTAGATTGTTGGGCTGGCAAGATCAAGGGCTAACCTTTGATGTTGCAACCCATCTAGGTACGTTATTAGCAGTTATCCTATACTTTCGCAAAGATATTGGGCTGCTGACTAAAGACTGGATAAGATCACTTATAGGTAAAGGTACTACACGACATAGTCAAATGGCTTGGTTCATTATTTTAGCCACCATTCCTGCAGTTATTTTTGGGCTAATAATAAAAAAATCAGGTCTTGATGAAAGTATGCGTTCATTATCAGTAATAGTTGCAACAACACTTATTTTTGGTGCATTGTTAGGTATTGCAGATTACTTCGGTAAGTGCTCAAAACCATTAGAATTAATGGGGGCAAGCCAAGCTATTGGCATTGGATTTGCGCAAATGCTCGCCATAATTCCAGGTACATCACGCTCTGGCATTACTATAACAGCTGCGTTGATGTTGGGCTTTACCCGAGAAGCCTCTGCCCGCTTTTCTTTTTTGCTATCGATTCCAATCATCATTGGTGCAGGCTTACTCCTTAGTGTTGACTTTCTAAAGGCTAATACCCCTATTGATTGGTACGCTATTATTATGGGAACAAGTGTTTCTGGCTTAAGTGCCTTTTTATGTATTCATTTGTTCCTCAATGTAATTAATAGAATCGGTTTAATGCCATTTGTGGTGTATCGTTTGGCTCTTGGGTTAGTGCTGTTCTTTGCGATTTAACAATCAATAGGTCTGACTCAGGTACCCAGAAGTTCTTTAGCATGCGCAAGTGATGATGATGTGATGTCAACTCCTCCCAGCATGCGAGCCACTTCTTGAATACGAAAGTCGCCCGTCAGAGAAAACACCTCTGTATTAGACTGTGATTGACTAGTTTTTTTATTGACGCATAGGTGCTGGTGTCCCTGTGAAGCAACCTGTGGTTGATGAGTGACGCATAAGACCTGACTTTGTTGACCTATTTCTCGCAACATGCTGCCAATAACCTCTGCCGTCCCAGCACCAATGCCTACATCTACCTCATCAAATACTAATGTTGGTGTATAGGATGTTTGTGCAGTAGCAACCTGAATCGCTAAGCTTATGCGAGATAGTTCTCCGCCTGATGCAACTTTTACCAAAGGTCGCAACGGCTGACCGGGGTTGGTTGTTACTAGAAATTCTATGTCTTCAAGCCCTGTAGTTGAGGGGAGAGCATTAATTTTTCGGGTCAGTGACACGCTGAACAAGGCTTTATCCATGCCTAGCAATGCCATTCGTGAAGTAATTGATTTTTGCAGTTTCAGTGCCGCTTTTTGGCGTTTTTGTGATAATAATTCAGCTTGCTCATAAAATGCGTTAGCTAGTTCAGATAGTTTATTCCTTAATGTGTTGGCTACTTCATCATGGCATTGTATTCTCTCGATCTCATCGGCGAGGCTATGCCGTTTTTCAATAAGCTGATTTGGTTGAATTCGATGTTTTCGTGCCAAATCATAAATAGCACTAAGTCGCTCTTCTATTATATGTAAATGCTGAGGATCGGTATGAAGGTAATCAATGAAGTGGTTAATTTCACCCATTGCCTCTTCTACTTGAATATGCGCTGATGACAACATATCAATAGATTGGGAAATAGCTGGATGATCAACACTCAGCTGAGTTAACTTATTAATGCACAAAGCAACCTGCTGTAACACATTGCCAGCATCGCTTTCTGTACAAATTGTATTTATTTGGTGGCAGGCTTCAAGTGTTGCAGTGACATTGCTAAGCTGGCGATGTTCTTTCTCTAGCACTTCTATTTCGTTTTCCTCCAGCGCCAAGTCCTCAAGTTCTTGTAATTGATAAGAAAGCAGCTGAACGCGCTCATGCTGATCTTGCTTGCAAGTCAGCAGTTCATCCAAGTCAAACTGTGTTCTATCGTATGCAATAGCAATATTGGCAACTTTATTGGCAAGCTCTGTAGTATGCGCAAAACTATCTAAGAAAAAACGGTGGGTATTCTTTTTCAGCAGTGATTGATGCTCATGCTGACCATGAATATCAATTAATAACTCTCCAATAGCTTTAAGATCTGCTAATGTAGAGGGAGAACCATTAATATAACCACTGGAACGTCCGCTTTTAGTAATCACTCGCCGTAAAATGCACTCATTACCCGAGTCAAGGTCATGGGCCTCTAACCAACCTTTTGCAGCAGGGCACAACTCTAAATCAAAACAAGCTATTATTTCAGCTCGCTTAGCACCTGGGCGAATACAATCACTGCCAGCCCTGCCACCAATAGCTAGCCCCAGCGCATCAAGCATAATAGATTTGCCAGCCCCGGTTTCGCCGGTTATAGCCGTCATTCCTTTGGATATATTCAGATCCAGTTCATTAACAATAGCGTAGTTGCTAATAGATAGCTGATTCAGCATAGTAAACTTTCCAAGTTTGGCTATTGATAGTATTACTGTTCATATGTACAGTATATTGGTGAACTAAAATACTGCAACTATGATATTTCTGCCAATACTTTTTCTGTTCTTATTTTACTAGTGCTTATGCGTCAAGGATTAATAACTACTTAATTTATAAGGATTTTTTCTCATATCGGCCCTACGCACGCACAGTTGACTGATTTGGGTTGTATCAATGACCTTATACCAATCGTATTTTCTAACTATGCCACTGCGAAGAGTTTCAATGAGGTATGCCTATTCGCATAGGCAGCGCAATAATGTAGTTAGAAAAGGTAATGAGTATTAAAGTGCTTTGCTTTGATCATTTATGACTATTGCTACAATTTATGGCGAATATTTTAGATAGCGAGGCTGAGAGTTAGTCCCTTTGAATTCTTTGATGGCAAATCACGTAAAATTGTATCGCCAATTATTAGAACTAACCTTAAGGGATAGGCAAATAAAAATTTATAAAAATACTAGTTGACTGTCATGATAAATTTTGGATTTGATAATCTGCCAATAAAGAAAAAATTACGTTATGCCATGTTAATCACGGCATATACTGTTTTGCTACTGACCGTTTCTATTCAAACAACAAGCGACTTGATCAATGCTCGTTCATCTATGGTTAATGACCTCGAAATACTCGCTGAGGTTATTGGTTCTAATTCAGAGGCTGCTTTAATTTTTGAAGATACTGAGTCAGCTAAACGCTTATTAAATGGGTTTTCAACAGCATTCCATATTAAGTCAGCTTATCTAGTTAATGACAGTGGTGACCAAATTGCCGCTTATCACCATAACCAAAGCGAATCTTTATCTTTTAAGGTAAATAATTTTAATAAACCTATTACACACTTCAGCAATACACGCCTTCATTTATACCGCCCTATTATTCTTGATAACCAGCTATTAGGAGGTATCTATATAAAGTCTGACCTTTCACTGTTGTATCAAGAGCTGTTGAAAAATATTCTTGTTGCACTGTTAGCTATCTTGGCTTCGATAGTAGCAGCTCACATTCTCACATCACGACTGCAAAAGCTCTTAGGCCGCCCAATTACTGAACTTGCCAATATTATCAGCGATATAAGTAAGAATGAAGCATATGATAGAAAAGTCTATACGTTTCACAATGATGAAATTGGTCAGTTATATGAATGCTTCAATGATATGCTCAGCCAAATAAAAAAGCGCGATCAACGCCTCCAGCAGCATCGGGACGATCTAGAAAAAGCAGTAGCTGAAAGAACAAAAGAACTTGATACCAGTAATGCTGAGTTACAGGCCAGTATTCAAGAAATGAATGAAGCAAAGAACACCGCATTGGAGGCTGTTAAAACAAAAAGCATGTTTCTAGCCAATATGAGCCATGAAATAAGAACGCCTATGAATGGGGTTCTTGGTATGCTTGACTTGCTACGTGATACTGATTTAGACAGTCTTCAACAAGAATCTCTAGAGACCGCTTATTCTTCTGCTGATGCTCTTTTACAAATTATCAATGACATTCTCGATTTTTCTAAGATAGAAGCAGAAAAAATGGAGATAGAATCTATTGATATGAACCCAAAAGCATTAACAGAAGACATTTGTTCATTATTGGCAAATAAAGCAAGAGAGAAAGGCTTAGAATTAAATTGCTACACTGACCCCCGACTTCCTTCAACATTAAAAGGTGATCCGGTTAGGTTGCGTCAGGTTCTGACTAACCTTCTTGGCAATGCTGTAAAGTTTACTGAACAGGGATGTATTACTGTACGCATTAAGCAGGTAGAGCAAAAACCTAATTACAGGGTCGTTTTATTTTCTGTAGAAGACTCTGGTATTGGCATTCCTAAAAATTTGCAAAGCTCGCTATTTACAGCATTTAGTCAGGCAGATGGCAGTACTACACGAAAATTTGGTGGTACAGGTCTAGGGTTAACCATTTGTTATCAATTAGTTAATCTGATGGGAAGTGATATTATTGTTCAGTCTGAGGAAGGTAAAGGTTCTATTTTTAGCTTTAGTATCAAGATGCCGGTATCGGAAATCAATATTATAGATCGCCAAGTGACTCCCTTTGATATCAAAGGTACACGTGCGTTAATTGTTGATAGTAATGCAATAAACAGAGAGATCCTTAATCACTACCTAACTTCTTGGCATATTGATTATGAGCAGGCTGCTAGTGCATCAGAAGCATTACAAAAATTACAAATCGCAGAAAATAATAAAAAGCCTTTTAAACTAGTTTATATTGATATGAACATGCCAGAGGTTGATGGCTTAGAGTTATCACGTAGCATTGAAAAACTACCTAATATTAACCAAGCAAAGCGAATATTGCTTAGCTCCAATGATACGCTATCTAGATATATACAAAAGGAAAATTTTATTGCTGGAAGTTTAAGTAAACCTTATAGGCAGTCAAGGTTATTGGATGTAACGTTAGGAGCGTTGCAGCAGAAAAGCAACATTTCCCCTCCTAAATTTACTTCTCAGATTGTCTCTGCACCTAAAACAGCGCTTAATGCAAATATATTACTTGTTGAAGATAATGTCATCAATCAGAAGGTTGCTCTTGCAATGCTCAATAAATCAGGATTTACCCAGCTGGATATCGCATCAGATGGTAAATCTGCATTAGAAAAAGTATCGGCATCATCCTATGATTTGATCCTAATGGATTGTCAGATGCCAATAATGAGTGGCTATGAAGCCACTAGGCACATTAGAAAACAAGAAGCATCCACGGGGAAAAAGAGAATTCCTATTCTTGCTATGACAGCTAATGCTATGGAAGGTGATAAAGAAAAGTGCATTGCATCAGGTATGGATGATTACTTAACAAAACCAGTTAAGCCAGAACTTTTGGTAGCGCGTATTACCCAATGGTTGGGTAGTCAGTCAATAGATCTTAAAAGTAAACAAGAAGCAACCAACAGAAATAGTCCCTCTAATGAGAAGATTTTAATAGAAAAAGATATTCTTGATAACCAAACTTTAATGATGTTAAAAGAATTAATGGAGGAAGAATTTCCTGTATTATTAAATAGCTATATTGAGGATGCCCCAAAATTATTATTAGATATTAAATTATCATCAAAAAATGCTGATATAGAGGTTCTAACCAGAGCAGCTCATACTTTAAAATCCAGTAGCTTTAATATCGGCGCTAGGAAACTAGGAGAAATGGCAAAAAAAATAGAAGTGGCCAGTTACAATAAAAATTTATCTGAGTGCACAGGCATGATCAGTGGTCTTGAAGACATGCTAAATAGCACAATTATTGCATTAAATAATTATGATATTGATAATTGAAATAAATGGTGATGATTCCAACCAGTTGAGCTGCTATATTCCCAAATTTCTCTTGGAATTATCATGTTTCAGTTAAGGCTGCTTGTATCCATTATATTTAAAATAAAAGTGTCGTTAAAAATAGAAAAGCAACAAGTGGACATCAGCGCTATCTATGCAGGAAGTGTAAAAAGAGCTTTCAGCTCGAATGCAGCGATAATGCCAACCAGCCCAACAATAGTTATCGCTCATGCCTTTGGCCAAAGGTTCAGCAAGGCACCGCAGCAACTATTAGAAAAAACTGAACCCTTACCGCTCGCATCTGTCTGATGGGTAGGGATGTGGTTAGCAGGGTATTTGGCTAACGGATAGAGCGCAACCATCTAAATTTTCGAACCCGATTGAAGCGCTTTGTATGAAAAACTATCTATTTTCGACATTGGTCGAACGACACGATAAAGTGATTGGTAAGTTCATATCCCACCAGAGTTATCAACTAGTTTGATTGATCACCTAGATCAGCATCAAATCGGCGTTGATAATATATGGTTTGCAACGGGTTACTGCAAATAGAAATATTCTATTTTAACTGCACTAGTTGCTTTATACTAAAAGTGCAGAAATTAAAATGATGGGTGATCCATATAGGCTATTCCGAGTAATAGGGATTGTAATCATAAGCTAGCTGGCCTATATACCCAAGTGAATTC
Source organism: Endozoicomonas sp. (ex Botrylloides leachii) (assembly GCA_028728195.1). GTDB lineage: Bacteria > Pseudomonadota > Gammaproteobacteria > Pseudomonadales > Endozoicomonadaceae > Endonucleibacter. Next base: position 42,620 of record JAQYUY010000078.1, read on the forward strand.
AAGATGCTCATTTTTCTTCCAAGCTTACTCCTTAAAATGAAGGGTTATAGCTGAATAAACGCGAGCATCTTGAAAGCGTTTGAGTATATCATCTTACAAAATGCTAACCAGCACCTGAATAATTATAAAGAGGATAAGTGAGTGCCACGGTTATTTCTTATACGCATACGCGCCTTATTATGTTTACTGGCTACAATATGTACTGCTACCGCGACGGCTAAGTTGGCGATTGATCTCGATGAGCGTTCTCGTAGGGAAATTGCTGAAAGAATAGCTCCCATAGGTCGAGTTTGCGAAGCCGGTCAGCTTTGTGCAAAAAACGCCTTTACAGCGGTAAAGAGTGATAATGGCACCAGAAGCGGTGAGCAAGTAGTTAGCCAATTTTGTTCAGCATGCCATACAACAGGTTTACTTAATGCGCCCAAAATAGGAGATGGTGCTGCTTGGTCAAAATATATGCAGGCAGCAGGTGGGTTTAATCAGATGCTGACTAATGCTATTAATGGCATAGGTGCAATGCCGCCAAAGGGTACTTGTATGGATTGTTCTGACATAGAAATACAGTCTGCTATTGAGCATATGAGTGGTCTGAAGCCCTGACCACTCAATAAAAATAAATGATTGCAGCCTATTTTACTGGACTACTACAATCCTCAGGATGTACTGCCAGAACAGAGCAATAAACACCATTGAGAATATTTTCTGCTGTATTCCCTATTACGACATTTTGAGAGTGGATTCCTCGTGTTCCCATGATAATCAGGTCTATTTCTAACTCATTAGCTAGGCGCTGAATCTCATGAGATGGCAACCCTTTTAGTAAGTGCATGTGCACACGGTTATGCCCGTCTTGGTTAATATTAAATGCCTCTACTAACTCTGCTTGTTTGCACCGATAGCGCTTTCGTGTTATTTCCTGCAATTCATAGAGTTCTTCATCTGAGAGCATGCGCAAAGCCCGTTTTCCACCTGCAGGAAGATCCCATACACTGACGCAATGAAGCTCAGCCTGTTCCTGTGTGGCAATGTATAGCCCATACTGGAGTAGATGTTGATTCAATTCTTGCACTTTTTTTTCAGGGTTTCCCGCATCAATAGCAACCATGATTTTCCCAGAAAAAGATGGTAACTGGCCTCTATCGGCTATTATCAATACAGGCACAGGACATTTTCTTAGTAGCGCAAGATCATTTCCCGCCAACTGCTTTCTGGAAAAAACGCCGCTAGGATCAGCTAGTTTAATCACAAGGTCACAGTTCCGCTCATTAACCATTTTAAGTACAGAGTCCCGTGGCCGTCCTGGAATAATTTGCGTGTCTACTAATAGACCTTCATTCCAGGCCAGTGTTTTGATACGGTTCAATTCCTTTTCAAGCTGCTCCAGCAACATGCTCTCAATCTGCTTTTCCATAGGCAAAAACTGCAGTTTTTGCATAACATCAAGACTATTATCAAATAATGCTACATGTAGATGGGCCCGGTTATCTGCTGCCAATTTAAAGATTTGATGAAATTCTATATCGGCTGTATCTGAACGGGAAATCACTAGCAATATATTACGGAATGCATGCATAAGCTCTCCTCAATAGCTTGTGAATAGCTAACCTGATGAAATTAACTATTCCTAGTTTTCTGGGTAGGCGCTATGTAAGACTTAGCATAGGATGCTTTTATTTTAAGCACCATCACGCCATTAGAATGTACGACTGGTACGCTACTATAATCAAGCATAATTGCATGAAAAAATTTAATGTAATGTCGTGAGTTGCTCTGCATTATCTTGTTTTACAGGATTTAATATGATACTGAAATTATCTATTATGCTATCTTTGTTAGCTTTTTCAGCGCTAAATCAGGCTAACGCGCTTAATAGCAATACTAAAGCTAAAAAAGAACACCTCTATTTTTACAACTGGACTGACTATATTGCTCCGAACACGCTGAAGGATTTTGAAGAAAAAACTGGCATCAAAACAACCTATGATGTTTACGATAGTAATGAGGTGCTTCAAGGTAAGCTGCTTTCTGGAAAAAGCGGCTACGATCTAGTTTCGCCCTCCCATGATTTTTATGCAGCACAAATCCAAGCGGGCGCATTTAGTAAACTGGATAAAAGCCAGTTACCTAATCTCAAGAATCTTGATCCAAAACTGATGAAAAAGATTTCAGATTCTATTGATCCAGGTAATCAGTACGGTATCCCTTATTTATGGGGAACTACTGGTATTGGCTACAACAAGCATGCAGTAGAGAAAATATTAGGGAAAAATGCACCAACACATAGTTGGGCGCTGGTATTTGAACCTGAAAACATGAAGAAATTACAAACGTGCGGCGTTGCATTTCTTGATGCGCCGACCGAAGTGCTCCCCTCGGTAATGGCCTACCTTGGTAGGCCAGGAAATAGCCTAAAAATAGAGGATTATCAGGCTGCTGTTGGAAAAATAAAACAAGTCAGCCCTTATGTTACTTACTTCCATTCATCTAAATCACTCGCTGATCTAGCAAATGGTGATATATGCGTTGCGATTGGTTGGTCGGGTGATATGCTGATGGCTCGCAACCGCGCCAAAGAGGCAAAAAATGGTATTGATATTGAGTACTCAATTCCGAAACAAGGTGCTGCAATGTGGGTTGATATGCTAGCTATTACCGCTGATGCTCCTGACAAAAAAGCAGCTCACGCTCTGCTCAACTATCTTATGGAGCCCAAGGTTATTGCTGAGATATCTAACTCTGTTTCCTATGCTAATGCCGTACCCGCCTCAAGGCCATATCTTAACCCCGATATAGCCAATAACCCAGCTATTTATCCTACGGCTGAAATAATGGAAAAACTTTTTATTTTTAAAGAGTTACCTATTAAGCATACAAAAGGGAAAATAAGCTTGAGACGGTATATAACCCAGCAGTGGCGAGAAATTACGACGAGTAATTGATAGCATTGATAGGCATAGTATATACCCAGACATTAAAAATATTAATGGAGTATTTATCATGACTAGCATGCCATGGAAACGAATTATCAATGCTTTGCTCTTTCAGGCGGGATGGTTTATCTGTGTTTTGGGAGGAAATACACTTGCGCTGATTTCAACTGTCTTGATAGTTACAATTCATGTGATATTTATTACTGAGTGGAAAAAAGAGCGAGAACTTCTTTTTGTGACGCTAGTGTTAGGTAGTGCTGTTGACAGTTTTCTAGGTAATATCGGTGTCTTATCTTTCTACCATGATAGCCTGCTACTGCCACTATGGCTGGCTTGTCTTTGGTTATTATTTGCAACGACTTTAAGACACTGCCTTGCTTGGACAGGACGTCATAAGTTAGCTGGGGCTTTAGTAGGTGCCATAGCAGGGCCTATGAGCTATTATGCGGGCAGTCAGCTATCTAATGTGGAACTCAGCCTTCCCTTATGGAAGTCAATGCTGATTCTTAGTGTTATCTGGGCTATGATGATTCCACTGCTTCAAAGTTTTTCAGCCATGTGGCTTGATCGCTATCAACGAGACTACCCCAACATAATAAATTAAACTACCTAGCTCAAATTTCTTGGTATAGGTTCACGTTTATGGACAGTATTACCCAGCCCGTTAAGCTAACAAAATACAGCCATGGTGGTGGATGCGGCTGCAAAATATCACCTCGCATTCTGGATAGAATTCTTGCAAGTCAGCTTCATCTACCTAACTCTAAGAACTTGCTAGTTGGATACCGAAGTAAAGATGATGCTGCTGTTTATGATATAGGTAATGGCGAAGGGATTATCAGTACCACTGATTTTTTTATGCCTATTGTTGATGATCCGGAAGATTTTGGCCGTATAGCAGCCACCAATGCAATCAGTGATATTTATGCTATGGCAGGAACGCCCATCATGGCAATTGCTATTCTTGGTTGGCCTGTGGATAAATTATCCCCTGAGATTGCCCAACAAGTTATCGACGGAGGCAGAATAGCTTGTGCTGATGCTCATATTCCTATTGCCGGAGGTCATAGCATTGATGCACCAGAACCTATTTTTGGATTGGCTGTAACCGGTAGGGTTGCACTGGAAAAGCTAAAACAGAACAATAATGCCAAGCCACAAGATCAACTGTACCTCACCAAACCGTTGGGTGTTGGTATTCTTACTACCGCTGAAAAAAAACAATGTTTACTAAAAGAGCATCGGCATATTGCTCGTGATGCTATGTGTACGTTAAACCGTATCGGGCAAGACTTAGGATCTATAAAGGGTGTCAATGCTATGACAGACATCACGGGCTTTGGGCTACTGGGACACCTTATAGAGCTCTGTGAGGGCAGTCATTTGCAAGCAACCCTTGAGTACAAAAAACTGCCCCTATTACCTGGCGTTGAACACTATCAAAAGCTCAATTGCATACCGAGAGGAACACAGCGAAATTATGATAGCTACGGCTATAAGGCATCAGCTATATCAGAGATACAAAAACAGATTCTTTGTGATCCTCAAACTAGTGGCGGTTTACTGGTTTCTGTTTCTAAACAAGCAGAAAGCCAGTTTCATGCTGTTGCTTTAGAATATGGTCTTGATCTGAGCAATATTGGAAAACTCTCTGTCAAACACAAAGAGTGTTTTGTTAATATAATCTAAGAAGCTGTTCATGATCTTGATTTTACTTGATAATTCATCGAATGAGACAACAGTACCCCAGCGATATCACTCGTGAGCAGTTTGAACCTATTCTTCCGATCCTTGAAAGTGCTCGCAAAAAAACGAAGCCTCGCACCATCGACCTTTATGAGGTGTTTTGTG